>JAFQJK010000026.1 GCA_017415005.1 Rikenellaceae bacterium
ACACAAAAAACTTGTATTATAATCCACTCCTGACGTTGGAATACAATAACAAATACTTTCAGGACGATGTAAAGTCCTGAAAAATCAAACTGAATGGATAGATACATATTAGTCTTTTCTCATCGGATTCTTTTAATATCGCTACTCTTTTATTATGTAGTGGTTGTATTATCTTAAATAAAACAAAAACACCCGACTTTACATTCTTGGGTGTAAAACTGGGTGTTTGTTTTGCAATTTGCTGATTTTCAGCGTTTGTTGCGGAGAGATAGGGATTCGAACCCTAGGTACAGTTGCCCGTACACCGCATTTCGAGTGCGGCCCGATCGACCACTCCGGCATCTCTCCAAGAAAATCGTGTTGAGCAGACGCGCTCAACACGAACCGGGTACTCTGTAAGGGAATCGAACCCTTATCTGCAGACTGAGAATCTGCCGTCCTAACCGATAGACGAACAGAGCATTTGTACGATTTGGTGCCGCAAATATAAACAAAAAAGTTTTTATCCACCTAAAAAAATCGTCATTTTTTATCGGAACCGCAAGAAAAATACGGATCGGCAGCCAATCATCGGGCTAAATCTGATTTTTTTCACTCCGTCCGCACCGACTTTAGGAGAATTATATATATTTGCGGATGGAAGCCTGCCTGACGCAGGGTTCCGAGATCACGATGAGCAACCGTCCGGCACATACCGCACCATTAGCCAACATCACCATGATGATGTCGATGTGCATGTACTCCAGCCTGAGCCGGATCGGATCGTCGTTGCCCTAAGCGAACAAACAGCAACAACCGATAGAGAGTCCGGCCCCGAAGGCCGGATTTTTTGTTTTCGGCCCGGCCGGCGATCACAACAATTTGCAAACATAAAAAAAATCAGAGCCATGAGTACGAAAAAACTCCGCTTCGAGACCCTGCAGGTACACGCAGGACAGGCACCCGACCCCACAACCGGTTCGCGCGCCGTACCCATCTACCAGACCACGTCGTATGTGTTCGACGATGCGCAGGACGGCGCCGACCGTTTTGCACTGAAAAAGTTCGGCAACATCTACTCCCGCCTGACAAATCCCACCGCGGCCGTGCTCGAGGAGCGCATCGCCGCGCTCGAAGGCGGCACGGCCGCCGTGGCGACAGCCTCGGGCCTCTCGGCCCAGTTCCTGGCGATCAGCAACCTGGCCGGCGTGGGCGACAATATCGTGAGCACGTCGTACATTTACGGCGGGACGCACAACCAGTTCAAGGTGGCGCTGCGCCGCTTCGGGATCGAGACGCGGTTTGCACAGGGCGACAGCGTCGGGAGCATCGCCGCGCAGATCGACAGCCGCACACGGGCCATTTATCTCGAGACGATCGGCAACCCCGAGTTCAATATCCCCGATTTCGAGCCGATCGTCGAGCTCGCCCGCCGGCACGGCATCGCCGTAGTGACCGACAATACGTTCGGGGCGGGTGGCTACCTGTTCCGCCCGATCGACTGGGGCGTGAACGTGGTCACGCACTCGGCCACCAAATGGATCGGAGGTCACGGGACGAGCCTGGGCGGCCTGGTCGTCGACGGGGGTAACTTCGATTGGGGCAACGGCAAATATCCGGCTTTCAGCGAACCGACAGAGAGCTACCACGGCCTCAACATCTGGGAGACATTCGGCGCGGGCAGCCCGTTGGGAAACATCGCCTTCGCCATCCGTACCCGGGCCGAAGGGTTGCGTGACCTGGGCCCCTGCCTGAGCCCGTTCAATGCCTTCCTGCTGCTGCAAGGGCTCGAGACGCTCTCGCTCCGCGTCCAGCGCAGCGTCGACAACGCCCTCGAGCTGGCCGAATGGCTGCAAGCGCATCCCAAGGTCGAAAGCGTCAACTACCCCGGGCTCAAGGGAAACCCGCACCATGCGCTGGCCCTGAAGTACCTGCGCAACGGCTTCGGCGGTGTGCTGACCTTCCGGATCAAAGGCTCCGCGCAGCAGGCCGCCGACCTGACCGGGCGCCTCGAGCTGATCAGCCTGCTGGCCAACGTGGGCGACGCCAAGACGCTGATCATCCACCCGGCCTCGACCACCCATGCCCAGCTCTCGCCCGAGGAGCAGGCGCAGGCGGGTGTCTACCCCGACCAGCTCCGTATCTCGGCCGGGATCGAGCACATCGATGACCTCAAGGCCGACCTCGGACATGCGCTGGACACCCTGTAACGCCGGGCGGGCGCGAGCCGTGCCGCCTGACAGGAAAGCGGACTCCCGGCCCTCATGCGAGAGCCGGGAGTCGTCCGTTCCCCCGGGGCACATCCCGAACGGCAGCGCTTACGGCATGCGCACCCTTTGCGACATTCCGCAAGGTACCGCGCCCGCATCTCATCACAAAGCCCGGTCCGGCACAGGCATCGGGAATCGCGGTATAACGGTGCCGAAAGACGCGGGACAACGGACCGGACCGCCCGGGATAATGTCCGAGCATGGCAGCCGCACCTCCGGCAGGCCCCACGTCCTCGGGCAGCGCGCTCGCGAGCGGGGCGCGCCATAAAGCAGCCCTCAGGCACAGCCCTCGGGTACATCGCGGCAGCTCCCCCAGGATGATCCGTACCGTGAGGCGATCGCCGTCACGGTACGGACCGGGCGGAATACGGTATCCGGGACGAACGGACTGCCGGGGCATAGCCGATGAAAAAACGCGGCGCCCGGGCAGGGCGCCGCCGGCGACAACCGGTGCAAACACGGATGAAATGACGGATATCGTTATAGCATACCGGGACGAGGACGAGAGCGGCGACGGGAACAGAGACCCGAGGCCAGACCGGCCGGAAAATAAGGACGGGACAGCGCTGCTCCGCGCCCAGGGAACAGGTTCCGGACAACAGGTCACGCCAATAAAGTAAAGCATCTGATCGCGACGGCTCACCGCATACACACGACCGGGCTCCAATAAAAACGACCGCCGGCCCCGAAGGGTCGGCGGTATATCTGCTATGGACGCGGCAGAGCAGCGCGTATCCCGGGGATCGATCTCCCGGCTACTTGAGCCGCTCGCGGATCGCCTTGCCCTCGGCCTCGTAACCGGGCTTGTCGAGCAGCGCGAACATATTTTTCTTGTAAGCCTCAACACCCGGCTGATCGAACGGATTGACGCCCAGCGTGTAGCCGCTGATGCCGCAGGCTGCCTCGAAGAAATAGAGCAGCGCGCCGATATGATGCGGCGTAACGGCCGGGATCTCGATCTTGATATTGGGCACCCCGCCGTCGACATGGGCCAGCATCGTACCCAGCTCGGCCATACGGTTGACCCCGCTCACGCGCTTTCCGGCCAGGAAGTTGAGGCCGTCGAGGTTCTCGGCGTCGGCATCGATCTGCACGGTATGCTGCGGCGCGCCGACACTGATCACGGTCTCCATCAGCGTACGCTCGCCCTGCTGGATATACTGGCCCATCGAGTGCAGGTCGGCGGTCAGCGTCACGCTGGCCGGGAAAATACCCTTGTGCTCCTTACCCTCGCTCTCACCGTAGAGCTGCTTCCACCACTCGGCAACGAACAACAGCTTGGGTTCGTAGGCGGCCAGTATTTCGGTCTTGAAACCTTTGCGGTAGAGAATGTTGCGTGCAGCGGCATAGATGGCTGCCGGATTCTCGGCAAACGGCACCGAGGGGGCCGTGGCGGCCTCCATCTCCTGCGCTCCCCTGACCAGCGCGGCGATGTCGATGCCGGCCACGGCGATCGGCAGCAGGCCCACGGGGGTCAGCACCGAGAAGCGTCCGCCCACATTGTCGGGGATCACGAACGTCTTGTAGCCCTCCTGGGTGGCCAGCTTGCGCAGCGCACCGCGCGCAGCGTCGGTGACGGCCACGATGCGCGTGGCGGCCTCGGCCTTGCCGTAACGCTTCTCGATAGCCTCCTTGACGAGGCGGAACGCCACGGCCGGCTCGGTCGTGGTGCCCGACTTCGAGATCACGATAGCGGCCACCTCGTGCTCGCCCGCGGCCTGCATCAACTCGTAGAGGTAATCCTCGCTCAGGTTCTGGCCGGCAAAGACGACCGTCGGACCCTGCTGTTTACGCAGGTAGCCGAAACTGTCACCCATCGCCTCGATCACAGCCTTGGCGCCGAGGTACGAGCCGCCGATGCCGATGACGATGATCAGGTCGGCCTTGGCGCGCAATGCGTCGGCCGTCTGCCGGATCTCGTCGAGCTGCGTGCCGCTGATCGACGAGGGAAGATGTACCCAGCCGAGGAAATCGTTACCGGCGCCGCTGCCTTCGTGCAGGGTGCACATAGCCTGCATCACTTCGCCCTCGATGGCGCCGAGTTCACGGCCGACGCCCGCGTTGTCGATGTTGATCTTGATACTGCTCATGGTATTTCGTGTTTTGTGTGAGTTCAGACGAGGCGCGCGGTGAGCTTCTTCATCGCGGCCGACGGCGACTCGCCGCCGTAAAGAATGTTGTAGACCATGCGGGCGATCGGCATGTCGACGCCGTGCCGTTTGTTGATCTGCGTGATGCAGGCCGAGGCGTAGTAGCCCTCGGCGATCATGCTCATCTCGATCTGCGCGTTACGCACCGAGTAGCCTTTGCCGATCATCAGCCCGAACGTACGGTTGCGGCTGAACTGCGAGTAGGAGGTGACCAGCAGGTCGCCCAGATAGGCCGAGGCGTTCGTGTCGCGCGGGGCCGGATAGGTGGTGTTCATAAACCGGGCCATCTCCATCGCGGCGTTCGAGATCAGCACGGCAAGGAAGTTGTCGCCGTAGCCCAGGCCGATGGCCATGCCGACGGCGATGGCGTAGATATTCTTGATCACGGCGGCGTACTCGATGCCATAGATATCGGTCGAGTGGCTGACATTGATATAGCGCGTCTTGATCTTCTCGCCGAGGATCACGGCGTTGTCGAGGCTCTTGCAGACGACCGTCAGGTACGACAGCCGCTCGAGGGCCACCTCCTCGGCGTGGCAGGGACCCGAGATGATGCCGATCTGGTCGAACGGCACCTCGTAGTGCCGGTTGATGTATTCAGCCACGGTGACGTAGTCGTCGGGCACAATGCCCTTGATGGCCGAAATGACGAACTTGTCGCGGAGCGAGACGGTGAGCGGCTCAAGCACCGCCTTGAGGAAGGCCGACGGGACGGCCAGGATCACGATATCGGCCGAGGCGACCACCTCGTCGATGTCGTCCGACATCCGCAGGTTGTTGGTGTAAAAGTGCACATCGCGCAGATAGCGGGGATTGGTTTTGTGCTGACGAATGTAGTCGAGCACCTCGCGGTTGCGGATGTACCAGCCGACGTCGGCTTCGTTCTCGAGGATTATTTTGACCAGCGCCGTGGCCCAGCTGCCGTATCCGATAACGGCACAGCGTGCCTCGCGCTCAATGGTGTATGCCATGATTCGGGGATGAATTGAACGACAAACTTACGCATTTTTCGGCAAAGTAGCCAAGACGTCGGCAAAATATGGACATCGGCCCGCCGCACTCCGCACGCATTATCATATATGACAATCCACCCATTCGGGCGGAAGATGAGATAAAGCAGCTTAATTTGCGAATAGATCGACAAAATATTGGGTATATGTATGCTTTTTTTTATCTTTGCACGATCATAGAAAATGTAAAACTTACCGCAGTGAAAAAGATAAAAAGCGCGTTGATTTCCGTCTATTACAAAGACGGTCTGGATGCAATCGTGAAGAAACTGGCCCGGGAGGGCGTAACCATTTACTCGACCGGCGGAACGCTCAAGTTTATCGAGGGGCTGGGCGTGAAAGCCGAGGCCGTCGAAGACCTCACGGGCTATCCGTCGATCCTGGGCGGCCGCGTCAAGACGCTGCACCCCAAGGTATTCGGCGGTATCCTCGCACGCCGCGACAACCCGACGGACGGCGAGCAGACGGCCCGGTACGAGATCCCCGAGATCGACCTGGTGATCGTCGACCTCTACCCGTTCGAGCAGACCGTGGCCTCGGGCGCCGACGAGCAGTCGATCATCGAGAAGATCGACATCGGAGGCATCTCGCTGATCCGTGCCGCCGCCAAGAACTTCAAGGACGTGGTGATCGTGGGCTCGGTGGCCCAGTACGGCAAGTTGCTCGAGCTGCTCGAAGCACAGGACGGGGCAACGACGCTCGAACAGCGCCGCTGGTTCGCCGCGCAGGCGTTCAACGTCAGCTCGCACTACGACAGCGCGATCTTCAACTACTTCAACCAGCAGGAGGGCATTCCGGCCCTCAAGTGCAGCTTCGGCGCCGGGACGACGCTCCGCTACGGCGAGAACCCGCACCAGCAGGCCACTTTCTACGGCGACATCGACAAGATGTTCGACAAGCTGCACGGCAAGGAGATCTCGTACAACAACATGCTCGACATCGACGCGGCGGTGAACCTGATCGAGGAGTTCAGCGAGCCCACGTTCGCCGTGCTCAAGCACAACAACGCCTGTGGCGTGGCCACGCGCGCGACGGTGGCCGAGGCATGGAAGGACGCGCTGGCCGGCGACCCCGTTTCGGCCTTCGGCGGCGTGTTGATCTGCAACCGCGAGATCGACGCCGAAGCGGCCGGGGAGATCAATAAGATCTTCTTCGAGGTAGTTATCGCCCCGTCGTACACGAAAGAGGCGCTCGACATTCTCGAAACGAAGAAAAACCGCATCATCCTGCGCATGAAGGACACCGCACGCAGCGCCAAGCAGTTCCGCTCGATGCTGAACGGCGTGGCCGTCCAGGACCGCGACCTCAAGCTCGGCGGCCGCGACAGCGAGGCCAAAGCGGTGACCGACAAAAAGGTGACGCCCGAGCAGATGAAAGACCTGCTGTTCGCCAACATTATCGTCAAGCAGTCGAAGAGCAATGCGATCGTGCTGGCCAAGAACGGCATGCTGCTGGCCAGCGGCATCGGCCAGACCTCGCGCGTCGACGCGCTGCGCCAGGCCATCGCCAAGGCCAAGAGCTTCGGCTTCGACCTGCGGGGCGCCGTGATGGCCTCGGATGCCTTCTTCCCGTTCGCCGACTGCGTCGAGATCGCCCACGGCGAGGGGATCGACGCGGTGATCGCTCCGGGCGGCTCGGTACGCGACCAGGACTCGATCGACTACTGCAATGCCAACGGCATGGCCATGGTGTTCACCGGACTGCGCCATTTCAAACACTAAAACACGCGACGACCTATGGGACTGTTTTCACTGACACAGGAGCTGGCCATCGACCTCGGGACGGCCAACACCATCATCATCAGCAACGGCAAGATCGTCGTCGACGAACCGTCGATCGTGGCGGTCGACCAGCATAGCGGCAAGCTGGTGGCCATCGGCAACCAGGCGCGCCAGATGCACGGTAAGACCCACCAGAACATCAAGACGATCCGCCCGCTCAAGGACGGGGTGATCGCCGACTTCAATGCGGCCGAGCTGATGCTGCGCGGCATGATCAAGAAGGTCAACTTCTCGGGCCACCTGTTCAACCCGTCGCTGCGCATGGTGATCTGTATCCCGTCGGGCTCAACCAATGTCGAGATCCGCGCAGTGCGCGATTCGGCCGAGCACGCCGGGGGCCGCGAGGTGTCGATGATCTACGAGCCGATGGCCGCCGCGCTGGGCGCGGGCCTCGACGTCGAGGCTCCCGAGGGGCACATGGTGATCGACATCGGAGGGGGCACCACCGAGATCGCCTGCATCTCGCTGGGCGGCATCGTCTGCAGCGAGAGCATCAACGTGGCCGGCGACGTGTTCACCGAGGACATCCAGAGCTACGTCCGCCAGCAGCATAACATCCGCATCGGCGAGCGCACGGCCGAGGACATCAAGATCGCCGTCGGCGCCGCCGTCTCCGAGCTCGACGAGGAGCCCGAGGATTACGTGGTAACGGGCCCTAACATCCTTACGGCACTGCCCTCGACGCTGACGCTCTCGTACAGCGAGATCGCCTACTCGCTCGAGAAGTCGCTCGTCAAGATCGACGCAGCCGTGATGAAGGTGCTCGAGATGGTCCCGCCCGAGCTATATGCCGATGTGGTGAAGAACGGCGTCTACCTGGCCGGCGGCGGCGCGCTGATCCGCGGCCTCGACAAGCGCCTGCACGACAAGACCAACCTGCCGTTCCACATTGCCGAAGACCCGCTGCGCGCCGTGGTGCGCGGTACGGGCATCGCGCTCAAGAACATCAACAAGTTCTCGTTCCTGATGCGGTAGCGCGGACGGACGGAGCGGCAGTATCGGACACGACACACCGGTCCGTCACGGCTGAAACACGATTTGCCCGGAAGCAAGCAGGCTGCCGGGCAAATTTTATGTAAGGGAACGGCCCGTACGGGACCTGCCGGAGCCGGGTGGCACAATGAGATTCAGTGAGCAACGGCTCCCCCGGCCGTAAAAGACGAACGCACCAAAGTACGCCATTCGCAGGGAATGGCGACGGTCCGTGTCCGGACAGGACGGCACGCACCGAAAGAGGGCTGCGGCCTGAGAACAAAAAGAGTACGGCAGGAAGTGCCGTTCCGGTAGCCGGAGCGGCTGCACAGCCCGATCCGAAGGCACCGAGCGCAGAAAGAAGACCTGCCCGGGATCATGCAGCGATCGCCCCTCGGGGCACAGGCAGAAAGGGAGTGTGGCACAAAACGCCGCTCCAACCCATTGAAAGTTACGAATTTGGCGACCGACTGCAATTCCTGTCTGCGACAGACGCTGCAACCCGGGAAAATCGTTATATTTGTAGCATATAGGATACGCCCCGGCGATCCCGGAAAACAAGTTTTCCCGATTGCTCTCGGCTTTCGCTATATTTGCTGAATATAGGAGGCGCCTCGGCAATCCCGGAAAACAAGTTTTCCCGATTGCTCTCGGCTTTCGCTATATTTGTCCGGTACCGATAAATTGCCCGGAAAGGGATGATAAAGTTTTTTGGATTTCTCAAGCGGATCTACGTATTCCTGCTGTTCATCGCACTCGAAGCGCTGGCGATCCATTTCTACGCCAACAGCACGAGCTACGCCCGTGCCCAGCTGGTGAGCGCGTCGAACCGCGCGGTGGGCCACCTGCAGGCCGGGCTTGCGGGCGTCACGGGCTACCTCCGCCTGCGCGAAGAGAACCGCGCGCTGATGGAAGAGATCGCCCGGCTGCACAACAGTCCGGCGGCGGCCGCGCCAACCACGGGAGCCGACACGGTCGTCGCGGCCGACTCGGCCACGCGGGCCTCGCTCAGTCCCTACCGTTACTCGACCGCCCGGGTCGTCCGCAATTCGATCACGCGGCAGGACAACTTCATCACGATCGACAAGGGTTTCGGCGACGGCATTGAAGAGGGGATGGCGATCATCGCACCGTCGGGCATGCCGGTGGGCTACGTGCTCGGATGCTCCGACAAATTTGCGGTCTGCATGTCGGTGCTCAACCGCGAGTTCCGCGCCAGCGGCAAGATCAAGGGCAGCGAGTTCTTCGGCTCGCTCTACTGGGACGGCCGCAGTTACGAGTACCTGATGCTGTCCGAGATCCCGAAATACGCCGAGATCGCCGTGGGCGACACGATCGTGACGACCGACTACTCGTCGCGCTTCCCGCAGGGGTTGCCGATCGGCACGGTCGAAAGCTTCGAGCTCAGGGAGGCGACCTATTACGATGTGCGGGTACGGCTCGCAAGCCCCGTGGGAGCGCTGCGCAACGTGTTCGTGATCCGCTACGAGGATGCCGCCGAGCGACGCGGCCTTGAGGAGGAGCTGACCGGCCAATCGTACTGACGCGCCGGGGCGCATCGCCGGAAACAGGGCGCCCGGCACTGAACCATACACTGTCCGGTACAGCCGGACCGAAGAAAAGAGCTATGCAGAGGATACTCGAATATACGCTGATGTTTGTGATCGTGGCGCTGCTGCAGGTCTTCCTGTTCGACAACCTCAACCTGAGCGTCTACCTGACCCCGTTGGTCTACGTGACCTTCATCGTGCTGCTGCCGATGGAGCTTGCGCCCGTCGCGGTCCTGCTGCTCGGCCTCGCAACGGGCCTTGCGATAGACCTGCTGATGGCGCTGCCGGGCATCAACACGATCGCGACGCTGGCCGCGGCCTATACCCGACGGGGCGTCCTGCTGCTCATCGCAGGCAAGGAGGCGCTCCATGACGGCGGCGTGCCCAATGCACAACGGCTTGGCCTGAAGCGCTACCTGCGCTATTCGTCGGCCGTTGTCCTGCTGCACGGCCTCGTGTTCTTCACGTTCGAGGCGCTCACCTGGCGCTATTACTACCTGACACTGCTGCGCACCGTACTGAGCGGCGCGCTGACCGTCGGACTGGTCTTCTGCTGCCAGCTGCTGTTCCTGATGAAACCCGTAGCCAAGAAAGACCGACTATGAAACTGCCCCGCGCCCGGATCCTCCAGTTGGCGGTGATCGCAGCGTTCGCCGTGATCGTCCTGCGGCTGTTCTATATTCAGGTGATCGACCCCACCTACAAGATCAACGCCGACAACAACGTACTGCGCTATACGGTGCAGTATCCCCCGCGCGGCGAGGTCTACGACCGCAACGGCGAGTTCCTCGTCCAGAGTAAGGAGGCCTACGACCTGGTGGCCGTCCCGCGTGAGGTGGGGCCGTTCGACACGGTGCGCCTGGCCTCGATCCTCGGCGTCACGGTGCCCCAGGTGCGTAAGGAGCTGCGCAAGGCCGCGAGCTTCTCGCGCCGCCGCCCGTCGGTGCTTTTCAAGCAGATATCGAAGGAGGATAAGCTCCGTTTCGAGGAGTACAGCTTCCCGGGCTTTTACACGGTCTACCGCACGGTGCGCTCCTATCCGCGCAAGATCGCGGGCAACCTGCTGGGCTATGTGGGCGAGGTCGATGACAAGTTCATCGAGCGTAACCCCTACTACCGCAGCGGCGACTTCGCGGGGATGAGCGGCATCGAAAAGGCTTACGAAGAGGTGCTCCGCGGCAAGAAAGGGATCAAGATCCAGCTGGTCGACGTGCACGGCATCCCCAAGGGGGCCTACGCCGACGGCATGTACGACACGATGCCCGAGCCGGGCGTGGCGATCACCTGCACGATCGACGCGCGGCTGCAGGCGCTGGCCGAGGAGCTGCTCGCAGGCAAGGTCGGGAGCGTGGTGGCCATCGAACCCGCGACGGGCGAGATCCTCGTGATGGCCAGCAGTCCGAGCTACGACCCCGACGAGATGGTGGGACGCAACCGGGGCAACAACTACATGAAACTACTGCGCGACCCGCGACGGCCGCTCTACAACAGGGCCGTGATGTCGCCCTACCCGCCGGGCTCGACCTTCAAGGTGATCAACGGCCTGATCGGCCTGCAAGAGGGAGTACTGACGCCCGGGACGACGTATCCGTGCCATATGGGCTACACGGTGGGCCGCGGCGTCAAGTGCCACAACCACAGCTCGCCGCTCGACCTGACGGGCGCAGTGCAGAACTCGTGCAACGCCTATTTCTGCTACGTGTTGCGCAACGTCGTCGACAACCGCAAGTACGGCAGCATCAAGAACGGCTTCGACGTCTGGGCCGACTACGTACGCAGCTTCGGCTACGGGCGCAAGCTGGGCTCCGACTTTCTCGACGAACGCGGCGGTAACGTCCCGAGCGCCGAGTATTACAACAAGAAATACCGGGGAAGCTGGAACTCACTGACCATCATCTCGCTATCGATCGGGCAGGGCGAGCTCGGGGCTACGCCGCTCCAGATGGCCAACCTGGCCGCCACGGTGGCCAACCGGGGCCATTTCCGCATCCCGCACGTCGTCAAGCGCATCCACGACCGCGACTCGATCGATGCCCGCTTCTACGAGGAGCATTACACGAAGGTCGATCCGAAGCACTTCGACCCGGTGGTCGAAGGGATGTGGCGGGCCGTGCACCAGCCGGGCGGAACGGCCGGCATAGCGCGTGTCGAGGGGCTCGACATCTGCGGCAAGACCGGCACGGCGCAGAACCCGCACGGGGCCGACCACTCTACCTTCATGTGCTTCGCGCCGCGCAACAACCCGCGTATCGCCGTCTCGGTCTATGTCGAGAACGGACGCTTCGGCGCGACGATCGCTGCGCCGATCGCCAGCCTCATCACCGAGCAGTACCTCACCGATACGATCACCCGGCCGCAACTGGTCGACTATGTCAAGAACATGCAAATCGCCTATCCCGCCTATGCTAAGTAACGACAACCATATCTTCTCGCGCGGGTTCGACTGGGTGGCGATCCTGATCTACGCGGCCCTGGTGCTGATGGGGTGGCTCAATATCTACGCCGCCGTCTATGACGAGGCCCACGCCAATATCCTCGACATGGGGCAGCGCTACGGCCAGCAGATGATCTGGATCGGCGTGTCGGCCTTCATCGCGCTGGCGATCGTGCTGATCGACGGCAAGTACTGGCATATGCTCGCCTACCCGCTCTACTGTGCGGCGATCCTGCTGCTCGTCGGCGTGCTGCTGGGCGGCAAGGTGGTCAACGGAGCCCGGGCGTGGATCGTGATCGGGCCGGTAGCCCTCCAGCCCGCCGAGTTCGTCAAGTTCACCACGGCGCTGGCGCTGGCGCGCTACATGAGCTCGTACACCTTCTCGATCCATCGCTTCGCCGACCTGCTGCGCGTCTTCCTGATCCTGGGCCTCCCGGCCGCGATCATCGTCGCGCAGAACGACACGGGATCGGCCCTGGTCTACGGTGCCTTCTTCTTCATGCTCTACCGCGAGGGCTTCAACGGCTGGGTCTATGTGGCGCTGATCCTCACCGTCACGCTCTTCATCCTCTCGTTCCTGCTCACGCCGCTCTCGCTGCTGATCGTGATGATCGTCGTGTGCGTGTTGGCCGAGGGGCTCAGCAACGGCCACTGGCGCGCCAAGATCGTCTACTTGTCGGGACTGGCGCTCGGGGCGATCGCGCTCTTTTTCCTGCTGCCGCTCTGCGGCGTACCGATGACGATGTACGCGGCGTTGCTCATCGTAACGGGCCTCTCGATCATCCCGGCCTATATCTATGCCTATCGCCACAAGCTGCGCAACCTCACGCTTTTCGCAGGTCTGTTCGTCGGCTCGCTGCTCTTCACCGAGACGATCGACTACGTGTTCGACAACGTGATGCAGACCCACCAGCAGAAACGCATCCTCGACCTGCTGGGCCTCGAATCGGACCTCAAGGGATGGGGCTACAACGTCAACCAGTCGAAGATCGCCATCGGCTCGGGCGGCCTCGTGGGCAAGGGATTCCTCGAGGGAACGCAGACCAAGTACAACTTTGTCCCCGAGCAGAGCACCGACTTCATCTTCTGTACCGTGGGCGAGGAGTGGGGCTTCGTGGGAAGCACACTGGTCGTCTCGCTGTTCTGCCTGCTGATCCTGCGCCTGATGCGCATGGGAGAGCGGCAGGAGGAGGCGTTCGGCCGCATCTATTGTTACAGCGTCGCATCGATCTTCTTCTTTCACGTGGTGGTCAACGTGGGCATGACGATCGGGCTGCTGCCGGTGATCGGCATCCCCCTGCCGTTCTTCAGCTACGGGGGCTCGTCGCTGATCACCTTCACCGTGCTGCTGTTCGTGGCCATCAAGCTCGACGCGATGAAGCGCGGCACGGCGCTGCAACAGAGGCTATGACGTCTGGCACTTTTTATGTCACGCTTCCCGGAACGCATGGAGCGCGCCAATGTATAATATAGGTAACCGATAACCCAACCGTAATTTTATGACAGATCATCAGAAAGGCCTGACCGCCACACAGGTCAGCGAAAGCCGCGCGAAGTACGGCGAGAATGTCATCACCCCGGCCAAACGGCAATCGGTCTGGAGGCTTTTCATCGAGAAGTTCGAGGACCCGATCATCAAGGTGCTGCTCGTGGCAGCCGTGCTGTCGCTGGCCGTCGGATTTATCGAGAAAGAGTTTGCCGAGCCGATCGGTATCTTCTTCGCCGTGCTGCTCGCCACGGGCGTCGGATTCTGGTTCGAGTACGACGCCAAGCGCAAATTCGACGTGCTCAACACGGTCAACGACGACACGCCGGTCAAGGTGATCCGCGACGGCAACGTCGTCGAGATCGCCAAGCGCGACGTCGTGGTGGGCGACGTGGTGGTGCTCGACAGCGGCGAGGAGGTCCCGGCCGACGGCGTGCTCGCCGAAGCCGTTTCGCTGCGCATCAACGAGTCGACGCTCACGGGCGAACCGGTGATCGGCAAGACGACCGACCCGGCCCGGTTCGACGAGGAGGCGACCTACCCGTCGAACCACGTGCTGCGCGGCACGACCGTCGTTGAAGGCCACGGCGTGATGGTCGTCGAGGCGGTGGGCGACGCCACGGAGTTCGGCAAGGTGGCCCAGCAGTCGACCGTCGAGAGCGAGGAGAAGACGCCGCTCAACAAGCAGCTCGACCGGTTGTCGGTGCTGATCGGCAAGGTCGGTACGGCGCTGGCCGTGCTCGTGTTCGTCGTGCTGCTGGCCAAGGGACTGTTCCTCGGCGAGCGGACGCTGCTGCAGGGCGACTGGCTGCATATCGCCAGCCAGCTGCTCAAGTATTTCATGGTCTCGGTGGCGATCATGGTGATGGCCATTCCCGAGGGCCTGCCGATGAGCATCACGCTGAGCCTGGCTCTGAGCATGCGCCGGATGCTCAAGACCAACAACCTGGTGCGCAAGATGCACGCCTGCGAGACGATGGGGGCCGTCACGGTGATCTGTACCGATAAGACCGGCACGCTCACCCAGAACCAGATGCGCGTGGCGGAGATCAAGCTCTACGACGAGCAGGCCGGGGCCGAGCTCGACGAGGACATCGCGATCAACTCGACGGCCTTCCTCGATCAGCAGGACAAGGTGATCGGCAACCCCACCGAGGGCGCGCTGCTGCTCTGGCTCCACGACAAGGGCGGCGACTACCAGCAGGTACGCGACGGCGACCGGGTGATCGACCAGATGACCTTCACGACCGAGCGCAAGTTCATGGCCACGCTGGTCGACTCGAAGGCGCTGGGCCGCCGCGTGCTCTACGTCAAGGGAGCGCCCGAGATCGTCTACGCCATGTGCGGCGACCAAAGCCATAAGGCCGAGATCGACGTGCAACTGGCAACCTACCAGTCCAAGGCGATGCGCACGCTGGGCTTCGCCTACCGCCTGTTCGACGGAGACAAGTGCGAGCTGGGGCTGGCGGGGAACGAGCTGAAGTTCATTGCCGTAGCGGCCATCTCCGACCCGGTGCGTCCCGATGTCCCGGCAGCCGTCCAAGATTGCCTCGACGCGGGCATCCAGGTCAAGATCGTGACGGGCGACACGCCGGCCACCGCGCGCGAGATCGCGCGGCAGATCGGCCTGTGGACCGACGCCGACGGCCCCGAGAACGAGATCACCGGCACCGAGTTCGCCGCAATGAGCGACGAGGAGTTGCTCAAAAGGGTACAGAAGCTGAAGATCATGGCCCGCGCCCGGCCGATGGACAAGCAGCGCCTCGTGCAGCTGCTCCAGAAGCTCGGCGAGGTGGTGGCCGTGACGGGCGCCGGGACCAACGACGCCCCGGCGCTCAACTTCGCGCAGGTGGGCCTCTCGATGGGTACCGGCACGTCGGTGGCCAAAGAGGCGAGTGACATCACGCTGCTCGACGACTCGTTCGGCAGCATAGCGACGGCCGTTATGTGGGGCCGCTCGCTCTACAAGAACATCCAGCGTTTCGTCCAGTTCCAGCTGACGGTCAACTTCGCCGCGCTGGTGGTGGTCTTCTTCGGGTCGATCTTCGGCTCCGAACTGCCGCTCACCGTGACGCAGATCCTCTGGGTCAACCTCATCATGGACACGTTCGCCGCGATGGCGCTCGCCGCGCTTCCGCCCAGCATCTGCGTAATGAAGGAGCGCCCGCGCAAGAGCACCGACTTCATCATCACGCGCGCGATGTGGATGAACATCCTCGGCTACGGGCTTGCATTCATCGCCGTATTGCTCGGCATGCTGCTGTACTATGGTGAGGGGATCACGCTCTACCAGCTCTCGCTCTTTTTCACGGTCTTCGTCCTGTTGCAGTTCTGGAATATGTTCAACGCCAAGGCTTACGGCACGCGCGAGTCGGCATTCGGCGACATGCGGCGCAGTTACAGCTTCCTGCTGGTGCTGGCTGCGATCCTGGCCGGCCAGGTACTGATCGTCACGGTGGGCAACGGCGTGTTCCGCACCGTACCGCTCACGGTCGCCGACTGGGGCCTGGCGATCGGCCTCACATCGTTCGTGATGTGGTGGGGCGAGCTGGCGCGCTGGATCAGCCGCGTGCGTTTCCGCCGGGCCCATCCGGGAGCCTCGCACTGCGACCAGATGACGATACGATAGATTTCGCGATACAATATGAAAAACCCGCCGGCCCTGGTATGGCCGGCGGGTTTTCATTCGGTGGCAGGGCCGTCAGGCCATACCGATGAAAACCTGCAGGACGTAGACCGCCGCACCGGCCAGGTAGCCCATGAAAGCGAGCAGCGAAATGCGCTTGAAATACCACATGAAATTCATCTTCTCGAGACCCATGGCCACGACGCCCGCAGCCGAGCCGATGATCAGCATGCTGCCGCCCACGCCGGCGCAGTAGGCCAACAAGTGCCAGAACGTACCGTCCTGCACGAAAGCCTGCATGTAGGCCGGGTCGGCCGCAGCGGCGAGCGACACGGTGTCCATGACCGGGTACATGCCCATGGCCGCCGCGACGAGCGGCACGTTGTCGACCACGGCCGACAGGAGCCCGATCATCAAGTTGATCGCATAGATATTATGTACATGCGTATCGAGCAGCGAAGCGAACGAGCTGAGGATGCCCGCGCTCTGCAACACGGCCACCGACATCAGGATACCGAGGAAAAAGAGGATCGTCGGCATGTCGATGTGCTTGAGCACCTTCGATACGCGGCACTTGATCGACTCCTCCATGTTGCGCTTGTGTTTGTACATGAGTTCGGTGTAGACCCACAGGATACCGAGCGCGGTGGTCACGCCCATGAACGGCGGCAGGTGGGTGACGGTCTTGAAGACCGGCACGCAGACCAGCAGGCTCACGCCGAGAATGAGGATCGTGAGGCTGTCCGACTTGGTGATGTACCGGGGTCGCGAGCTGACGACCGCCGACTGGGCCGCAGCCATCTCGCCGGGCTTGAGCATGCGCGCGGCGAACGCCGTCGGTATCAGCGCCGAGACGAGACAGGGCAGCAGGAGCGACCCGATGAGCGGCGTGGTCGAGACGTTGCCCTTGACCCAGAGCATGATCGTCGTCACGTCGCCGATGGGCGACCAGGCGCCGCCGCTGTTGGCCGCGATGATGATCACCCCGGCGAATATCCAGCGTTTCTTATAGTTACGGATGATCTTGCGCAGCAGCATGACCATGATGATCGTGGTGGTCATATTGTCGAGCAGGGCCGACATGAAGAACGTGATCCCGGCGATCAGCCAGATGAGCTTGCGCTCGTTGCGCGTGGTGATGCGCTCGGTGATGAACGAGAACCCGCCGTGCGAGTCGATCAGGTCAACGATGGTCATCGCGCCGATCAGGAAGATCAGAATCTCGGCCGTCTCGCCCAGATTGTCGAGCAACTGATGCCCGACCACGAACTGGATGCACTGTTCGAGGTATGGCATCGCGGCCACCGAGGGGTTGTCGGCAAGGAACTGCTTGAAGCTGAACCCGGCTGCCGACGGAATGAGCGACGGCGCAGCGAAAATGTAGATCACCCACAGCACGCCGCACAGCACGAGCGCGATGGCCGACTTGTCGATCTTGAGCTTGTGCTCCATCGCGATACAGGCGTATCCGATCAGGAACACGGCAATCATCAGTAATATCATAGGCTTTCCTGTTTTGGTCGGTTACTTTTTGTAGAACGGGGGCCGGACCACACGGGCCCGGACCGGCTTGTCGCGGATCACGACCGCGACCTCGCTGCCCGGCGCGCAGTGGGCGGCCGCGACATATCCCAGCCCGATACCCACCTTGAGCGAGGGCGACATCGTACCCGAGGTCACCGTGCCGATCGTGTTGCCGTCGGCATCGACAACGGGGTAGCCGTGGCGCGGAATGCCGCGCTCGGTCATCTCGATCCCCACGAGCCGCCGGGCGGGACCTTCGGCCTTGAGCGCCGCCATCCGTTCCCGGTCGACAAAATCCTTGCCGTCGGCAAATTTGGTGATCCAGCCGAGCCCCGCCTCGATGGGCGAGGTGGTGTCGTCGATATCGTTTCCATAGAGGCAGAAGCCCATCTCGAGGCGCAGCGTGTCGCGCGCACCGAGGCCGATGTTCTGCAGGCCCATCGGCGCTCCGGCCTTCCACAGCGCCTGCCAGAGCTGCCCGGCATCCTCGTTGGCCACGTAGATCTCACACCCGCCGGCCCCGGTGTAGCCCGTGATCGAGAGGATCGCGTCTTTGATCCCGGCAACCTCGGTCTTGACAAAGGTATAGTACGGAAGGTCCTGCACCGGCTCGGGGCAGAGCTTCTGCACGATCTGCATGGCGAGGGGCCCCTGCACGGCGAGCTGCGCGATCTCGTCCGAGGCGTTGTAGAGCTCCCGGCCCGGCGTGAGCCCGAACCGCGCGCCCTGTTCGCAGAGCCACTTCCAGTCCTTGTCGACGTTCGCCGCATTGACCACCAGCAGGTAGGTGAGCGCATCGATCCGGTAGACAAGGATGTCGTCGACAATGCCGCCGCGGCCGTTGGGCAGGCACGAATACTGCACCTTGCCGTCGTAAAGCACCGACACGTCGTTCGTAGTCACGGCCTGTAGGAACGGGAGCGCCTGCTCGCCTTTGACCCATATCTCGCCCATGTGGCTGACGTCGAATACGCCGGCCCGCTCGCGGACCGCGGTGTGCTCGTTATTGATCCCCGTGAACTCGATAGGCATGTTGTAGCCGGCGAACTCGGCCATGCGGGCTCCGGCGTCGATGTGGTAGCGGGTAAAAGGCGTGGTTTTCATAGATCTATAACATTAATCGATTGTGACACGGCCGGTATGGGCCGAACGGACAAAGGCCGGACGGGTCCGGCGTGAAGCGAGATACGGGTGATTTACACCCGATTTGGGAGATGTCCAGCAAATATACGCTTTAATTCGGGATTTGTTACGGCGCGATCGGTGAAAAGCCGGGCAATCGGACGGATCGGTGTCCGAAACGGCCGGTTCCGTCGGCGAGCCGGCACTCCGGGCCGACGACCTTCGCCTGTCCCGGGCCGGGATGGTCCGCCCCGCCCTGCCTCCCGGCTGATTTTTTTACGGAGAGGTCGATTTTTCCGGGTATTTTACTACATTGTGGTTACCTAACCAAAATCCTGTGATTATGAAAAGATATTTCCTGCTATTTGCGGCCCTGCTCGCGTCGGGACTAACGGTCACCGAGGCCGTGGCCCAGCGCGCCGACCGCCTCGTGTCGACCGACGACATGTACCAGATGCCCCCGGCCCAGGTCCGCACGCGGTGGTACACGTTCGAGAACCGCAATGCCGAGAAGGGGGCGGGCGGCCAGGCCAACTTCGGCCGCAAGGGAGCTCCCAATACGCCGCTCGCCGCGGGCGACACGCTCGTGCTGGCCGACATTTCGGAGAGCGGCACGGTGCGCCGTATCTGGATGACGCTGTTCCACATGGAGCCGGCGGCGCTGCGCGGGCTCAGGATCGAGATGTACTGGGACGGCGCGTCGGAGCCAGCCGTCCAGGCCCCGCTGGGCGACTTCTTCTGCATGAGCCTGGGACGTATGACGCCGTTCGAGAACGCGCTCTTCTCGTCGCCCGAGGGCAAGTCATTCAACTGTATCGCCCCGATGCCGTTCCGCAAAGCGGCGCGCATCCAGCTGATCAACGAAAGCGGCACCGACAACGGCGTCTACTATGAGGTCGACGTCACGCTGGGCGACCGCCACGACGACCGGATGCTCTATTTCCACGCCTACTGGCGGCGCGAGAACCCGACCACGCTGCGCCAGGACTACACCGTGCTGCCGCTCATCGAGGGCAGCGGGCGCTACCTGGGCTGCAACATCGGCGTGCGGTCCGACCATCGTTGCACCAACTTCTGGTGGGGCGAGGGCGAGTTCAAGATCTACCTCGACGGCGATCAGGAGTACCCCACCCTTTGCGGCACGGGCGCCGAGGACTATATCGGCACCGGCTACGGCATGAATTACTTCAGCCATGCCTATCAGGGCAACAACTTCGTCTCGGAAAAGAAGGACGCCTGGGGCTTCTACCGCCTGCACGTGCCCGACCCGGTCTACTTCCGGAAGAATATCCGGGCGACGATCCAGGTGATGGGCGGACCGGCCTATCCGGCCATGCTCGAGTCGATGAACAAGTATCCCGAGCTGCGCTTCATGAAGGCGGGTGACGGGACCGAGTACTACACCCGTGAGGAGCTCGAGGCGCATCCCGAGTGGAGCAACGTGATGGAGCGCGTCGACGACTACTGCTCGACTGCCTACTGGTATATGGACCGGCCCGAGAGCGGCCTGCCGGCGATCGCCGGCTTCGCCGAGCGCGTGGCCGACCTGCCTTAAGGCGCCCGGGCCCTGCCCGATCCTGCACAAGTCCCCCGCCGGCAACGATACCGGCGGGGGATTTGCCATCCGGCAGGCCCGGTCCCCTGCTTTGCCGGGAAATTTACTACCTTTGCTTCCGGCAGCATTTCACACCGTGTCCTGCAAAAAACCGTACCATGGAACAATCCCGTAAGATCATCCTCGCCGTGACCGGAGCCAGTGGCTCGCGCTATGCCCGCCTGCTCGCGGCCCCCCTGATCAACAGTCAGAAGTTCTCCGAGATCGCCGTGATCGTGACGCAAACGGGCCGCCAGGTAATGGCCTACGAGGACACGACGGCATGGCTCGACAGCCCGGGGCTGACCGTATACGACAACCGCGACCTCTTCGCCGCCCCCGCCTCGGGCTCGGCCGGTTACGACGCGATGGTCGTGATCCCCTGCTCGATGGGAACGCTGGGGCGCATCGCCGCCGGCGTTTCGGACGGCCTGCTGGGACGGGCGGCCGACGTGATGCTCAAAGAGCGTCGGCCCCTGGTGCTCGTGCCGCGCGAACTGCCGCTCGGCACGATCCACCTGCGCAACATGACGGCGCTGTCCGAGGCGGGAGCGACGATCTGCCCGGCCTGCCCGTCATTCTACTCGCGGCCGGCCGACATCGACGCGCTCTGCATGACGGTGGTCGAGCGCGTGCTGGTGCATCTCGGCGTCGAAATGCCCCGCTTCGAATGGAAATAGGAACAGCTGGTGTTCATAACCTGCAAACAAACGTTGATAACCTGCCCGTCCCCTGTCAATAACTGCCATTGCCATACACATCGAATGTCGATAACCGCTTCATTCGCAGGTCTGGTTTTCATTTTCCGATTTTTTACACTAAATTTGCCCAAATCCAAAATCACAAACTCCATGGCTACTACAGCAGATATCAAAAACGGAATGTGCATCGAGCTGAACGGTAAGACATTCTCGATCGTCGAATTTCAGCATGTGAAGCCGGGCAAAGGTCCCGCCTTCGTCCGCACCCGCCTGAAGAACCTCGAGAACGGCCGCACGATCGACAACACCTTCTCGGCCGGCGAGCGGATCGAGCCGGTACGCGTTGAGCGCCGTCCGTACCAATACCTCTACGAAGACGACATGGGCTGCAACTTCATGCATACCGAGACTTTCGAGCAGATCCACATCGACAAGAACCTGATCGACAACGCCGACCTGATGCGCGAAGGCCAGATCGTCGAGGTGATGTTCCATACTGACAAGGAGATGGTCCTCTCGGCCGAGCTGCCCCCGATCATCGAGATGGAGGTGACCTATACCGAGCCGGGCGTCAAGGGCGACACCGCGTCGACCAACTCGCTCAAGCCGGCCACGGTCGACACCGGCGCCACGGTCAAGGTGCCGCTCTTCATCCAGACGGGCGAGAAGATCCGCGTCGACACCCGCACCCGCGAGTATTACGAACGCGTAAAATAGTCTTTCGGGACGGGGAGCGACCCCGCTGCTGAAATATCGAAGGGAGGATTCCGCCGGCGGAACCCTCCCTTTCTTCTGTCCGGCTCTGCCGTGACCTGCGGAGCCGACACCAGCGGCCCCGCTACCTGTCGCGGGCCATCCACTCCTCGATCCCGGCAACGGTCGCCGGGGCGCGGCGCTCGCCGAGCATCCGGTTGCCGACGGGCGTAATCAGGATATTGTCTTCGATGCGGATCCCTCCGAAATCGAGGTACTCCTCAGCTTTGGCAAAATTGATGAACGGCGTGCCGAGGCCCTCGCGCTTCCACTTGGCCATGTAGGCCGGGATGAAGTAGAGGCCCGGCTCGACGGTCATCACGAAGCCCGGACGCAGGCGACGCCCGATGCGGAGCGACGAGAGACCCAGCTCGGTGCTGCGCTGCGTCTCAAGGTCATAGCCCACGTAGCGCTCGCCGATATCCTCCATATCGTGCACATCGAGACCCATGCTGTGGCCGATGCCGTGCGGCATGAAGAGCGCGTAGGCGCCGGCGGCCACCGCGTCGTCGACATCGCCCTGCATGAGGCCGAGGTCCTTGAGGCCTCGGGTCAGCACGCGTGCCGCCTCGAGGTGGATATCCTTGTAGAAGGCGTCGGGGCGCGACAGCTCGAACGCCCGGTCGTTGGCCGCAAGGACGATATTGTAGACATCCTTCTGACGTTCGGTGAACCGGCCGCTCACGGGCATCGTACGCGTATAGTCGCTGCAGTAGTGCATCGTTGTCTCGGCTCCGGCATCCACGAGCAGCAGGCGTCCGGCCTCAAGCACGCCGTCGTGGTTGTGGTTATGGAGTGTCTCGCCGTGCTGCGAGACGATCGAGGCGAACGAGACCCCCGCGCCGCGCGCAAGCGCCACGCCCTCGATCGCTCCGGCGATCTCGCGCTCGACGATCCCCGGGCGGCACATACGCATCGCCGTGGTGTGCATCTCGTAGCCGATTGCAGCCGCCCGTTCGAGCTCGGCGATCTCGTCCGGGTCCTTGGCCTCGCGCAGCGAGACAACGGCCATCGCCAGCTCGATCGAGATGTGGTCGGCCACCGCTTCGGGCCGCAGGCCGAGCCAGCGGCTGATACCAAGCGTCCGCTCGGCACGGTAGGGCGGCAGGAAATGGACCGGGCGTCCCCGGCGCACGGCCAGCGTCAGCGTCTCCTGCAGGTCGGCGAGCGGCGCCGTGCGGGCGACACCGACCTGAGCGGCCTGTTCGCGCACCGTCGGCTGCGGCCCCATCCAGATGATGTCGTCCATCGTCACATCGTCGCCGTAGAGCGTCGTCTCGCCCGTGTCGGCGTCGATGAGCCCCACGTAGCCGGGCTGCTGCAACCCGAAAAAGTAGAGAAAGGTGCTGTCCTGCCGGAAGTGATAGGCGTTATTGGGATAGTTGGCCGGGGCCTCGCCGTTGGCGGGCAACAGGATGAGGCCGCCCCGGCTGACGCGCTCGGCAAGCTGCTGCCGGCGCCGGACGTAAGTCTCTTTGGGAAACATATCGATTCTGTTTTTGTTTCGGTCCGCCCGCCGGAGCAGTCCGACCGCTCCGGGAGCCTGCCCCCTGGCAAAACAACGGTTTTTAGGCGTCGGGACACTGTTATCAAAGGTATAAAATTAACTTTGCAATGCAAATACCGTACACCATGACCGAATCAACTCCGGAACTGGCCCCGCTGATCGCATCGCAGCTCTCGCTGCCCCGCGCCGGGGTCGCGGCCGCCGTCCGCCTGCTCACAGAAGGGGCGACCGTCCCGTTCATCAGCCGATACCGCAAGGAGGCGACCGGCAGCCTCGACGAGGTGCAGATCGAGCATATCCGCGCGGCCATGTCCCGGCTCACCGAGCTCCTCAAGCGCCGGGCAACGGTGCTCGAGACGATCGATGCGCAGGGCAAGCTGACACCCGAGCTGCGCAGCCGCATCGAAGCGTGCTACGATGCAGCGGAGCTCGAAGACATCTACCTGCCCTATAAGCCCAAGCGGCGTACCCGCGCCACGGCGGCCCGCGAGAAAGGGCTCGAGCCGCTGGCCGCACAGCTGATGCGCCAAGACGGGGCCCGGCCCGAAACACTGGCAGCCCGGTATGTGAAAGGCGACGTGGCCGACGCCGCCGAAGCGCTCGACGGCGCCTCGGACATCATCGCCGAGTGGGTCAGCGAGAGCGACCGGGCCCGTGGGGCGATGCGCCGCCTGTTCGCCGCCGAGAGCGTCGTAACATCCAGAGTGGTGAAGGGCAAGGAGCAGGAGGGCGTGAAGTATGCCGACTATTTCGGGTTCGCGTCGCCGCTGCGCCGGATGCCGTCGCACCGCCTGCTGGCGTTGCTGCGCGGCCAGCACGAGGGCGTGCTGCGCCTCGCGGCGGCTCCCGACGAGGAGCGTGCGCTCGCGCAGCTCGACCGGATTTTCCTAAAAGGCAACTCCCCTGCCCGGGAACTGATCGGGCGCGCGATCCGCGACAGCTACAAGCGCCTGCTGCGCCCGTCGATGGAAACCGAGACACTGGCCGCAGCCCGCATGAAAGCCGACACGGAGGCGATCCGCGTCTTCGCCGCCAACCTCCGCCAGTTGCTGCTGGCCGCGCCGCTGGGACAGAAACGGGTACTGGCCGTCGATCCCGGTTTCCGCACCGGATGCAAGGTGGTCTGCCTCGACGCGCAGGGCGCGTTGCTCCACAACGAGACGATCTACCCGCACGCCCCCCAGAACCGCGCGGCCGAAGCGGCGGCACGGCTCAAGGCGCTGGTCAGCGAATACCGCATCGAGGCCGTGGCCGTAGGCGACGGCACGGCCGGCCGCGAGACCGAGCGCCTGATCGCGGGTCTCCGACTGCCGGATACCGTACAGGTGTTCATGGTCAGCGAAGACGGGGCCTCGGTCTACTCGGCCTCGGCCTTGGGGCGCGAAGAGTTCCCCGACCGCGACGTGACGGTGCGCGGCGCCGTCTCGATCGGCCGCCGGCTGATCGACCCGCTCTCGGAGCTGGTCAAGATCGACCCCAAGTCGATCGGCGTGGGACAGTACCAGCATGATGTCGACCAGGGACGCCTTCGCGAGAGCCTCGACGCGACGGTCATGAGCTGCGTCAACGGCGTCGGGGTCAACCTCAATACCGCCTCGCGACACCTGCTGGCCTACGTGTCGGGGCTCAACGCCACGACAGCGCGCAACATTGTCGACTACCGCACGGAGCACGGGCCGTTCGCCTCGCGCCGCGAGCTGCTCAAGGTACCGCGCCTCGGCGACAAAGCCTTCGAGCAGTGCGCCGGCTTCCTGCGCATCCCCGACGGACGTGATCCGCTCGATGCGAGCGCCGTGCATCCCGAGTCGTACCCGGTGGTCGGGCAGATGGCCGCCGACCTCGGCGTGTCGGTCGCCGAGCTGCTGAAACGGCCCGACCTGCAACGGCAGATCGACCTCCGCCGCTATGTGACCGACCGGATCGGCCTGCCGTCGCTCACCGACATCATGGCCGAGCTGGCACGCCCCGGCCGCGATCCGCGCGGGGCGGCAGCCGCGTTCGCGTTCGACGAGAGCGTGCACACGGTCGACGACCTGCGCGAGGGGATGGTGCTCCCCGGTATCGTGACCAACATCACGGCTTTCGGGGCCTTTGTCGACGTGGGGGTCAAGCAGGACGGCCTCGTGCATATCTCGCAACTGGCCGACCGTTATGTGGCCGACCCGAACGACGCCGTGCGCCTCCAGCAGCCGGTCATGGTGCGCGTCGCCTCGATCGACCGCGCCCGCGGACGGATCGGACTCTCGATGCGGGGCGTGGCACAGACCGGCGACAAAAGCTAAAGCGATCACGCTCCTGCGGGGCCCCGAACGGGCCGACTCTGCCGGGCAAACACCCCCGCCGACCGCAGGGTCAGTTGCTCTCCGGCCGAGCGGCAGGCAGGCCGTTCGTTGCGGGTCCCTACACAAATCGCAAAGCCGGTATGCCGGCCGGGAGATCGTCATACGAACGACAAGCTCATACCTGCCGCTGTATTCCCTGGCGTGTTGCGGCCCGCCACCCGCTTCCGGCGGGCGCACGGTTTCCCGAGGAAACCGCAGCCGATCGTCTGCCGGAAGAGCGGGATCCCAACGACCCCGACCGGGCTCCCGCAAAAACCAGTAAAGTCAGCAGGACCCGATCGTCCTCCGGCGACCGTATGACAAACGCCCCTCCAAACAAAACCCCGGAGCGCATGCCCCGGGGTTTTCATATCGCGGATACTACGATCAGTCGCGCCGTGCGAAGCTCAGGTAGTAAAGCAGCGTGGCGATGGCACTGAGCGCAGCCACCAGGTAGGTACGCGCTGCCCACGAGAGGGCCTGCTTGGCCTGCGCGAGCTGCTCGCCCTGGAGCGTACGGCTGGTCTTGAGCCACTCGAGCGCGCGGGCCGAGGCGTTGTACTCGACCGGCAGCGTGATGAGGCTGAACAGCGCCGAGCACCCGATCATCGCAATGCCGAGCCAGAAGACCCATATCAGGTGCGGGAAACTGGCCATCAGCAGGATGCCGGCAATGATCACCCAGGTCGACCACATCGACGTGAAGCTGATCACGGGCACCAGCGCCGAACGCATTTCGAGCGGACCGTAGGCGCGGGCGTGCTGTACGGCATGGCCGCACTCGTGCGCGGCTACGGCGGCCGCGGCCACGCTGTTGCTGTTGTAGACCGGCTCGCTCAGATTGACCGTCTTGGTCTTCGGGTTATAATGGTCGGTGAGGTGCCCCGGGGTCGAGACGACCTTCACGTCGTGTATACCGTTGTCGCGCAGCATCTTCTCGGCCACGTCCCGCCCGGTCAGACCGCCGGGGAACATGACCTGCGAATACTTATTGAATACCGATTTGAGGCGCATCTGGACGATCAGTCCCACAACGCCGATGATGATGATAAGCAAAAACTCGGGTGTCATTCTCTCTTTGGTTGGTTTATTTAACTGTAACGGGTTTCATGCGACGATATTGTCCGCCGGGTCACTTCCGATGGGTGTAGAAAGCGTCGGCCTGCTGGGTGGGCATCAGCACGATCTCGCTGACGTTGACATGGGCCGGTTGCGAGATGGCCCAGCAGACGGTCCTGGCCACATCGTTGGCGGTGAGGGGCTTCACCCCCTTGTAGACGTTTGCCGCACGGTCGGCATCGCCGTCGAAGCGCACGATCGAGAACTCGGTCTCGACCATGCCGGGCCGGATCTCGGTCACGCGGATGCCGTGGCGCAGCAGGTCGATACGCATTCCCTGGCTCAGCGCGTGCACGGCGTGCTTCGAGGCACAGTAAGCCGCACCGTTCTCGTAGACCTCGCTGCCGGCGATCGAGCCGATGTTGACGATATGGCCCGCGCCCTGCGCGACCATCCCCTGAGCTACCTTGCGTGTGATATAGAGCAGCCCCTTGATATTGGTGTCGATCATGCGGTCCCAGTCGTTGGGGTCGCCCTCGTCGATATGCTCCAACCCGGCGGCGAGCCCCGCATTGTTGACCAGCACGTCGATGCGGCGAAACGCCTCGGGCAGGCTGTCGATGGCCGCCTCGCACTGGTGCCGGTCGCGGACATCGAAGCTCAGCGGCAGCACCTCGATCCCATGCGCGGCCTCGAGCTTCTTTTTCAGCTCGCGCAGCCGCGCGCACCGGCGGCCGGTGACGATCAGATCGAACCCGCGGCGTGCGAGCCGGACGGCCGTGGCCTCGCCGATCCCCGACGTCGCCCCTGTGATCAGTGCTGTCTTGCCCATGATAATCGAGGTTTATAACGCAAATGTAGGAAAATTTGTGTTACTTTGCGACGTATCGCGATGAAATCGATATGAGCAGGTTCCGTACCGAATATTTCCTGGCCGGCCGGCTGGCCTCGTCCGGAGGCGGCCGCCGCAACGGCGTGATGACGCGCATCGCCATGCTGAGCGTGGCGCTCGGCATGGCCGTGATGATCGTCGCGCTGGCCGTGATCGCGGGCTTCAAGGGCGAGATCACGGCCAAGCTGGTCGGCTTCGGCGCCCACGTACAGGTCGTCCACCTTGACGGGAACAACTCGTACGAGACATCGCCGATCCGCCTCGACCAGCCTTTCCTCGCCGGCCTGCCGGCGATTCCCGACTTCAAGGAGGTACATCCCTATGCGATCAAGGGCGGTATCATCCGCACCGACGAGGCGATGCAGGGCGTCGTGCTCAAGGGCGTGGACGCCGGCTACGACTGGGACTTCTTCCGGGAGCACCTCGCGGAGGGTGACCTGCCGCGCATCGGCGACACGGTGCGCCACAAGGACCTGCTGATCTCGGCCTCGCTCGCCCGCGGGCTCCGGCTCGGGACCGGCGACCGGGTCGAGATGCTCTTCATCCGCGAGGGGGCGATGCCGCGCCGCGACCTGTTCAAAGTGAGCGGCATATACGACACGGGGTTCGACGAGCTCGACCGGGTGGCCGTCATGACGGACCTGCGCAACGTGCAGCGGCTCAACGGATGGAGCCCTGACGAGGTGTCGGGCTTCGAGATCACCACCACGCGCTTCGACCGCCTCGACCGCTTCGCCGACGACGTGTTCGGACTGGTGGTCGACTCCCAGGCCGACGACGGCGAGAGCCTGATGACGGTCAGCGTCCGGCAGCGGTACCCCAATATCTTCGACTGGCTCGGGGCGCACGATGTCAACGCCGCGGTGGTCATCACCGTGATGCTGCTCGTGGCGCTGTTCAACATGATCACGGCGCTGCTGATCATCCTGCTCGAACGAACCTCGATGATCGGCGTGCTCAAGACGCTGGGAATGACCAACCGGGCCATCCAGCGGATCTTCGTGATCCGCTCGGCATATATAATAGGAAGGGGACTGCTGTGGGGCAACGTGACCGGGATCGGGCTGGCGCTGCTCCAACGCTACACGGGACTGCTCCGGCTCGATCCGGCGAGCTACTTCCTCGCGGCCGTGCCGATCCGCATCGACTGGTGGCAGCTCGTGGCGCTCAACGCCGCGACCTTCGCGCTGATCCTCGCGCTGCTCACCCTCCCCACGCTGATCGTCTCGCGCATCCGCCCCGGCACGAGCGTCCGCTACGAATGATAAGATCACGGTATGAAGCCATATAGCGACACGGAAGACAAAAAGCCGCAGGTCGAGCAGATGTTCGACCGCATTGCCCCTGTTTACGACCTGCTCAACCATACGCTCTCGTTCAACATCGACCGTCTCTGGCGCCGCCGGCTGGTCCGGATGGCGGCTGCGGCAGCCCCGCGCGACGTGCTCGACGTGGCCACCGGCACGGGCGACCTGGCGCTGATGCTCGCCCGGCGGATCGACGGGGCCACGGTAACGGGCGTCGACCTTTCGGCACAAATGTTGGCGGTAGGCCGGGACAAGATCGCCGCCAAAGGACTCGCCGACCGGGTCAGGCTCGTGCAGGGCGATGCCGAGCGCCTGCCGTTCGACGATGCGTCGTTCGACGCGGTGACGGCGGCCTTCGGCGTGCGCAACTTCCAGGACATCCCCGCGGGGATCGGCGAAATGGCGCGCGTACTGCGTCCGGGCGGGACGATGCTGGTACTCGAGTTCACGATGCCCCGGAACAAAATATTCGCGGCGGTCTACCGTTTTTATTTCCATCGCATCCTGCCGGCGGTGGGCGGCCTGCTCTCGCGCGACCGAAAGGCATACCGCTACCTGCCCTCCTCGGTCGAGGAGTTCGCCGGGGCGTGCGATCTGCTGGAGGTGATGCGCGCGGCCGGTCTCGGAGGTTGTACGCGGCATCCGCTGATGGGCGGCGTGGCGCAGATATGGCGGGGCGTTAAGGGATGAACGGCGGCGAAAGCCGCATAATACAATAAACTATGATCCGAAGAATAGGCCGCCATGCCGGCTTGCTGATCGCAGTCTGCGCGCTTTTCGCCTCGTGCATCAAGGCCGGCGACGTTCAGGTCCTGGGCATCGAAGGCGTCAGTGTACAAAGCCTTTCACGCACCGACATCGCGCTGCAGGTCGAGAACCGCTCGTCGCATAAGCTGACGCTGCGCGAGGGACGCCTCAGGGTGAATGTCAAGGGCAGCCCGTTCGCCGAGGTGATGCTGCGCGAGCCGGTACTCGTGGGCAAGCGGTCGCAGGGGACAGTCAACGTTCCGCTACAGGTGCGGATGACCAATCCGCTGATGATGCTCTCGATGATGGCAGGGCCTCCGGCCGACCCGTCGCAGATCACCCTGAGCGGCGAGCTATCGCTCAAGGGGGGCTGCCTGAAGAAGAAATTCAGGGTCGAGGAGATGACACTTTCGGATTTTATCCGTACTTTTGGCGGTAACGAACAACAATTGGTAAAATTTTTGCAGCAATGGCAAAGCGGATTATAATATCCATGCTGGCACTGGCCGCAATGGGGGCTGTTTCGTCGGCCGGACAGGCCCAGACGCCGGCCGCGCAGTTCACAGCCCGGCTGGCCGTGCCCGACTCGACACACCGCACGACGGTCACGGTCCGCGAGGCCGGCAGTGCCGCCGGCGCGGTACGGGCCGTGGCGGCCCTGCCGGCGGCGAGCGTCGTGAAAGGGTACCGCGTGCAGATCTTCTCCGACAACAGCCAGCACGCGCGTGAGAATGCCGCTGCGGCCGAGGCCCGTTTCAAGGAGCAGTTCCCCGACGTTCCGGTATACCAGACATACGATATCCCGAGCTTCAAGGTGTTCGTGGGCAACTGCCTGACCAAAGAGGAAGCTATCATGCTTTGCGCCAAGGTGGAACAACTTTTTAACCTGGCCCTGCGGACCAATGCGGACATCCCGATCAGCGAACTGGCCGAATAAAGTGCGAATTCGTGGAATAATTTTCGGCCAGAAGGACAATGTGTTTTAAAAATACATACATTTGCACCGAAAATCAAACCAATTAAATTTTAGTCGTTATGAAAAAGTTTGTACGCTCACTGGCAGTCGTTGCTTTTGCCGCCGCTATGGTTGCCTGCGCTGGTAACTCTTCGAACAGCAATGCCAATGCTGACTCTACCGAGGTGGTAGTTGTCGAGGAAACCGTTACTGTTGACAGCGTTGCCTGTGACTCGGCCGCTTGCGCTGACGCTTGCGCCGACTCTGTTGCCGCTGCAAAATAATTGCCGCTGACGCAGCGATTTGTACAGAAAAGACAAGAACAGCCTGCACGGTTCGCAGGCTGTTCTTATTATTTTAGGGCACCCATCCCCAAGGGCCCCTGATATGCAAAAAGGGAAGACCTCCGCAAAAGTCTTCCCTTATTTTTATTCAAAGCCATTATATCCCGCGTCCCGTCTCGCCGGCCATCGCGCACCTCGCTGCAAAGCGGCCGCGCCGTATGCGCCGGGAACAGTCTGGGCCCAATCCCATCCCGCGCCGTGCTACTTGGCGTACCGGTAGGTCTGCCCGCCAGCGAGGATCGTCACCTCGGGGGTTGCCGACTCCTCGACACGGCCGATCACCTTCGCGTCGATGTGGTAGCTTTGCGAGATCGAGATGATGGCGTCGGCGATCTTCGGGTCGACATAGAGCTCCATGCGGTGCCCCATGTTGAAGACGCTGTACATCTCCTTCCAGTCGGTGCCGCTCTGTTCCTGGATCAGCCGGAAGAGGATCGGCGTCTCGAACAGGTTGTCCTTGACGATGCGCATATGGTCGATGAAGTGCAGGATCTTGGTCTGGCCGCCGCCGCTGCAGTGGACCATGCCCATCACGCCCGCACGGTACTCGGCCAGGATATCCTTGATGACCGGGGCATAGGTCCGGGTGGGCGAGAGGACGAGCTTGCCGACCGTCAGGTCGCATCCCTCGACACGGTCCGTGAGGCCATACCCGCCGCTGTATACCAGATCGGCCGGCACGCCGCCGTCATAAGTTTCGGGATACCGGGCCGCCAGGCCGCCGCCGAACACATCATGGCGCGCCGACGTAAGGCCGTTGCTGCCCATCCCGCCGTTGTACTCGGTCTCGTACGTGGCCTGGCCCGACGAGCTGAGCCCGACGATCACGCAGCCCGGACGGATGTTGGCATTGTCGATCACATCGCTACGCTTCATACGCGCCGTCACCGTACTGTCGACGATGACCGTGCGCACCAGGTCGCCCACGTCGGCCGTCTCGCCGCCCGTCGATACGATCCCGACCCCCAGGTCGCGCATCTGCTGCAGGAACTCCTCGGTCCCGTTGATGATCGCCGAGATCACCTCGCCGGGGATCAGCCGCTTGTTGCGCCCGATGGTCGACGAGAGCAGGATGTTACCCGTCGCGCCCACGCAGAGCAGGTCGTCGGTGTTCATCACGATGGCGTCCTGCGCGATCCCCTTCCAGACCGAGAGGTCGCCCGTCTCGCGCCAGTAGGCGTAAGCCAGCGACGATTTGGTCCCCGCCCCGTCGGCGTGCATGATGAGACAGGCCTCGGGGTCGCCGCTGAGCGTGTCGGGGATGATCTTGCAGAATGCTTTGGGATAGAGTCCCTTGTCGATGTTCTTGATCGCTGCGTGGACGTCCTCCTTCGAGAACGAAACGCCGCGCTGCGCGTATCGGGATGTCTGGGCCATGTGCGGTCTGTGGTTTTGAGATTAACAGGCAGGCTGTGAGCCTGTCAGGGCACACCGGGTGTCACTGCGCCTGCCATGCAAAGATAGCGATTATTCCCGTCGGCCCCGCGAAAAAATGGGATTCTTGCCGGTTTTTTCTTAAATTTGTATAATTACGAAATTCCGGACCATGGCTGCATCCAATAAGAACGAACCCGTTTTCGACCTGATCAAGAGCATGAGCAAAGCCGAGAAGCGCAACTTCAAGCTTTACGCCACGCGCCTGTCGGGTAACCAGGAGGCCAAGTTCCTGGCGCTGTTCGATTGCCTCGACAGCGCCGACGACTACGACGAGGCGAAGGTGCTCGCCCGCTGCCCGATCAAGAAGGAGCAGCTGCCCAACATGAAGGCGCACCTGTATAAGCAGATCCTGGTCAGCATCCGCCTGCTCAACGTGCAGCACTCCGAGCCCATGCAACTGCGCGAGCAGCTCGACTTCGCACGCATCCTCTACGACAAGGGGCTGTACAGGCAGTGTACCAAGACACTCGAGAAATCGCTCGAGCAGGCGCTCGCGCTCGAGCAGTACGCCGCGGCGCTCGACATTATCGAGTTCCAGAAGCAGATCGAGTCGCTCAACACGCAGTCGGACAGCGCATCGCGCGTCGAAGCGATCAGCCGGCAGGCCAGCGAGATGTCGCGCCGCTCGGAGACGATCAACGACCTGTCACGCATCTCGATGCAGCTCTATGGCCTCTACCTGACGCTCGGCTATGCCCGCACGCAGAAGGACCTCGACCTGATCCTGCAATACTTCCGGCCCCGCCTGGCCCCCTACGCCGGTGCCGAGCTGTCATTCCTCGAACGCTTCTACTATTACGAGGCGATGGCGTGGTACAGCTATATCCAGCACGACTTCCTGCTCAGCTACAAGTACGCGCGCCGCTGGGTCGAGCTGTTCGACAGCAACCCGCAGATGAAGCGGCTGATGTACGACAACTATATGAAAGGGTATGCCCGCCTGCTCGAAGGGCTCTACCTGATGCGGAGCTACCAGCGGTTCACCAAGGCACTGGCCCAGTTCGAACACGAGTGCGAGGAGATCGGGGCGATCAACGACAACGCCATGCTGATCTCGCAGCTCATTATTTTCACCAACCGGCTCAACAAGCACTTTTTCGAGGGGTCGTTCGAGGAGGGGATCGCGCTGATCCCGCGCGTGGAGGCGTACATCACCCGTTTCGCTATGCAGCTCAACCTGCACAACAAGATGCTGCTCTACTACAAGATCGCGTGCCTCTACTTCGGGATGGGCAACTACACCAAGTGCATCCACTTCCTGGGGCGGATCACCGCCACGCGCGATCCGCAGATCCGGCGCGACCTGCAGTGCTTCTCGCGTATGCTGACGCTGATCGCCTCGTACGAGGCGGGGATCGACTACAACCTCGATTACCAGATCAAGTCGGTCTTCCGTTTCCTGGTCAAAATGAACGATATGAACCAGGTGCAGCGCGAGATGCTCAGCTTCCTCAAGAAGCTCAACTCGATCTACGAGAGCGATGTGAAAGAACAGCTTGCCGTGCTCTACGAACGGCTCAAGCCCTACGAGAACCACCCCTACGAGCGCCGCACGTTCTACTACCTCGATGTACTGTCGTGGCTCGAAAGCAAGATGTCGGGCCGCTCGGTAGCCGAGATCATCCGGCAGAAGTTCGAATCTCAGGAGCATTAATCGCCGCCGCCCTGCGAGCCGCGCGCTCTCCGGCCGGGAGACCGGCGCGGCGCCGGGTTACCTGCGCGGCCCGCAGGCGCCCCGGGAGCTCCCGGGCACGCGGGACAGCTGCCGCTTTCCGGCCTTCGGCGAGCTACGCCCCCTCTGCCTCGGCACACCCAGGCTCCGGCCCTCAGTCCGGAGAGTGTGAAAAATTTTTCTTAAAAAAAATTCCGCTTATAATTTCCGGCCTGAGGAGCCCGCCCGGTTATCATTTTTAACCGTCCGGGCACGCGGACATCCGGATATTAACGAAACGGCGCGTTAAAAAATTAACACAACAGCCCGCTCGCGTATTTTATTTTGTGCAAGTTGTGAGAATCGTGATAAAAAAGTAATTTTGTAACCCGGTGAAGGCTCTTCCTGCCCGGCAGAACGGACCCCACCGGCGGCACGCGCAATTCACGAAAACACTAAAATCATAACGAGGTATGGAAAAACAAGTTCAGAAGTACGTTGAGGATTTCATGGCCAACCTGAAGGCCAAGAATCCCGGAGAGAAAGAGTTCCATCAGGCCGTACAGGAGGTCGTAGAGAGCCTTGCGCCCTACATTCTCGAGAACCCGCAGCTCCAGAAGATGAAGATCATGGAGCGCATGACCGAGCCCGAGCGTGTGGTGATGTTCCGCGTACCGTGGCTCAACGACAAAGGCGAGGTGGAGATCAACAAGGGCTACCGCGTACAGATGAACAGCGCGATCGGTCCCTACAAGGGCGGTATCCGTTTCCACTCGAGCGTCAACCTGAGCATCCTCAAGTTCCTCGCTTTCGAGCAGACCTTCAAGAACAGCCTCACGACGCTGCCGATGGGCGGCGGCAAGGGCGGCTCGGACTTCAACCCCAAGGGCAAGTCCGATAACGAGGTGATGAAGTTCTGCCAGAGCTTCATGACCGAGCTCCAGCGCCACATCGGCCAGGACACCGACGTTCCGGCCGGCGACATCGGCGTGGGCGGCCGTGAGATCGGCTTCATGTTCGGCCAGTACAAGCGCCTGCGCAACGAGTTCACCGGCACGCTGACCGGCAAGGGCCTCGGCTGGGGCGGCAGCCCGCTGCGCCCCGAGGCGACCGGCTACGGTACCTGCTACTTTGCGCAGGAGATGCTCGCCACGCGCGGCGACAGCTTCAAGGGCAAGACCGTCGTGATCTCGGGCTCGGGCAACGTGGCCCAGTACGCGACGCAGAAAGCCACCCAGCTCGGCGCCAAGGTCGTAACGCTTTCCGATTCGAACGGCTATATCTACGACGCCGACGGTATCGATGCCGACAAGCTGGCTTACGTGATGGAGCTCAAGAACGTATTCCGCGGCCGGATCAAGGAGTACGTCGAGAAATATCCGAAGGCACAGTACTTCGAGGGCCAGCGTCCGTGGGGCGTGAAGTGCGACATCGCCATGCCGTGCGCCACGCAGAACGAGCTGAACGGCGAAGAGGCTGCCACACTCGTTAAGAACGGCTGCATCTGCGTAGCCGAGGGCGCCAACATGCCCTCGACCCCCGAGGCGATCGAAACGTTCCAGAAGAACGGTCTGCTTTACTCGCCGGGCAAGGCTTCGAACGCCGGCGGTGTAGCGACCTCGGGCCTCGAGATGACGCAGAACTCGATGCGCCTCAAGTGGTCGCCCGAAGAGGTGGACGCCAAGCTGCACAGCATCATGAAAGACATCCACGCTGCCTGCGTGAAGTACGGCACCGAACCCTCGGGCTATATCAACTATGTGAAGGGCGCCAACATCGCCGGGTTCATCAAGGTGGCCAACGCCATGCTTGCCCAGGGCCTGGTCTAAGCGTCCCGCATGACTATTTGTTTGAGGCGGCATCCTTCGGGATGCCGCTTTTTTGTGCCGCCTGCCGTAAGAACCTCTCCGGGACTACCCGACCGAAATCCGCTCCGCCGGGTCGGTGTCCGGGCTTGCGCCCGGCGCCCCCCCGCGGCTCCCGGGGCAGCCCCCCCCTGCCCGGACCGCATGTTCCGCCCCGCCTACCCCGGCCAACCGGAATTTTTCGTATATTTGTCCGATCGCGGGCGGCAGAGCACGCCGGCGGCAAGACCCCGATATGGACAGAAACAATATACGGAACAACGAGACCGACCTCGAGTTCGAGAACCGGATCCGGCCGCAGGAGCTCGATGCGTTCAGCGGCCAGGAGAAGATCGTCGATAACCTCAAGGTCTTCATCCAGGCGGCGCTCATGCGCGGCGAGTCGCTCGACCATGTCCTGCTGCACGGCCCTCCGGGCCTGGGCAAGACGACACTGGCGAACATCATCTGCAACGAGATGGGCGTGGGCCTCAAGGTCTCATCCGGCCCCGTGCTCGACAAGCCGGGCGACCTGGCCGGGCTGCTCACCAACCTCGAGAAGGGCGACGTGCTGTTCATCGACGAGATACACCGCCTCAGTCCGGTGGTCGAGGAGTATCTATACTCGGCCATGGAGGACTACAAGATCGACATCATGCTCGACAAGGGCCCCAGCGCCCGGTCGATCCAGATCGAGCTCAACCCGTTCACGCTGATCGGCGCCACGACGCGCAGCGGCCTGCTTACGAGCCCGCTCAGGGCGCGCTTCGGCATCCAGTGCCACCTCGAGTACTACGACGCCCCGGTGCTGCGGCGCATCGTCTGCCGCTCGGCGGGTATCCTCGGGATCGGGATCGACGACGACGCCTCGCACGAGATCGCCATGCGCAGCCGGGGCACGCCGCGTATCGCCAATGCGCTGCTGCGCCGCGTGCGCGACTTCGCGATGGTCAAGGGCAGCGGCCGCATCGACCTGCCGATCACCCGCGTGGCGCTCTCGGCGCTCAACATCGACGGACGCGGGCTCGACCAGATGGACAACCGGATACTCACGACCATCATCCACAAGTTCGGCGGAGGCCCGGTGGGGATCAATACGATCGCCACGGCTGTGGGCGAGGACGCAGGTACCGTCGAGGAGGTCTACGAGCCGTTCCTGATCAAAGAAGGTTTCCTCAAGCGCACGCCCCGCGGCCGCGAGGCGACCGAGCTGGCCTACACCCACCTCGGGATCGCCCGCCCGGCCGCCGAAGGCACGCTGTTCTGATCCGACAATCGAATCGCCCCAAGATAAGCCAGCCTGCAGATCTCCACTGCAGGCTTCTTTTATGGATATATGGTATCAGTAAACCAAGTAATACGTTCACGGATTCGTAACGAATCGAACCGGTCGAGGTCACGTATCTGAAAACGTCTCAGTCGTTTCGAAACACGTTGCCGCCGGAGGCTGTCGAGCGCCTGCCGATATTCGGGGCGCCCTCGGAAAGCATTGTATTGCCGCTCGCAGAACTCCCGATACTCCGCGACGGTCAGGTCGAGATGGCGTACATATCGGCCGTTACGGACCTCGATAATCAAATGGTTGTCATGATACGGAGGAGACATGCAATCATCCGGGTCTTCGGGATCGTAACTCAGGTCGATCAGGCCCGTACAACGATCCAGAAAGATCGTGTCCCGATCGGGATACAGCGCATTGAAGAACGAGTGGGGATGTTTGCCCGGTCGTCGCTCCAACACGGTGTCTCCCGGCGACAGCCACCAATAAACGACATCGACCAGCAATAATCTTCCTTGATCGTCGAAAGCATATTTGTAGGCACACTCCGCCCCAACCATTACCGTACTGTCGGATAATGGATAAAAGTGGAAAGCTTTATCGAGCGCAACGGACCTGACCTGACCCAGCGAATCCTTGTATAAAATAGGGCGGCGGGGTAACGAAGTGAGGAGTTCAGGCGAATCTTTCGGAATACGCCCGATACGATAGGCCTGGCCTTGAAATATCAGGGTCGTATCGACAGGATATTTGACGATTACGTAAAATGACTGGAAGAGTAATCCTGCCAAAATCAATAATCCGACTTTTTTCATCCTTGCGCATATTACAAGGTTTACTCCTCCTCCAGCTCCGGCACCTCGACCTGGCGCGAGAACGCCTCGTTGAGCGAGATGAAGGTCTCGGTCTGCGTGACGCCGTCGACCTTGGTGATCTTGTCAAAGAGCGTGTGCATCAGGTGCTCGTTGTCGGTGCAGTAGACCTTGACCAGGATATTGTACTTGCCGGTGATGAAATGGCACTCGACGATCTCGGGAATGGCACGCAGGTGCTCGACCGTCTCGAAGTTGAGCGAGGGATCGACGATGCGGATACCGATGATCGCGCAGACATCGAAGCCGAGCCGCTTGGGGTTGACCTCAAGGCGCGAGCCGCGGATCGTGCCCGCCTCCTCGAGCTTGCGCACGCGCTGGTGGATCGCCGCGCCCGAGATACCGCATTCGCGGGCGATCTCGAGAAAGGGCATGCGGGCATTGCGGATCAGGTAGAGCAGGATAGTTCGGTCGACAGCGTCGAGGGTCATTTTTGCCATGGGTTCAGTCTTTCGTTCAGTATGGTTCGGGCGGCCGGGCATCTCCCGGGCGCAGAGTGATCATGTTGGGTACTGCCATCCGCTACGGACACAGGCAGCGCTATTTCAGCACGCCGAGCCTGCGCCCCACCCGGACGAAGGCGGCGATGCAGCGGTCGAGCTCCTCGGGGGTGTGCCCGGCCGACACCTGTACGCGGATACGCGCCTGTCCTTTCGGGACGACGGGATAGTAAAAGCCCGTGACGTAGATACCCTCGTCGAGTAACGCCGCGGCAAATTCCTGCGACAGGCGGGCATCGTAAAGCATCACGGCACAGATGGCCGATTGAGTGGGCTTGATGTCGAACCCGGCGGCGAGCATTCCGCCCCGGAAGTGCTCGACATTGGCTGCAAGGCGCGTGTGCAGCTCGTCCGACTCGGCGAGCATGCGAAACAGCTCGATCCCCGCGCCGACCACCGCCGGCGGCAGCGAATTGGAGAACAGGTAAGGCCGCGAACGCTGGCGCAGCAGCTCGACGATCTCGCGGCGCCCGGTGGTGAACCCGCCGATCGCGCCGCCGAAAGCCTTGCCCAGCGTGCCGGTGATGATGTCGACCTCGCCGCGAAGGCCGAACAACTCCGTGACGCCGCGCCCCGTAGCGCCCACTACGCCGGCCGAGTGGCACTCGTCGACCATCACCATCGCGTCGTACTTCACCGCGAGGCGGCATATCTCATCCATCGGGGCGACATTGCCGTCCATCGAGAAGACCCCGTCGGTGACGATCACGCGGAAACGCTGCGCCTGGGCCAGCTTGAGGCAGTTCTCGAGCTCGTCCATGTCGGCGTTGGCGTATCGGTAACGCTGGGCCTTGCACAGACGCACGCCGTCGATGATCGAGGCGTGGTTGAGCGCATCGGAGATGATCGCGTCCTGTTCCGAGAGCAGCGGCTCGAACACGCCCCCGTTGGCGTCGAAGCATGCGGCGTAGAGGATCGTCTCC
>JAFQJK010000027.1 GCA_017415005.1 Rikenellaceae bacterium
TATCTTTTTTCGTTGTTTTCTTGGTTCGATCGGATGGCGCTATGCCTTGCGCGCGCGGATCAGCTTCATCACTTCGGCCTTGCCCAGGCGGATGCGGTCGAGCAGCGGCAGCGCGGCAGGACAGGCGAACGAGCACGATCCGCACTCGATGCAGTCCGTCACGCGGTGGGGTTCCATCTCGGCGAACATCCGCCGGCTGCCCAGCTTGCTGAGCAGGTAGGGTTCGAGGCCCATCGGGCAGACACCCACGCATTTGGCGCACTTGATGCAGACCCCTGCCTCGGTCCGCAGCGACTGTTGCTGACGCATCAGCAGTACGCCCGAGGTACCCTTTGTCACCGTGCCGTCGAGGTTGGCCTGCGCGCGGCCCATCATGGGGCCGCCGTTGATGATCTTGCCCGTATCCTCGGGAAGCCCGCCGCAGAAGTCGATGAGCGCGCTGATCGGCGTGCCGATCCGCACCCTGAGGTTCGACGGCTTGTCGAGCGACTTGCCTGTGACGGTCACCACACGCTCGAAGAGCGGTTTGTTCTTCTGCACGGCTTCGTATACGGCCAGCGCCGTCCCGACGTTCTGCACGACGACGCCCACGTCGATCGGCAGTCCGCCCGGGGGGACCTGCCGCCCGAGCACCGCGTCGATGAGCTGCTTCTCGCCACCCTGCGGATACTGTACCTTGAGCGGTACGACCTTGATGGCGGGGTATTCCGCGCAGACCTTCTCCATATAGTCGATGGCGTCCTGCTTATTGGCCTCGATGCCGATATACGCTTTGTCGACCTTCAGCGCGCGGCAGAGGATAGCCGCTCCGGCCACGACTTCGCGGCCGTGCTCGAGCATTACGCGGTGGTCGGCCGTGAGGTAGGGCTCGCACTCCACGCCGTTGATGATCACGCATTCGGCCGTCTTGCCCTGCGGTACCGACAGCTTGACCTGTGTGGGGAACGTGGCGCCGCCCATCCCGACGATACCGGCCTCGGCGATCCGGGCGACGATCTCCTCGGAGGTGAGCGTACACTCGCGTACGAGCACCTCGCTGCGGTCGATCGTTTCGACCCATTCGTCTCCCTCGACCCGGATCGTTATGGCAGGCCGGCGCAGTCCCGCGCCGTCGACCACCGGGTCGACCGAAGTAACGGTGCCCGATACCGATGAGTGGATGTTGCTCGACACGAATCCTGTGCTCTTGCCGATCAGTTGGCCCACCTTCACCGTGTCGCCCTTGGCGACGACTGCCGCGGCCGGGGCCCCGATGTGCTGCGAGAGCGGGATAACGACCGTCTCGGGCACGGGCATCGCGACGATCCCGGCGCCCTTACTCAGCTTATTTTCCGGCGGATGCACGCCGCCGATGCGAAAACTCTTCAACATATCGCTATTTCGTTTTGTTCTCCTTTTCGGAAACTTTTTGTCGTTCTTTGTCGCTTGCCCCCTTGATCACCGATCCGTGTCGTCCGGGAGCTGTGTTTGTACTTTCTCTTTCTCTCTTTCTGGTTGCCTGCCTTTCCGCTCGTTTCGGACTTTGCTCCGGGCCCGTAGCGGGCGGGATGGCTGGGCCTACTGGCCCCGCATCGGTATGTCTGCCAGGCGCTCCATTCGGGTTTGCCGGTATGTCTGAAACCGGGGCAGGGGGGAGTTGCTTGTAGCTAAGCCATCCTCGCTTGGGGGCTGGGGATCGGCCTGTGTCTGCTACACGGCCGGACCGTCCTCCTGTCCTTCAGTCCGTGTGGCCTGAGGGCCTTCAGGTTGTACCGGCGCATTTGCTCGGCTCGCGCCTGTTCTGGTTTCCGGGGCGCCTGTCTGCCCGGCTGCTCCCGCCGGGGCCTTGGCTTCCGCAGATGCCTGGGCGCCTGCCGGTCTTGCTACGGGTTTTGGAATAGCTTCGCCCTCTTTCTTTGCCGGACGGGGCGGGAAGTTGGCTTCGACGATTGCGCCGGTGGGGCACTCGGCGGCGCACTTGCGGCACAGGCGGCACTTGTTCGAGTCGATATAGGCCAGATTGTTCTCCAGCGTGATCGCCTCGAACGGGCAAACCTTCACGCATTTGCCGCACCCGATGCAGGCTACGGCGCAGGCCTTGCGGGCAATTCCTCCCTTTTCTTTGTTGACGCACGAGACATAGATCCCGCGGTTCTTGACCCCTTTACGACGCAGCTCGATGATCATCTTCGGGCAGGCCTTCACGCAGGCGCCGCATGCGGTGCACTTGTCCGGGTCAACCTCGGGCAGTCCCGTGTCGGGATTCATATGGATCGCGTCGAAGTTGCAGACCGCCACGCAGTCGCCCTGACCGAGACAGCCGTATGTGCAGCCCGTCTCCCCGCCGTAGAGCGAGGCGACCGTGGCGCACGAGGCTGCGCCGTCGTAGATATTGATGCGCGGACGTTTCTCGCACGTGCCGCCGCAGCGGACAACAGCCACCTGGGGCTCTTTCTCGGGAGCGGCTTTGCCGAGGTATGCGGCGATCGCCTTCATGCACTCCGTGCCGCCCACCGGGCAGTAAAGCCCCGAAATATCATCCTCCTTCACCAGCGCGTCGGCCATGCCCCGGCAGCCCGGGAATCCGCAGCCGCCGCAATTGGCGCCGGGAAGCATCCCTTCCACCGTGTCGATCCGCGGGTCTTCGTACACCTTGAATTTCTGGGCGACAAAATAGAGGATCACCGCTGCCAGAATCCCTAACGCACAGAGCGTCACAATTGTAAAGACCAATACCTCGTTCATTCCGTTTTCCGTAATTTAAAAATGATTTCCTTTTCGATTTTCTCCCTGAAGAGATACATGACAAAGTAGTAGACCGCGATCACGATCAGTGCCGTGAGGCCCGACGTGAGCTCCGACACTCCGCAGAGGATCATCGTGAGCAGCGTGCCGAGCATCAGCAGGAACGGGACAATGTAGGCGACAATGAGCGCTTTGAACCCGACGGCCGTTTCGGCCGCGACGATCACTTCTTCGCCGATGCGGTAGGCGCCGGCCTCGGGCGTGTCGACCCCGATGACCTTCTCTTCCGACTCGCCCATGCCGCAGACGCCCTTCACCTTGCAGGACGCACAGGCACCCTCGGCCCGGATGGCCACATCGACCCGGCAGCCTTCGATGGCGACCACCCGTCCTTTATGTTCGATTTCTCCGTTCACGTACACGACAATTTGTAAAAAACAATACCCTCGAGAGGGTATCGCTTTTTGATTCAGTTATTTAGTATCCGTATTTGTTGGTCAGCGGCATGATCCGCCCTTTGCCGAACGTCCGGGTCGACATGCGCAGCACCGGGCAGAACTGGAACCGTTTGTGTTCGTTCTTGAGTACCATCTTGTATATCTTGTAAACGGCATCCGCATCGAAACCGGCGTTGATGATCTCCTCGCGGTGCTGGCCCTCCTCGATCATACGGTAGAGGATCGCATCGACCACGTCGTACGGGGGCAGCGCGTCGGTGTCCTTCTGCTCGGGACGCAGCTCAGCCGAAGGTTCCTTTTCGATCGTGTTGGCCGGAATGATCTCTCCGTTGCGGTTGATATAGCGCGCCAGGTCATACACCTCGCTTTTGTACAGGTCGCCGATAATGCTGATCGACCCGGCCGTATCGCCGTACAGGGTGCTGTATCCCACGGCGCATTCGCTCTTGTTCGAGGTGTTGAGCAGGATATGGCCGTATTTGTTCGACAGGGCCATCATCAGCATGCCCCGGATGCGCGCCTGGATGTTCTCCTCCGTAACGCCGAACGGGGTGTCGCCGAACACGGGAGCCATGGCATAGATCGTGCTCTTATAGATTTCGGTGATGGGTACCGTCTCGTATTCGATGCCGAGCTTTTCGGCCAGAGCCACGGCATCCTCGACCGAATGGTCCGACGAGAATTGCGAGGGCATGAGCAGCACGCGGACATTCCCGGGCCCGAGCACCTCGACCGCAAGAGCCGCGACGACTGCCGAATCGATACCGCCCGACAGTCCGAGACAGGCCTGCCCGAAACCGTTTTTGACGAAATAGTCGCGCAGTCCGAGCTTGATGGCCCGGTATACGTTGACCGTCTTGTTCTGGTAGGGGATCTCGAGCGGCGTATATTCGTAATTGGTGTCCCAGATCTGGAAGTCCTCCTCGAAGTTGTTGAGCAGGACTACCGCCTCGCCCCGACTGTTGAATGCTGCCGACGAACCGTCGTACACGATATCGGTCTGTCCGGCCACGTGGTTGACGTAGGCGACGTCCTTGCCTTTCGTGAAAGCCAGCTTGCGGTACATTTCGTAGCGTTTCTCGATCACGCCGCGCGAGTAGGAGGTGAGGGCCAGGTTGATGATCAGGTCGGCATACTTGCCGTACTCCTGTTCCACGAGGATATCCTCTCCGACGACCACGGCGACTTTTTTACCGGCGATCTTGACATATTCGCAGCCTTTCGAGGGCGAGATATGGCGGACCTCGTCCCGCGAGACGACGGTCTGCTTACCGATATAACGTACGATTTTACGGTTTTCGATCAGCGCAGCAGCGCTGATCGTCCGGTTCTCGCACTGGATCGGCAGGCCGACCAGCACGGCGATGTTGTCGCAATACGATGCGATCTCTACCAGGGCTTCCTCGCAAAGTTCGAGGAAAGTCACCTTGTTGAGCAGGTCGTATGCGGGTGCTCCGCTGATCGCCTGCTCGCCGAATACCACCAGTTCCGCACCCTCCGCTTTCGCCCGGTTCACGCACTCGATGATCTTGATTTTGTTCGCTTCTATATCTCCAATCGTGTAGTTGAGTTGAGCGAGAGCTACTTTCATTTCGGTTTGCAGTTGGTGAGTATGCCTGCAAATATACGATATTTTCGTTGATAGTAAAAAATACGCCCGGGTATTGGATTATTAAATTTTATCCCTATCTTTGCACCCGTCTTCGAAA
>JAFQJK010000028.1 GCA_017415005.1 Rikenellaceae bacterium
ATAGTGAAAGCCGGGCGGCAAGCCAAACTTGTTTGCGCTTGTCCGAGGCGCATCCTGTCTAAGACAGAGTCAAAGATAGTGAAAGCCGGGCGGCAAGCCAAACCTGTTTGAGCTTGTCCGAGGCGTATCCTATTTAAGACGCGGGATCAACGATAGCGACAGAAGCTGGCCGTCGAAAGGAAATTTGTCTCTCGCGGGGGATAGCCATAGGAAAGGAGGGATTGTTTTTTGTCTTCGCAGGCCTTTATATGGCGGTCCGCCGGGGGCGGGGCGTACGGCTTCCGGCGGAAGTCGGAACGTAGGATGCCGGCAGAGGGGGCCTACTGATCGGACCGGGCCCGAAACCGGGGAGGACGGGAGCAAGCGTGTTGTTCGACGAAGGTTAGCCCGGAGCGCGGTGTGGCCGCGCGAACGCTTTATGTAAAGGGGGGGGAGCCCTCCGTCGCCCCGGCCGACGCGGTTTCAGCCGGTTTGACGAGCGGTAGGCTGTTGGGGTTGTGTTGGGACGGAGGCAAAGGAGTCGCCCGGTAGGGCATTGGCCTGTTGATGTCAAATGGTTCTTCTTTTGTCCGGACATAAAAGAGGCAAGGGCTGGGCCGCTCCCGAATGAAGGGACTGTGCAGAATTCTGTGTAAACGGTGATTTGGGTCGGGGTTTAGAGGGGGACTAAATCCCGATCCTGTTTTCAAAGACCGCAATCAGGGGGACATGACAATGTCACGGTTGTGGATGGGGGCAGTCCGAATAAAAACGGCGGAACGCCCCGAAAGGGCGCTCCGCCGGAGTGTGGCCCGCTTGCGCGGGTTATTGCAGCGCGTGCCTCAGCACGTCGTTGCAGGTCTTGACGTATTGGAACTTCAGCCCCTTGACATACTCGGGCTTGATCTCCTCGATGTCCTTGCGGTTGTTCTCGCTCAGGATGATCTCGGTGATCCCGGCGCGCTTGGCGGCAAGGATCTTCTCCTTGATGCCGCCCACCGGGAGTACCCGGCCGCGCAGCGTGATCTCGCCGGTCATCGCGATGCGGTCGCGTATCTTGCGCCCGGTGTAGGTCGATACGAGCGAGGTGAGCATCGTCACGCCGGCGCTCGGGCCGTCCTTGGGGATCGCGCCCTCGGGCACGTGGATGTGTACGTCGTGCTTCTCGATCCGCTCGCGGTCGATGCCGAGCTCGTCGGCATGGGCCTTGACCCATTGCAGCGCGATGGTGGCCGACTCTTTCATCACGTCGCCCAGGTTGCCGGTCATCGTGAGCGCGCCCTTGCCCGGGGTGAGGATCGACTCGACGTAGAGAATGTCGCCGCCCACCTCGGTCCAGGCGAGGCCCGTCACCACGCCGACGATACCCTGCACGTCGTAGATGTCGTTGGCAAAGCGCGGGATGCCGAGTATCTTCTCGACGTCGGCCGGCTTGATGTCGACGTTGTACTCCTCGCCGAAGCCGATGTTCTTGGCCCGGTAGCGGGCGATCTTCGCCAGGAGTTTGTCGAGCGTGCGCACGCCGCTCTCGCGGGTGTACTCCGCGATGATCTTATGCAGTACCGCTACCGGTATCTTCAGCTCCGAGGCCGGTACGCCGTGCGCCTCGAGCTGCTTGGGCAGCAGGTGCTTGCGCGCGATCTCGATCTTGTCCTCGAGGATATAGCCCGGGATGTTGATCATCTCCATACGGTCGCGCAGGGCCGGGTGGATGTTGGCCACGTTGTTGGCCGTGGCGATGAACAGCACCTTCGAGAGGTCGTATTCGACGTCGAGGTAGTTGTCGTGGAACGTCGTGTTCTGCTCCGGGTCGAGCACCTCGAGCAGCGCCGAGGCGGGATCGCCGTGGTTGCTCATACCGACCTTGTCGACCTCGTCGAGGATAATGACGGGGTTGGACGAGCCGCAGCGCTTGATCGTCTGGATGATCCGGCCAGGCATCGCGCCGATATAGGTCCGGCGGTGTCCGCGGATCTCGGCCTCGTCGTGCAGGCCGCCGAGCGAGATACGCCCGAACTTACGCTTCAGCGAGTCGGCCACCGACTTGCCCAGCGAGGTTTTGCCCACGCCCGGAGGGCCGTAGAGGCAGAGGATCGGCGACTTGAGGTCGCCCTTGAGCTTGATCACGGCCAGGTGCTCGAGAATACGCTCCTTGACCTCCTCGAGGCCGAAGTGGTCGGCGTCGAGGCGCTTGCGGGCGCGCTTGAGGTCGAGGTTGTCCTTGGTGGTCTCCTGCCACGGCAGGTCGAGCATCAGCTGCAGGTAGTTCATCTGCACCGAGTATTCGGCGATGGCCGGGTTGATCCGCTCGAGCTTCATCAGCTCCTTTTCGAACACCTCCTTGACCTCCTTGCTCCACTTCTTCTTGGCGGCGCGCTTGCGAAGCTCCTCGATGTCGCGGTCGGCGGGGTCGCCGCCCAGCTCCTCCTGGATCGTGCGGATCTGCTGCTGCAGGAAATACTCGCGCTGCTGCTGGTCGATGTCGCGCTTGACCTTGCCCTGGATCTCGTTCTTGAGCTCGGCCATCTGCTGCTCGCGTACGAGGATCTCGAGCAGGCGGCGGGCACGGGCCAGGAGGCCCGGCGCTTCGAGCAGGTGCTGGCGGTCGGCGTCCATCAGGTCGATGTTCGAACAGATGAAGTTGATAATGCCGCGCTTGCTGTCGATGTTCTTGATGGCGAACGAGGCCTCCTTGGGGAGGTTGGACGAGACGTTGATGATGTTGAGCGCCACGTCGCGGATCGAGTCGACCAGCGCGTTGAACTCGATGTTGTTCTTGTCGGGCGTCGAATCCTTGAGCGCCACCACCGAGGCGGTGAAGTAGGGGTCCGACGACAGGTATTTGGTCACTTCGATCTTCTCCAGACCGTGCAGGATGACCGTCAGGTTACCGTTGGGCATCTCGAGCACCTTGAGGATGCGGGCGGCCGTGCCGATCTTGTACAGGTCGTCCGGGCCGGGGTTCTCGACATCGGCCTCCTTCTGCAGGACGGCGCCCAGGATACCCCCGCTGCGCTCGACCTCGTGGATGAGCTTCATCGAGCGCTCGCGCCCGACGGTGATCGGCGTGATCGAGCCGGGGAAGAGCACCGAGCTGCGCAGCGTAAGGATCGCCAGTACGTCGGGTACGACGACGCCGGCCGCGAGCTCCTCCTCTTCGTCGGTGACGATGGGGATCACGTGGTGCTTGCCTTCGAGCAGGTCGTTTATGCTGGAGAAATCTTCAATGATCGCTTTCTTATTTCGCTTGGCCATAAAATGGTTTTTTAAAGTGACAAAGGTAATGGTTTTGCCGCGATATGCGGCGTGCGGAATGTAATATATGCTTTCAAAAATCGGTCCGTGTTGTCCGGGCCTGCCAAATTGTCAGCAATGCGTTGTCGGGGGGAGGGGTTTTGTCCGTTGTCCGGGGGACGACCGCCGGAATGTCAGGGGAGAGGGACGCCGTCGGAAAACGCCTCGATCAAAACGCTGCGGCCCCCGGCTTTATTATGTGTTCTTCGCCGGGGCGGATCGCTTGTCGCGAACTTTTTGTATCTTTGCATGATCGTTCTTTCGGAATACACGATAAATATAAGATACTATGGAGATTGGGTCCAAATATACCCCCCAGGAGATCGAGTCCGGGTGGTACGAATACTGGTTGCGCAACCGCTTCTTTCATTCCGAGCCCGACGGGCGCGAACCCTATACGATCGTCATTCCGCCGCCCAACGTGACGGGGGTGCTGCACATGGGCCATATGCTCAACAACACGATCCAGGACGTGCTGGCGCGCCGCGCGCGGATGAACGGGCGCAACGTCTGCTGGGTGCCGGGCACCGACCATGCCTCGATCGCCACCGAGGCCAAGGTGGTCCAGAAGCTCAAGGCCGAAGGGATCGACAAGGCGTCGCTCACGCGGGAGCAGTTCCTGGCCCATGCCTGGGAGTGGAAGGAGAAGCACGGCGGCATCATCCTCGAGCAGCTCAAGAAGCTCGGGGCCTCGTGCGACTGGGACCGCACGTCGTTCACGATGGACCCGGCGCTGAGCGAGAGCGTGATCCGGGTGTTCGTCGACCTCTACAACAAGGGACGCATCTACCGTGGCGTGCGGATGGTCAACTGGGACCCCGCGGCGCAGACCGCTCTCTCGGACGAGGAGGTGATCTATCGCGAATCGCAGGGTAAGCTCTATTATCTGCGCTATGTGATCGAAGGGAGCGAGGAGGCGGTGATCGTGGCCACGACGCGCCCCGAGACGATCCTCGGCGATACGGCGCTCTGTGTCAATCCCAATGACCCGCGCTATACGGCGCTCAAGGGGAAGAAGGTCGTTGTGCCGCTGGTCGGCCGGGCCATCCCGGTCATCATGGACGACTATGTCGACATCGAGTTCGGCACCGGCGCGCTGAAGGTGACCCCGGCGCACGACGTGAACGACTATATGCTCGGCGAGAAGTACAACCTCGAGGTGATCGACATCTTCAACGACGACGGGACGATCAACGGTAAGGTGGGGATGTACGAGGGGATGGACCGCTTCGCGCTGCGCGACCGGATCGAGAAGGACCTCGATGCGGCCGGCCTGCTCGAGAAGGTCGAGGCTTATACCAATAACGTGGGCTACTCGGAGCGCACCAACGTACCGATCGAGCCGAAGCTTTCGATGCAGTGGTTCCTGCGGATGGACGAGCTGGCCAAACCGGCCCTCAGGGCGGTGATGGACGACGTGATCGCGCTCACCCCGGTCAAGTTCAAGAACGTTTACCGCCACTGGATGGAGAATATCCGCGACTGGTGTATCTCGCGTCAGCTCTGGTGGGGGCAGCAGATACCGGCCTACTACCTGCCGCAGGGCGGCTACGTGGTGGCCGAAACGCCCGAGGAGGCGCTGCGGCTGGCCCGGGAGAAGAGCGGCGACGCCTCGTTGCAGCTCGCAGACCTGCGCCAGGACCCCGACGTGCTCGACACGTGGTTCTCGTCGTGGCTGTGGCCGATCTCGGTCTTCGACGGTATCCGCAGGCCCGATAACGACGAGATCAAATACTACTATCCGACCAACGACCTGGTGACGGCGCCCGACATCCTCTTCTTCTGGGTGGCGCGCATGATCATGGCCGGCTACGAGTTCCGCGGCGAGCGGCCGTTCAGCAATGTTTACCTCACGGGTATCGTGCGCGACAAGCTGCGCCGCAAGATGAGCAAGTCGCTCGGCAACTCGCCCGACCCGCTCGACCTGATCGCGCAGTACGGCGCCGACGGCGTGCGCGTGGCGATGCTGCTCTGCTCGGCCGCCGGCAGCGACCTGCTGTTCGACGAGTGCCTGAGCGAGCAGGGGCGTAATTTCGGCAACAAGATATCGAACGCTTACCGCCTGGTCAATGCCTGGGCCGTGGACGAGAAGCTCGCGCAGAGCGAGAATAACCGGCTGGCCGTGGCCTGGTTCGATGCGGTGCTGAACCGCGCGCTGGAGGAGATCGAGGCCAACTTCGCCTCGTACCGCATCTCGGAGGCGCTGATGATGATCTACCGCCTGTTCTGGGACGAGTTCTCGGGTTGGTTCCTCGAGCTCGTGAAGCCTGCCTACCAGCAGCCGATCGACCGCGCGACGCTCGATGCCACGAAGGGTTTCTTCGAGCGCCTGCTGCAGGTGCTGCATCCGTTCATGCCGTTCATCACCGAGGAGATATGGCACCATATCGCCCCGCGCAAGGAGGGCGAGAGCATCATGATGAGCCCGATGCCCAAGGCAGGCGCTTACGATGCGAAGCTGCTCGACGAGTTCGAGCTGGTCAAGGAGACGATCACGGCCGTGCGCAACATCCGCAAGGAACGGAACATTCCCAACCGTGAGGCGCTCGAGCTCAAGGTGGTGCCCGATGCCAACTACCATGCCGCCTACAATCCGGTGCTCGTGAAGATGGCCGGTCTCTCGTCGGTCGAGGAGGTGAGCGAGAAAGACCCGGCCGCCGCATCGTTCATCGTCAAGACGACCGTTTATTTCGTGCCGCTGACAGGGCGGATCGACGTCGAGGAGGAGATGCGCAAGATGCAGTCGGAGCTGGAGTACCTTGAAGGTTTCCTCGCCTCGGTGATGAAGAAGCTCGGCAACGAGCGTTTCGTCCAGAGCGCCCCGGCCAAGGTGGTCGAGAACGAGCGGGCCAAGCAGGCCGATGCTGAGGCCAAGATCGCCGCGATCCGCGAGCGGATGGCCGGTCTGAAATAGAGGAGTGGCGGGAGGATTGGAATCCGTCGGGGTGGTCTGCCCCGACGGATTTTTTGTTGTCTGCGGAGCGTGTCGGGATGGGTGTCGTGGCCCGGAGGGCCCGGGGCGGCGGAAGATAGGCGGTCTGTGTGCAGGGACGGACGCCGACGGCTTGTGTTCCGATGGGGCGGCCTTGCCACCGTGTTGTGCGGGCGATCCGGGTATGGACCGGCCGGTAGCGGCGTGTCAGCGGGCGGAGGGGCCGGTGACACTGACGGTCGGAACCGCATGGCGTGGTCGCTGCGCCAATGGGTTGCCGATGGCAGCCGGGGAGACGGCCGGCAGTCGCCCGGCCAGGACCTGTGTGGTGCAGGCCGCGGTGTGCGGACCGGGGCGGTAGGGCCGGCCGGATGATGCGGCCCCGAGGGGACATGGCTGGGAATGTTTGGGGAACGGGGATTTCGGTCCTGCCGGGTTGTCGTTCCCGGCGGAATGCTTATCTTTGTTCTGGGTGGGGCGGACGGGTCGCGCAAGGAAGCCGGGCGCAGGTACGCTCATGCAGATGTGTTGTACGGGTGGATCTGCCTGCCGTTGTAGCCGGTTCTCTCCTGCCGTAATTGAATCAGTACGTTATGATGAAAGTCCTGTACGACGATCAGATGTTCCGGATACAGAAGCTGGGAGGGATCACCCGCTACTTCTCGTATCTCTACCATAACCTGCCGGACGAGCGGGTCGGGATCGACCTGGGTATGCTCTATACCCGCAACCTCTATGTGCAGGATGCGCCGCTGCCGATGCAGAACGCGGCCGGGCGGCTGCTTATCGGCAAGCACCTGCAGGGGCTCAACCGGTGGTACTCGAAGCGTCTTGGGCGCAGCGGCCGTTACGACGTGCTGCACCCGACCTATTATGACCCGTACGTGCTCCGCGAGGCGCGCGGCCGTCCTGTGGTGCTGACCGTGCATGACCTGATCCACCAGCTCATGCCCCAGTATTACGCGGGCGACCCGACGGCGCGGCAGCAGCACGAGATGATCCCGCGCGCCGACCGCATCATTGCCATCTCGGAGAACACGAAGCGCGACATCCTGCGTTTTTTTCCGGTCGACGAGCGGCGGATTACCGTTATCCATCACGGACTGATGCTCGACCCCGCTGCCGGTCCCGAGGCCCCGCGCCCCGACGGACCCGACTACCTGCTCTACGTGGGCGAGCGGGGCGGCTATAAGAATTTCGGGCCGATGGCCGAGCAGGTGGCGCCCGTGCTGCGCGAGACCGGGCTGCATCTGGTGTGCGCCGGCAGCAGGCCCTTTTCGGCCGATGAGCAGGCCTTGCTCGCCCGGCTGGGGATCGCCGGTCAGACGAGTCAGCGGCGGGTGGGCGATGCCGAGCTCCGCGCGCTCTACCGCCATGCCGTTTGCTTCGTCTTTCCTTCGCTGTACGAAGGGTTCGGGCTGCCGATCCTCGAGGCGTTCGCGGCCGGATGCCCGGTCGTGCTGAGCGATGCGAGCTGCTTTCCGGAGATCGCCGGTGAGGCGGGCGTCTATTTCGATCCGGTCCGGACGGAGAGCATCGGGGCGGCCGTACGCTCGGTGGTGGACGACGGAGCGCTGAGGGAGCGTATGGCCCGGGCGGGACATGAGCGGCTCGGCCTGTTCGGGGCTGACAAAATGGTCGGCAAGACGCGCGACCTGTATCTCGGCCTGGCCTGACGGGGATGGGCCGGACCCGCAGATAATCGTACAGCGACCGTCCGTAAGGGCGGTCGCTGTGTTATGTCAGACGGATCGGGGAGGCTTACATCCTGCCGAGTTCCGCGGCGAGCATCAGTATGGTTTTGCCCTGGTTGTTCCGGACGTTGATGTCGGCGCCGTGCCCGACCAGATAGGTTAAGATATCGGAGGAGCCGCTGCGGGTCCCGTACATCAGGGCCGTTTCGCCGTTGTTGTCGCGGGCGTTGACGTCGGCACCCCGCTCGCAGAGGAATTTGACAAGGTGGCTATAACCCTGTCCGGCAGTGCACATCAGCGGGGTCATTCCGTCGCGGTCCGGTGCGTCGATATCGGCGCCGTGGGTCAGCAGGTAATCGGCCTTCATCAGGTGTCCCCGCTTCAGGGCGTACATGAATGCAGTATCACCGTTCGCATCCTTGAGATTGAGGTCGAGGCCCGGTACACGATTGACCAGGTACTTGACGGGCTGGAAGTGTAAAGTGGAACAGGCATCGAACGAGTAGAATTCGCCCAGCGCGCGTTTCTTCTCTTCGCGCTCCTCCATCGAATAGTAGACCCCGTCTTGCCCGGAGAATGCGATATTGAGCATGACGGCCGTTTGTCCGGCGTTGTTGCGGGCGTTGGCGTCGGCGCCCTTCGAAAGCAGGAAGATGACCGCATCGGTGAATCCGGAGCGCGTGGCGAGCATCAGCGGCGTGTTGCCCGCATAGTCGCGCGTGTTGACGTCCGCACCCCACGAGAGCATCAGTTTGACCAGCCAGAGCGTATGGTTTTCGGCAGCCTTCAGGAGTTTCTTGTCGGTAAAGCGGGCCATACAATGTCTTTATGTGTGGCTAAGATACAAAAAAAACGGGTCATCCCGATAGCGGATCGGATTTTGCCGCGGGGTGCGGCGCCGGGGGGGTTATGCCTAGGGTTTCGGCCGTTTCAGCGCCTTGCGCAGGCGGAGGTTGAGGATGACGAACCAGAGCTTGACGGCGTGCTTGATCCGCGGCAGGCCGCGGTCGACCTCGCAGACCACGCGGACGTTCTCGCGGAGGCCGCGGGCGCGCTGCATGGACGAGATGCCCGTCTTGTCGAACCGGGCCACCGGAAAGTTCAGGTATCGGAATCGTCGCCCGTCGCGGTGGCAGAGCTTGAAGAACTTGAGGTCGGCCGACATGGCGTAGCGCGCGTCGAACGGCAGTGCCTGCATCAGTTCGGTGCGGACGAAAGCGGCCTGGTGGCAGAAAAACATGCGGTGCTTGCTCGCAGGCACGGCTTCGGCTTTCTTGAGGAACTCGTCGCGGCCTCCGTTGCGCAACTCGACGATGTCGCCGTAGACGATGTCTGCATCGGTGTCGCGCACCACGGCGGCCACCTGTTCGAGCACGTCGTCGCCGGCGAACGAGTCGCCGCTGTTCATGAAGTTGATCCAGCGGCCGCGGGCCGCCGCGATCCCCTTGTTCATCGCGTCGTAGATGCCCCGGTCGGGCTCGCTCACCACAAGGGCGATCCGGTCGCGGTGGCGCCCGACGGCTGCGAGCGTGCCGTCGGTCGAGCCGCCGTCGATCACGATGTATTCGATGTCGAAACCCGTGTGCCGCTGGCCGGTGACGCTGCGCAGCGTCGTTGCGATGCTGTCCGCGCTGTTGTAGACGACCGTGACGATCGAGAACAGGGGACGGGCGGGTTCGGGGGCGGGGGTGTGCGTGGTTTCCATGGTGTATTGCGGTTGTCGGTTCAGTCGGGTTATCGGGGCTTTGTCGGACTGGGCCCGGCAGGCTCCCCGGTCGTGTTCCCGGGGCTGGAGACGGCGCCTGCGGAGCCGGGCCGGGAGCGGATAGGGCTCTGCGGGCATCTGCCCGGATGCCGGGGCCAGGCACGGCTGTCGGTACCGTTGCCGGTGCGGTTCTGCCTCAGGCGAGCTGCTGCATCTCGATCAGCTTGCTGTAAATGCCGCCGAGAGCCATCAGTTCGTGGTGGGTGCCCTGTTCGGCGATACGGCCGTGCTCGATGACGATGATCTTGTCGGCGTTGTGGATCGTGCTCAAGCGATGGGCGATCACCACCGAGGTACGCCCCTCGAGCAGCGAGTTGAGCGCGTCCTGCACGAGTTTCTCGCTCTCGGTATCGAGGGCCGAGGTGGCCTCGTCGAGGATCAGGATGTCGGGGTTCTTGAGCACGGCGCGCGCGATGCTCAGGCGCTGGCGCTGGCCGCCCGAGAGTTTCATGCCGCGGTCGCCGATGTTGGCCTGGTAGCCGTTCTCGGTCTCCATGATGAATTCGTGGGCGTTGGCCACGCGGGCCGCCGCCTCGATCTCGGCCTGCGTCGCGTCGCGCTTGCCGAGGCGGATATTGTTCTCGATCGTGTCGTTGAACAGGATCGTCTCCTGCGCCACGACGCCGATATGGGCGTGCAGGCTCTCGAGGTCGAGCTGGCGTACGTTGACCCCGTCGATGAGGATGGCGCCCGAGGTCACGTCGTAGAAGCGCGGGACCAGGTCGGCGAGCGTCGATTTGCCGCCACCCGACGGGCCGACCAGCGCGACGGTCTCGCCGCGGCGGACCGTAAAGCTCACCCCGCCGATCACCTCGCGGCTGTCGTAGGCGAAGTGTACGTCGCGGAACTCGATCGCCTCGTGCAGACCGTCCATTCTCTTGGCGTCCGGGGCATTCTCGATGGCCGGGCGCGTGTCGAGCAGCTCGAGTACGCGGTCGCCGGCCGCAAGGCCCTGGTTGATCGTGCTCAGCGAGTCGGTCACGGCGCGGGCCGGACGTGTGATCTGCGAGAAGATGGCGATATAGCCGAGGAAGTCGGCAGCGGGCAGCTCGCCGCCCAGCACGAGGCTGCCGCCGTAGATCATGATGATGGCGACGGTCGATACGCCGAGAAACTCGCTCATCGGCGAGGCCAGCTGCTGGCGCCGCGCGATCGAGAGCGAGATGTCCGAGAAGAGCTGGTTGATGTCGTGGAACTTCTGCTTGATGTATCCGGTGGCGTTGTAGGCCTTGATGATCTTGATGCCGGTGAGCGACTCGTCGAGCGCGCTGGTCAGCTCGCCGTAGGCCTCCTGGGCCGAGCGGGCCGAGTGGCGCAGCCGCTTGACGATACCTCCGATCACGAGCGCCGTGACCGGAAGGAAGAGCCCGGTGAATATCGTCAGCTGCCACGAGAGGGCGATCAGCGCGACGAGGTAGCCGATGATCAGGAACGGCTCGCGGAAGATGACCTGCAACGTGTTGGTGATACAGAACTGCACGACCTGCACGTCGGACGAGATCTTGGAGATGATGTCGCCCTTGCGCTCGTTGCTGAAGTAGCCGACGTTGAGGTTCATCACGTTGTCGAAGGTCCGGTTACGCAGGTTGCGCAGCGTATAGATGCGCATCGTCTCGATGGTCCGCTGCCCCAGGTAGCGGAACGTGTTGCTCAGCAGCACCGAGACCACGACCGCGACACTCAGGAAGACGAGGATCTCCATTACGTCATAGTTCGTTCCGTAGTGCTTGTATAGCAGGTAGTTCGTCAGGTCGGTGAGGTAGTCGGTGCTGAGCTTGAACTCGGGCATCGCGTCGATGCGGCTGACGATCTTGTTGCCGTCGAAGAGCGTGTTGAGGATCGGGATGATCAGCACGAAATTGAACGTGTTGAAAAAGGCGTAAAGCAGGGTGTAGAAAAAATAGGGGATGGCGAATTTCTCGACCGGTTTGGCAAAGCCCAGCAATCTCCAGAAAGTTTTCATGCACGCTGTTTTTATTGGATAATCTGACAAAAGTACGCGAAAAAACCTTTTTTTCCCTATTTTTGCTCGAAATTTAAAAACGCGACATGGAAACTGTACTGAGTGGCATACGATCGACCGGCCAGCTGCACCTGGGCAACTACTTCGGGGCGCTGAAGAACTACGTCAAAATGCAGCACGAGAACCGCTGCTTCTTCTTCATTGCGGACTATCATTCGCTCACCACGCATCCCGACCCGTCGAAGCTCCACCCCAACGTGAAGAACGTGCTGGCCGAGTACCTGGCTGCCGGCCTCGACCCCGAGGTGGCGACGATCTATATCCAGAGCGACGTGCCGCAGGTGGCCGAGCTGTCGCTGCTGCTGAGCATGCACGCCTATGTGGGCGAGCTGGAGCGCACGGCCTCGTTCAAGGAGAAGATCCGCAAGCATCCCGACAACATCAACGCCGGCCTGCTCTGCTACCCGGTGCTGATGGCTGCCGACATCCTGCTGCACCGCGCCACGCGGGTGCCGGTGGGCAAGGACCAGGAACAGCACCTGGAGATGACGCGCCGTTTCGCGCGCCGTTTCAATACGCTCTACGGCGTCGAGTTCTTCCCCGAGAGCATGCCTTATAATTTCGGCGACGAGCTGGTGAAGATACCGGGGCTCGACGGTTCGGGCAAGATGGGCAAGTCGGAGGGTAACGGCGTCTTCCTGTCGGATACGGACGAGGCGATCCGCAAGAAGGTGATGCGCGCGGTGACCGATGCGGGTCCCACCGAGCCCGACTCGCCGGTGAGCGAGCCGATCGCGAACCTCTTTACGATCATGCGGGCCGTGTCGACGCCCGACACGCTGCAATTCTTCAAGGACAAGTATGCGAGCTGCGAGATCCGCTACGGCGACCTGAAGAAGCAGTTGGCCGAGGACATCATCAAGACGGTGGCCCCGATCCGCGAGCGGATCAACGACATCATCGCCGACGAGGCCTACCTGGGCCGCGTGGTGCGCGAGGGTGCCGAGAAGGCGCGCGAGAGCGCGAACGCCACCGTGTCGGAGGTGCGGCGCATCATGGGTATACTTCCGTTCTAACGGATTTTTTGTAACTTTCGGAGGGACTGCGTCGTTGCAGGCCGGGCTGTGGGCCGTGCCGGCCGCCGGGGAAGATGAAAAAGCTGGAAATCCTATACCGCTACCTGATCGTGGTGACCAAACGGCTCACCTCCAAACAGCTGATGATCATCCTGGCCATCCTGGTCGGGCTGCTGGCGGGGTTCGGTACGTTCGTGTTCGAGTGGCTGCTGTACCTTATCAAGCAGGTGCTGGTCAGTTGGTTCCAGATCAATACGGCGAGCTTTTTCTACCTCGTCTATCCGGTCATCGGCATCGTGCTGGCGTCGCTTTTCGTCCGTTACATCATCAAGGACAATATCTCGGAGGGAGTCACGCGCGTGCTCTATGCCATGTCGAAGAAGGGGTCGCGGATCAAGCCCCACAACTGTTACTCGTCGATCGTGGGCGGCGCGACGACCATCGGCTTCGGCGGCTCGGTGGGTCCCGAGGCGCCGATCGTGCTGACCGGCGCGGCGATCGGATCGAATGTCGGCAAGCTGCTGCGGCTCAACTACAAGCATATCACGCTGCTGCTCTGTTGCGGCGCCGCAGCGGCGCTCTCGGCCATCTTCAAAGCCCCGATCACGGGCGTGGTCTTCGTGCTCGAGATCCTGATGCTCGACATCACGGTGGGCTCGATCATCCCGCTGCTCGTCGCTACGGTGACGGCCACCTCGCTGGCCTTCTTCCTCAACGGGTTCGAGCCGATGCTGAGCGTGACGGTGCGCGACACGTTCGAGCTGCGCAACCTGCCCATCTACACAGCCCTCGGCCTGCTCTGCGGCCTGATCTCGTACTACTTCACGGCGGTCAATGCCAAGGTGGGGAGCTATTTCGGCCGCTTTAAGAAACAGTACCAGAGGTGGGCCGTCGGGGGCCTCATCCTCGGGGTGCTGATCTTCGTTTTCCCGCCCTTGTACGGCGAGGGATACGAGTCGTTCATCGACCTGCTGCACGGCAACCCCGAGGCGCTGTTCAACAACTCGATGTTCTTTAAGTACCGGAGCATTCCGTGGGTGGTGATCCTCTACCTGGTGGCCATCCTCTTTTTCAAGGTGGTCGCCATGTCGGCCACCAACGCGGCCGGGGGCGTGGGAGGAACGTTCGCCCCGTCGCTCTTTGTCGGGGCGTTCACCGGGGCTGCGATGGCCTATATCTGCAATACCTTCCTCGGGTTCGACCTTTCGTTCGTCTCGTTCACGCTGGTCGGCATGGCCGGGGTGATGTCGGGCGTGATGAAGGCGCCGCTCACGTCGATCTTCCTGATCGCCGAGCTGTCGAACGGCTACCGGCTGTTCGTGCCGCTGATGCTGGTGGCGGCGACCGCTTTCGCGATCAGCTACTACTTCGAGCCCTACTCGATCTACACCAAAAAGCTGCATCTCAAGGGCGAGCTGCTCACGCACAACAAGGACCGCTCGGTGCTCGTCTTCCTCGACCTGAAGCGGTTGATGGAGACGGACTTCCGGCCGATCAGCCGCGATATGACGGTGGGCGACCTGGTGAGCCTGATCGCCACCGAGCGGCGCAATATCTTCCCGGTGCTCGACGACGAAGGGGTGTTGCTGGGCGTCGTGCAGCTCGACGACCTGAGGCCGGTGATGTTCGATCCGCAGCGCTACGGCGACCGGATCGACAACTACATGATCCCGCCGCCCGACATTATCCTGTCGAACGAGCAGATCGCCAGCGTGCTCCAGTCGTTCGAGGACTCGAAGGCGTGGATGCTGCCCGTCGTGGATACGGGTATGCATTACCTCGGGTTTATCTCCAAGTCGCGTATCCTGGCGGCCTATCGCGAGCAGCTGGTGGCCATCAGCGACGAGTAGCCGAGATGCCCCGGCGGGGGAAAGGGCTGCGTGGCGGGAAGCGTTGGAAAATCCGGATTTTTTCGCATCTTTGTCTCGGTCCAACCCCTAAGATCAGCAACCATGACCATTACCCAGTTAGAATACCTCGTGGCCGTCGCCAACTGCGGCAGCTTCTCGCTCGCATCCGAAAAGTGCTTCGTTACGCAGCCCTCGCTCAGCATGCAGGTCAAGAACCTCGAGGAAGAGCTCGGTGTGATCCTGCTCGACCGGTCGAAAAAACCGGTCATTCCGACCGAGGCCGGGGCCATCGTGATCCGCAATGCCAAGGAGACGATCCGCTCGTACAACTATATCAAGGAGTCGGTGAGCGAGCTTAAAAGCGAGATTGCCGGGACGCTGCGACTGGCGGTGATCCCGACGGTGGCTCCTTATCTGTTGCACCGCTTCATCCCCGATTTTGTGAAGAGATATCCCCGCGTGGAGCTCCAGATCAAGGAGATGGTCACGTCGGATATCGTGGCGGCGCTCGACCGCGACGCGCTCGACGCGGCGATCCTGGCCGGGGGGACCTGCCCGGACCATATCATCGAGGAGGAGCTGTTCAACGACCGGTTCTATGTCTATGTGTCGGTCAACCACCCGTTGTATGAGCGGGCCAATATCCGGATCGAGGATATCGACGTCAAGAGCCTGCTGCTGCTCTCGGAGGGGCATTGCCTGCGCGACCAGATCCTCGAACTGTGTCAGGCCCGGCGGCGGGCGTCGGCCCCCTATGTGTTCGAGAGCGGATCGCTCGAGACGCTGATGCGCATCGTCGACCATACGTCGGCCCTGACGATCATCCCCGAGATGGCCACCGACTTCATCCCGTCGCAGAACCGCGACCAGCTCAAGCCGCTGGCCAAGGGAGCCACTTCGCGCAAGATCGCCATCGCCGTGCGGCGCACCTATGTCAAGCGATCGCTGATCGAGGCGCTCAAGTCTTCGATCCTTTCCGTGGTGCCGCGAACGTAGTCCGGCAATTTTCTGCAAGATATTTGTTATTGTTTCCGGGAAATCGTATTATGTTGTTTTTTTCGTACATTTGTCGGATTAAGATAACTGTGTTTTTATGGAAGAACTGATTCAGACCATCGTCGAAGCCATCGAGGACAAAAAGGGGCAGAACATCGTCGCGCTCGACCTCTCCGGTTTCGACGGTGCCATATGTTCGTGCTTTATCATCTGCAATGCCGATTCGACCACCCAGGTGGGCGCCATAGCCGCCGGGATCGAGAAGAAGACCGAGGAGGTGCTCGGAGAGAAGGTGTGGAGGGTCGAAGGACTTAACAACAGCATCTGGGTGGTGATGGACTATGGCGACGTGATGGTCCATATTTTCCAGACCGAGGCGCGCGAGTTCTACCAGCTCGAGCAGCTTTGGGCCGACGCGCCGGCAACGCGCTACGAGGGCGCAATATAGCGATCGACGGGCGCGTTGTAGTGGAAGGCCGCGACCGCGCGGCCGCCGTTAATTTAAATTACATTGAGTATACATGGCTAACGAAATGAATAGCAGAGACCCCAGACTGGGGTTCAGAAAGCCGAAATTCAATATCTTCTGGGTGTATGGGATCATTGCGATGCTCATCCTCGGCTGGAGCCTGATGTCGGGCGGATCGGTGCCGCAGGAGACCAACTGGGATGCCGTGCAGAAGATGATCGCCCAGGGCGAGGTGAAGAAGGTCGTCGTGGTCAACCAGGACTATGCCGAGGTGTTCCTGACCCCTGCGGCTTACGATACGTACTCCAAGGAGAAAGAGTATAAGAATATCCCGAAAGAGGGGCCGCAGCTGACCTTCAACATCGGGTCGCTCGAATATTTCCAGAACAGCTACGACGCCGTGGTGGCCGAGTCGGGCAACGCGGTGCCGCTCACGTTCGACAAGCGCAAGAGCATGTGGACCGATATGCTGGTCTCGCTGCTGCCGTTCGCGCTGATCATTCTCGTATGGATCCTGATCATGCGAAATATGTCGCGCGGGGGCGGGGCCAACAGCGGCGTGTTCAACGTCGGCAAGGCCAAGGCGCAGGTGTTCGACAAGGACGCCTCGACCAAGGTGACGTTCAAGGATGTGGCCGGGCTCGAGGAGGCCAAGGTCGAGATCATGGAGATCGTCGACTTCCTCAAGAACCCGCAGAAATATAAGGACCTGGGTGGTAAGATCCCCAAGGGCGCGCTGCTGGTGGGCCCTCCGGGGACCGGTAAGACGCTGCTCGCCAAGGCGGTGGCCGGCGAGGCCAATGTACCGTTCTTCTCGATCAGCGGATCGGACTTTGTCGAGATGTTCGTCGGCGTGGGTGCCTCGCGCGTGCGCGACCTGTTCCGCCAGGCCAAGGAGAAGGCGCCCTGCATCGTCTTCATCGACGAGATCGACGCGATCGGCCGCGCGCGCGGCAAGAATGCAGGCTTCTCGTCGAACGACGAGCGCGAGAACACGCTCAACCAGTTGCTTACCGAGATGGACGGCTTCGGGACCAATGCCGGCGTGATCGTGCTGGCTGCGACCAACCGGGTCGATATCCTCGATAAGGCGCTGATGCGTGCGGGCCGCTTCGATCGTCAGATCGAGGTGGGGTTGCCCGACCTGCACGAGCGCGAGGAGATCTTCAATGTCCACCTGCGCAACCTCAAGCTCTCGCCCGACCTCGACCGCAGTTTCCTGGCCCGCCAGACGCCCGGTTTCTCGGGTGCCGACATTGCCAACGTATGCAACGAGGCGGCGCTGATCGCCGCACGGCACGATAAGAAGGCGGTCGACAAGGAGGATTTCCTGGCGGCCATCGACCGCATTATCGGCGGTCTGGAGCGTAAGAACAAGATCATCACCCAGGATGAGAAACGCACGATCGCTTTCCACGAAGCCGGCCATGCGACGGTGAGCTGGATGCTCAAGTATGCCAATCCGCTGATCAAGGTGACGATCATCCCGCGGGGCAAGGCGCTGGGTGCTGCCTGGTACCTGCCCGACGAGCGGCAGATCACCACACGCGAGCAGATGATGGACGAAATGGCGGCCATCCTCGGCGGGCGCGTGTCGGAGGAGCTCAACTTCGGCCGTATCTCGACCGGGGCGCTCAACGACCTCGAGCGGGTGACCAAGATGGCCTATGCCATGGTGGCCTACTACGGCATGAGCGACAAGGTGGGCAACATGAGCTACTACGACTCGTCGGGCCAGAGCGACATGGCGTTCACCAAGCCGTACAGCGAGCAGACGGCCCGGCAGATCGATGCTGAGGTCAAGGCGATCATCGCCGAGGCGTATGCGATGGCCCGCGAGGTGCTCGTGACGCATACCGAGGGGTTGCACAAGCTGGCCGAGATGCTGCTCGAGCGCGAGGTGATCTTTGCCGAGGACCTCGAGCGGATCTTCGGTCCGCGTCCCAAGGGGCGGCAGGATGAGCTGGCCGAGGAGAACGCGGCGATCCGCGAGGCGGAGGCCGTCGCCCGCGAGGCGAGGGAAGCTGCGGCACAGGCGGAGGCCGGAGCGTCCCGGCCCGCCGGGGAAGCCGACCCGCAACCCGGGGCGGCCGCTGCGACGGCCGATCCGGGCGTGTCAACCCCGGAGGCCCCGGCGACCGGCCGGGAGGATAAGCCGACCCCTGCGGCCGGGCAATAAGAAAGAAATAACCCAACGATAATGAGTAGATTACTGAACCGGGAACTGGGCGTGCGCACGGCGAGCGGCGTGGTGTTCGTGGCCGTAATGGCCGGCGGTATCCTCTGGTCGCCCTATTCGCTGCTGGTGCTGATGCTCGTCGTCGGCGCAGGCTGCCTGTTCGAGTTCTACCGGCTGGCGGGGTTGCGCGGCGTCGAGGCGCAGCTCGGCTACGGACAGTTCCTCGGCCTGGCCGCCGTGGGCCTCGGCTTTTCGGTGGCCATGGGGACGATCGGTCCCGTGTGGCTGCTGGCGCTCGTGCCGGCGGCCTTCGTCGTTTTCGCTGCCGAGCTGTACCGCGACCGGCCCACGCCGATCGAGAACATCGCCGTGACGCTGGCCGGCGTGCTGTATACGGCCGCGCCGCTCGCGCTGCTGTTCCCGCTCGGGATCGAGGCGCGGGGCGACCTGATCCTCTACCGTCCGCTCGTCGTGCTGTGCCTCGTCGCGCTGGTCTGGACCAACGACGTGGGCGCCTACCTGGTGGGCAGCCTCGTCGGGCGCCATAAGCTGTTCGAGCGTATCTCGCCTAAAAAGTCGTGGGAGGGATTCGCGGGGGGGGTGGTGATCGCGATGGGCGTGGCGCTGCTGATGGGCCGATGGCTCGGAGGATCGCCTGCCGCGTGGTGCGGGCTGGGGGCCGTGGTGGCTGTCGCAGGCGTGCTGGGCGACCTGGCCGAGTCGCTGTTCAAGCGGTCGGTCGGTGTGAAGGATTCGGGGCGCATGATGCCGGGGCACGGCGGGTTCCTCGACCGGTTCGACGCGCTGCTCGTGGCGGCTCCGTTTGCCGTTTGTTACTGCATTGTTTTTGGTATTTGATAAATTAACTGCTACTTTTCCGGAAAATTTCAGGCCGGGTGCCCCGGGGTGCAGGCGTGCCGGAACCAACTTTTAGGACGAATGAAGATTCATAAGGAGGGGTACTCCATTATCCGGAATGCGGCGATCATCTGGATCGCCGCGACCGGCGTGACGTGCGGCGTCGTGGCGCTGACCGGTGCGGCGTGGTGGATCACGGTGCTGGTGGGCGGCCTGCTGCTGCCGGGCGTACTGTTCGTGATGCTCTTCTTCCGGTCTCCGGACCGCCCGCTCATGGAGGATCCCGGCACGATCTACGCGCCGGCCGACGGTACGGTGGTCGTGATCGAAGAGGTCGACGAGAACGAGTATTTCAAGGAGAAGCGCCTGCAGGTGTCGGTGTTCATGTCGCTCACGAATGTGCATATCAACTGGTTCCCGATCACGGGCGAGGTGGTTTATTTCAAGCATCATCACGGCGAATTCATGGTCGCATGGCATCCCAAGTCGTCGGAGGATAACGAGCGGACGACGACGGTGGTCCGCGGCGAGCGCCATACGGTGCTGTTCCGCCAGATCGCCGGCTTCGTGGCGCGGCGCATCGTGTCGTACGCCAGGGTGGGCGAGCGTGTCAGGCAGAATACGCAGTGCGGGTTCATCAAGTTCGGCTCGCGCGTGGATCTGTTCCTGCCGCTCGATGCGGAGGTGTGCGTGAGGCTGGGCGATAAGGTCGTCGGCTCGCAGACTCCGGTGGCAAGGTTGAAATAGGGCGGCCGCATCGTGCGGAAACGGCCGCAGGGGCGGCCAGGCCCGTGTGTGAGGTAGTCCCGGATGGCGGGACGTGCTGCCGTGCAGTGCCGGGGCGGCAAACGCAGGGCGGGCGGAGGCGCCGGTCGCGTGTTGCTGGCGGATGGTGGCTGTGGCGCGCGGAGCGGACCGAACGCAGGTTATCTCTTGGGGGGATTCTCCCGGATCATATAAGGTACATGCCATGTCGAAACTATCCAAATACATCATCGGGGCGGCCATTACGGCCGTCGTGCTGTTTTTGGTGTGGTATTTCAGCAACGTGGTGGCCTATATCCTCATTTCGGCCGTGCTGGCCATTATCGGCAAGCCGCTGGTCGGGCTGATCGAGCGCGTGCGCATACGCCGCCGCCGGGTGCCGCGCTGGTTGGCGGCGCTCGTGACGCTGCTCGTGTTCTGGGCTTTCCTCGTGGCCTTCGTCTCGATCTTCGTCCCGCTCGTCTTCGACAAGCTCAACCACTTCTCTGCGCTTGAGATACCCCAGATGATCGAGGCGTTCCGCGAGCCGCTCATGTCGCTGCAGGAGTTTATCGAGCGCACGTTCGCCGTGGGGGCCGACCAGTTCTCGCTGGTAGACTCGCTGACCAAGCAGATCACGCCGCTGCTCAACGTCGGCGTGATCAACAATATGCTCTCGTCGGTCGTATCGCTCATCAGCCATATGGCCGTGGCACTCTTCTCGATCACGTTCATCACCTTCTTCTTCCTGAAAGAGGACCGCCTGTTCGCCGATATGGTGATCGCGGTCTTCCCGAAACGGTACGAGGCGAATATCGCCCGGGCGCTCGATTCGATCACCGACCTGCTGATCCGCTACTTCACGGGGATCGTCGCCGAGTCGATGATCATGCTGACGATCATCTCTGTGGTACTCCTGTTGTGCGGCATGCCGGTCCAGAATGCCTTTGTGATCGGCCTCACGATGGGTATTCTCAATGTGGTGCCCTACATCGGGCCGCTGATCGGTGCCGGGATCAGCCTGTTCATCGGCATGACGGACCCGATCGCCGGCTATTCGGCCACGACGATGGCGCTCATCATCATCCCGACGTTGCTCGTGGCCAAGGGATTCGACGATTTCGTGCTTCAGCCGGCGCTCTACTCCAACCGGGCCAAGGCGCACCCGCTCGAGATCTTCCTGGTGATCCTGATCGCAGGCAGCATGGCCGGCGTGGTGGGTATGTTGCTGGCGATCCCGGCTTACAATGTGCTCCGCGTCTTTGCCAAGGAGTTCTTCAACAACTTTCGCCTGGTGCAGAAGCTCACCGAGAAGATGTAGCGTGCGCTGCGCGACTCTCCCTGCTTTATTTTTGTGAAAGGGGCCCGGGGCTGACCGCCTCGGGTTGGCGGTTCCCTGCGTTGCCCTGCCGGAATCGGCCGTGCCGGACCATCGAAAGCTTGCCGATCCGGAGAATCCCACGTATTTTTGCACCCTCATTTCTTTTCTCTAACCCGAAATAGTGATGAAACTCAGTCAATATATGCCCTATTACCGGCGGACGCTCACGCTGGCCGTGCCGGTCATCCTTTCCCAGGTCGGGCAGGTGATCGTCCAGCTCGTCGACAACGCGATGGTGGGCCGTCTCGGCGCCGAGCCGCTGGCGGCGGTATCGTTCGGCGGTGCGTTGTTCATGATCTTTTTCATGTTCGGTACCGGTCTCACGATGGGCATCACGCCGCTCGTGGGGGCCACCTATGCGCAACGCGATCACCGGCGCTCGGCCGTCTGCCTGCAGAATTCGCTACTGCTCTACGCGCTGCTCGGTTTCGCGCTGTTCGGGCTGCTTTGTGTGGCGGGCTCGTTCATGGGCCGGATGGGGCAGAGCGAGGTGACCGTCGAGCTCGCGCGGCCCTACTTCCGCTACCTGGCCTGGTCGATCGTCCCGTTCATGCTGTTCGCGGCCTTCAAACAGTTCCTCGAGGGGATCGGCAACACGAAAGTGGCCATGGCGATCGTGCTCGTGTCGAACGTGATCAACATCATTTTCAACTATTTTCTGATATACGGCCATGCCGGTTTTCCGGCGATGGGCGCGGCCGGGGCGGGCCTCTCGACGCTGATCTCGCGCATCCTGACGCCGATCCTGATCATCGCCTACTTCTATAAGCGCGACTCGCTGAAGCGTTACTTCAGTTTCTTTCGCAGGACCAATTTCAACGTGGCGACGGTGCGGTCGCTGCTCGGGGTGGGATTCCCGATCTCGATGCAGATGTCGATGGAGATGTCGGCCTTCTCGCTCTCGTCGATCATGATGGGGTGGATCGGCCCTGTGGCGCAGGCCGGGCACCAGATCACGCTCTCGGTGTCGAGTTTCACGTTTATGACGATGGTGGGCGTGGCGGCGGCCACGACGATCCGTGTGAGCCATGCTTACGGAGCCGGTAACCTGCGTGAGATGGGATGCAGCGCCACGGCCTCGTACCACCTGGGGTTCGTGTACAGTATCGTGGCCGGCGTGCTGTCCATGATGCTCTCCAGCGGCTTCCCCACCGGCGAGGCCTTCCGGCTGATGCCCTCGATCCTCACCGACGAAGAGGCGGCCAAGAAGGTCAGCGGCATACGGTCGGATCTGGATTCCGGCGCCGCCTTTGCCGACGCAATGAGCCGGTCCCGACTCTTTGAGGGCCTGCACGACCGCATGATCCGGATGGGCGTGGCCGCCGGCCGCGAGGATCAGGTCATGGCGAAGCTGGCGGAGCTGTACGAAGAAGAGGTGGAGAGCGGCATCGCGCAGCTG
>JAFQJK010000029.1 GCA_017415005.1 Rikenellaceae bacterium
AGTGACCGTAGGCACTGTATGGAGAAATGGTTGTTGGGAACGGGAGTCGTGTGAGTGCGCGTTCGTGGATGCGCCTGTGCGGTGCCGAAACCGTGCATGTGCGGGAAAAGACGCAGGAGTGTGAACGAGGTAAAGCCGCGGAGCGCGGAGATGGATGTCCATAGAGCGAGAGGGCGATGCGGCGCGAAGTACCGGACGGTGTCCGCGGGTGCAGGGAGGTATAATTGCGGAACAAATAGAGATGTCCGTTGAATCGGGGAAGAGGTATGGCAGCGGGGTGCGAGACGTGTGGGTACAGACGGTAGATGCCGGTTTGGAGCCGGGTCGGCGGAATGCAGGTGCACCGGGAAAGTTTGTGCTGCACGGGGTCGGAGAGGCGTATGGGCGCGGCAGGGTAAGTAAGCAGATAATAACTCAACTAAATAGCAAAGGCATGAAGAAAGATGTAAAGAAGGTGTTGGTGCTCGGTTCGGGAGCCCTGAAGATCGGTCAGGCGGGTGAGTTTGACTACTCGGGCTCGCAGGCGCTCAAGGCGCTCAAGGAGGAGGGGATCGGCACCGTGCTGATCAACCCCAACATCGCGACGATCCAGACCTCGGAAGGTATCGCCGACAAAGTGTATTTCCTGCCGATCACTCCCGAGTTCGTGGAGAAGGTGATCGCCAAGGAGAAGCCCGACGGCATCCTGCTCGCGTTCGGCGGCCAGACCGCACTGAACTGCGGGACGGAGCTCTACCTCTCGGGGACGCTCAAGAAGTATGGCGTCGAGGTGCTCGGGACCTCCGTGGAGGCGATCATGTACACCGAAGACCGCGACAAGTTCGTCAAGAAGCTCAACGAGATCGATATCAAGACCCCGCGCAGCTATGCCGTGGAGACGATGGCCGATGCGTTCGATGCCGCTAAGAAGCTGGGCTACCCGATCATCATCCGCTCGGCCTATGCGCTGGGCGGCATGGGCAGCGGCTTCTGCAACAACGACGCCGAGCTCAAGGAGCTGGCCGAGAATGCCTTTGCCTACTCGCCCCAGATCCTCGTCGAGGAGTCGCTCAAGGGGTGGAAGGAGATCGAGTTCGAGGTGATCCGCGACAAGAACGACCACTGCTTCACGGTGGCCAGCATGGAGAACGTCGACCCGCTCGGCATTCACACCGGCGAGAGTATCGTCGTGGCACCGACCTGCTCGCTCGATGAGGGCGAGCTCAAGATGTTGCAGGAGCTGTCGAAAAAGACGATCCGCCACCTGGGCATTGTCGGCGAGTGCAACATCCAGTATGCCTTCAACTCGGAGACGGACGACTACCGCGTGATCGAGGTGAACGCCCGCCTGAGCCGCTCGTCGGCCCTCGCATCGAAGGCGACGGGATACCCGCTGGCGTTCGTCGCCGCGAAGCTCGCCCTCGGGTACGGCCTCGACGAGGTCGGCGAGATGGGAACGCCCAACTCGGCCTACAAGGCGCCGGAGCTCGACTATATGATCTGCAAGATCCCCCGTTGGGACCTCGGCAAGTTCGCCGGCGTGTCGCGCCTGATCGGGTCGAGCATGAAGTCGGTTGGCGAGATCATGTCGATCGGCCGCTCGTTCGAGGAGATCATCCAGAAGGGGCTGCGCATGATCGGGCAGGGTATGCACGGCTTCGTGGGCAATCACGACCTGAGCTTTGACAACCTCGACGAGGAGCTGAGCAACCCGACCGATATGCGTATCTTCGCCATTCCGTTCGCTTTCGAGGCCGGGTACTCGATCGACCGTATCTATGAGCTGACGAAGATCGACCGCTGGTTCCTCGGTAAACTGTATAATATTTACGCCTTCTCGAAGGAGCTGGAGAAGTTCGGCAGGATCGAGGACCTGACGAAAGAGGTGCTGGCCGAAGCCAAGCGGCTCGGATTCTCGGACTTCCAGATCGCGCGGTTCGTCGAGAACCCCGAGGGTAACATGGAGAAAGAGCTGCTCCGCGTACGCGCGCACCGCAAGGCGCTCGGCGTGGTGCCCAGCGTAAAGCGGATCAACACCGTCGCTTCGGAGCATCCGGAGCTGACCAACTACCTCTACTTTACCTACGATGGGTCGGCGCACGACGTGTCGTACTACCACAATAAAAAATCGGTGATCGTGCTCGGGTCGGGCGCTTACCGTATCGGCAGCTCGGTGGAGTTCGACTGGTGCTCGGTCAACGCCGTGCAGACCGCGCGCAAGCTCGGATACCAGTCGATCATGATCAACTACAACCCCGAGACCGTGTCGACCGACTACGACATGTGCGACCGGCTGTACTTCGACGAACTGTCGCTCGAGCGCGTGATGGACGTGATCGACCTGGAGCAGCCGGGCGGCGTGATCGTCTCGGTGGGCGGCCAGATCCCCAATAACCTGGCGATGAAGCTGCACCGTCAGGGCGTGCCCGTGCTGGGTACTTCGCCCGTGTCGATCGACCGTGCCGAGAACCGCCATAAGTTCTCGTCGATGCTCGACCAGCTCGGGATCGACCAGCCCCAGTGGCAGGAGCTCACGACGATGGACGAGATCAACGAGTTTGCCGACCGGGCCGGGTTCCCGGTGCTGATCCGCCCCTCGTACGTGCTCTCGGGTGCCGCGATGCGCGTGTGCTACAACCGTGAGGAGATGGATCACTTCCTGAAGCTCGCCGCCAAGGTGTCGAAGGAGTTCCCGGTGGTCGTGTCGCGCTTTATGGAGAACGCCAAGGAGGTCGAGTTCGACGCCGTGGCCGACAAGGGCGAGGTGATCGAGTACGCGATCTCGGAGCATGTGGAGTTTGCCGGCGTGCACTCGGGCGACGCGACGCTCGTTTTCCCGGCCCAGAAGATCTACCTCGAGACGGCGCGCGCGATCAAGAAGATCAGCCGCCGGATCGCCAAGGAGCTTAACATCAGCGGGCCGTTCAACATCCAGTTCCTGGCGAAGAACAACGAGATCAAGGTGATCGAGTGTAACCTGCGCGCATCGCGCAGCTTCCCGTTCGTGTCGAAGGTGCTCAAGCGCAACTTTATCGAGACGGCGTCGAAGATCATGCTCGACGCGCCGTACAAGCAGCCGGCCAGCAACGATTTCGACATCGAGACGGTGGGCGTCAAGGCGTCGCAGTTCTCGTTCTCGAGACTCCACAACGCCGACCCCGTGCTGGGCGTCGACATGACATCGACCGGCGAGGTGGGATGTCTGGGCGACGATTTCAACGAGGCGCTGCTTACGTCGATGCTCTCGGTGGGATACACGATTCCGAAGCACAGGAACGTGATGATCTCGTCGGGCGGGGCCAAGTCGAAGGTCGACCTGCTGGATGCCTGCTCCGAGCTGGCCGCGAAGGGATACAACCTGTTTGCCACCAAGGGTACGCAGCAGTTCCTCGAGGACAACGGTATCAAGGCCTCGGTCGTGAACTGGCCGGACGAAGGCGAGCCCAACGTGCTGGAGATGATCGCCGACAAGGTGTTCGACCTGATCATCAACATCCCGAAGAACCGGTCGAAGCGCGAGCTTACGAACGGGTACCGCATCCGCCGGGCAGCCGTCGATCACAACATTCCGTTGCTGACGAATGCGCGGCTCGCTGCGGCGTTCATCCACGCCTTCTGCACGATCGGCGAGCAGGATATTCCGATCAAGTCGTGGGACGAGTATAAATAGCCTTGCGGCCCCTGTGCGGGGCTGAGAGCTGCAGGATGCGGCGGCCACCCGGCCGCCGCATCTTTTTTTAGTGGGGCGGCGGATGGGGAGGGAGACTCCCGGGAGGAGGGACGCATGGTGCGGGCGGAGCCGTTGCGGCGGTGTGTAGGGGACGGAGCAAAGGAAAGCGGGCGGAGAGGGCGGTGGTGACAAAGGGGTTCCGGTAGGGGAATGGGAAAGCCGGCGGAACCGGGTACGGCTGGCGGCACGGGGCGGGGTATGTGTACGGTACCTTGCCGGGTTGGACCGCTTGGGGCCGGGGCGGTGCAGGCAAGGGGATGAGGGGTGTGCGATGGGGGAGATAGTGCGAAAGGGGTTGTCGGGCGGTTGAGGCAGGAGGGGAGGGTTCGGGTGCGGGAGGCTGGGGCATTGTCGCAGTGGGAGGCGTCTCGGGCCTCGTTATCGGGGATGTCGGGTATGGGGCATAGCGTTGGATGAGGACGGCCGGGTGGCGTGGCGGGGCCGGGACGCATGGGGCGGGAATGATTCGGAGGCGGGCAGGCGGCGTGGCGGGCCTCGGGTATGCAGGGTATGGGATGCGGAGCCGGGTGTGCCGGGTGCGTGGGGCGCCGGGAAGGTCCTGTGCCGGGTGCGGATCGTGGGACGGGGCACGGCCGGGCGGCGGATGGTCTTTTTTTTGCTATCTTCGACCTGTAAAATACAAGCGATGGAGATATTGATCGAGAACGGCACGGTGGTGCCGATGACCGGAGACGGACGCGAGACGTTCCGCGCGGCGGTGGGTATCCGGGGAGGCCGGATCGCGATGGTGGACCGCGACGGGAGCCGGACCGGGGCGTTCCGCGCGGAGGCCGGCGACAGGTTGCGGGTGATCGACGCGGAGGGCAAGGCGGTGATGCCGGGCCTCATTAACCTGCACAACCATGTGGCGATGGCGCTGATGCGCAGTGTGGCGGACGACATGCCGCTCATGCCGTGGCTGCAGGAGAAGATATGGCCCTATGAGGCGAAGCTCAACGGGGACGATATATACTGGGGCGCGAAGCTCGGCATAGCGGAGATGCTCATGGGCGGCACGACGACCTTTGCCGATATGTATGCCCGCTCGCAGCGCGTGGGCGAGGCGGTCGAGGAGCTCGGGATCAGGGCCGTATTGGCGCCCCCGTTCATCGACGGGCGCATGGAGGCGTTCGAGCGCGAGGCGGTCGAGATGATCGGGCGCTACCACGGAAGCGGCGACGGGCGGATCGGGGTCAGGATCGCGCCGCACGCCCCGTACACCTGCTCGCCCGAGTCGATCGCGCGGGCGCTCAGGCTGTGCGAGCGGTACGGCGTCGGGGTGCATGTCCATGTGGCCGAGACGCAGGACGAGATCGCGACGGTCAGGGAGCGGTACGGCAAGACGCCGGTCGAATACCTGGACGACCTCGGGGTCTTCCGCTATCCGACGCTGGCGGCGCACTGCGTGCATCTGACCGGCGGGGATATGGAGATCATGCTGCAGCGTGGCGTCACGGTGGCGTACAATCCGCAAAGCAATATGAAACTGGCCAGCGGCGTGGCCCCGGTAGCGGAGATGCTGCGGCGCGGGCTGGCCGTCGGCTTCGGGACGGACGGGCCCAGTTCGAACAACGATCTCGATATGTGGGAGGAGCTGCGTACCGGGTCGTTGTTGCAAAAGGTGACGACGGGCGATCCGACGGCGCTGCCGGCCCACGAGACGCTCCGCATGGCCACGGCCGGCGGGGCCGATGCGCTCGGGATGGGGGACCGGCTCGGCCGCGTGGCTGAGGGAATGCTGGCCGACCTGATCGTGGTCGACCTCCGCAAACCGCACCTGTGCCCGAACAACGATCTGCTGTCGGACCTGGCTTACTGTGGCAAGGCGTCGGACGTGGAGACGGTGATCGTCGACGGTCGGATCGCGGTAGAGGGACGGAAGCTGTGCACGGCAGACTATGCTGCCGTGTGTCGCGGGGTGAAGGAGCGCGTGGCGGAGATCGCCCGGAGGTAGGCATGCGGGTCGCGCGGGGTTGGCGGTGCGGCTGAACGGCCGGGCGGATGGCGTGCGGGCTGCCGGTTGGCATATGGGTGGCGGCAGAGGACGGAGGGGTGTTGGCCTGGCATGTACAGGGGCTCCGCCGGGCAGGGAGCAATGCGACGTGCAGGGGTGGCGTTCGGAGTGTGTCCCCGGGGAGCCGGTTGGGCACTGTGTATGGAAGTATTGTGTTGTGCGGAGGGATACTGGTGAGGGGGCGGCTGAGCGGCGGGCGAAGGCCTGGAACGTGGGATGGCGTGTGCGGAGAAGGCAGACAAGAGTGGTGGTAGTATACGGGCAGGTGGCGACAGGGATGGTGTTTGGGATGCGCCCGAGGAGAATGATAGCCAGTGGGCATGTCGCGGGTCGGTGTGGTGTGCGTAAGTGGATGGCGGCAGGGGGCAGCGGCATATCGGTCTGATGGCCTCTTGCGGGAGGTAATTATGCTGGTGGGGGCGCAGGGAGAGAGGGTGCGGCGGACGGAGGACCGGGGTATTGGAAGGCGTGTGCGGTGAAAAGGTCGGGGGTGGTGTGGCGCGCGGCGGCGGATAGCGGGGCAGGGGCAGGCCGGGCATGGAGGTGGCCGGACCGTGCAGGTGCGGACATTCCGGGGGCAGGGGATGATTGCCGGGGCTTGTCTGCGAAAAAGCGGAATGATATGGAGGACAATACAGGTAACGATCGGGTGACCGTCCGGGCGTATGAACCCGGCGATAAGGAGGCGGTGCTGGGCCTGATACGGCTCAACACGCCCGAGTACTTCGCGCCGGCTGAGGAGGCTGACTTCGACAGGTACCTGGAGCGTGAAAGAGAGTGGTATGAGGTGTTGCTTTGCGACGGGAGGATCGTCTGCTGCGGCGGGGTGAACTTTGCGGACCACGGGACGACGGCGAGGATCAGCTGGGATATCGTCCATCCGGACTATCAGGGCCGCTCGCTCGGGACGCGGTTGCTCAGCCACAGGCTGGAGAGGTTACGCTCTGTGGGTACGGTCCGGCGGATCACGGTCAGGACCTCGCAACTGGCGTACGGGTTCTATGAGAAGCACGGTTTTGAGTTGCGCGAGGTGCAGAAGGACTACTGGGCGGAGGGATTGGATATGTACAGGATGGAGTACGGGGTCGCGGTCCCGTAGCGGGGGAAGGTCGGGTTACGGACGGTGGGAATAAAGATCTCGTTCCTTTTGTCGTGACACAAAAGGAGCAAAAGGGGGACGGCTTGCCGGAAGCATGGTAATTACAGGCCAACCCTCAAAATTCCGACTGATAAAACGGGCATCGGGGAACCGGGGCTGCTGGATGAGAGCGGCGAAGGGTTGTTGTCCGACGAATACCAGGCCGAGGAACGCGTAAGCGGCAGAGGCCTGAAAAGAGGAGTTAGCCGTCGGCCCGGGCGGACCCCGGTTTAATGAACGGTAGACCTCAGGGTTGCGTTTTGCGGCAACGATGGCAACCTGGTTGCCTGCAGGGAGCCATTATTGGTTAGGGCCTAAGCTGTCGCTTCCGGCAGGGGTGGGTAAATGCCGTATGCAGGTCACTGAAAGTCATTGTAAAATAACGGAATATGGAGAAAAGCAAGGAGGGGGTACTGTCGCTCGAAGCATGCGCGGAACAGCTTCGCAGGCATGGATTCGAAGTTGAGGTGGTGCCGACCGTCGCGGCGGCCGGCGAGCGGTTGCGCGCGGAGATCGGGCGGATGAAGCCCGGAGTGGTGTCGTACGGCGACTCGATGACGGTGCGCGAAACGGGGATCATCGACGAGCTCAGGGCTGGATGTCCCGGGATGGTGTTTATCGATGGGTTTGACAAGAGCGTGCCGCGCGCGGAGCAGCTGGAGCGGAGACGGCAGGCGCTGATGGCCGACCTGTTCTTTACGGGGGTCAACGCCGTGAGCGTGACGGGCAGCCTGTACTGGCTCGACATGATCGGCAACCGGATCGCCCCGATCGCCTATGGGCCGCGGCGCGTGGTGCTGCTGGCCGGGCGCAACAAGCTGGCGGCGACGCCCGAGGAGGCGGTGCGGCGTATCCGCGAGGTGGCGGCACCGCTCAATGTGGCGCGGCACCCGGGATTCAGGACGCCCTGTGCCGTAACGGGGGTGTGCGCCGATTGCAGCTCGCCGCAGCGGGTCTGCAACGCGTGGCTCGCGCTTGAACGCTGTTTCCCGAAAGGACGTATCCTCGTGCTGCTGATCGACCGGGAGGTGGGTTTGTAGGGCGGAGATCCGCGGGGGGAAGGGCGGCGTGTCGCATTTGCGGACGCGCCGCCCTTCCTGTGTGTTGCCGGTGTCGGCGAGCGTGGTGCCTGTCATGTGCGGGATTGCGGGTGGAAGCAGCGGTCTGAAGAGGCGGCAGGATGCTTGTTCCGGTATGGACGTGGGCCGGAGGCCGGCGCGCGGAGGTCGGGGCCGTGCCGGTGTGTGGCGAGATGGGGTTGGAAGGTCCGGGATGTACCGTTCCGGGAAAGGCGGGGCAGGTCGTTGCGCTGCGGAAAGCGGTGAAAAACGTACGGGCGTTTCCCTGATGGAAACGCCCGCACGGGACGATCGATGGCCGGGCCCGGGCTGCGGTCAGTCCGGTGTCGCAGCGGGATGTGTCAGAGCTGATCGACCACATCCCAGACGAAGGCGCGCAGGCCCTGCTGCTCGGTCTGCGAGTCGAGATCGCGGAGCGACGCGAGCAGCGGGGCGACCTTCTCGTCGTCGATGACCGTGAGGATCGACGAGTTCATCGAGGGCCAGGTGTGGTTGCCGTAGTGGGGCTCGCCCCGGAACGAGCCGCGGCCGTGGGTCAGCTCCCAGAGCGAGTAGCCGCGGATGTGGCGGCGGTCGAGGATCGCGATGATCCGCTCGCTCAGCGCCTGGTTGTAAGATATGAAGACTGCTTTCATAATGTGCGTGGTTTTAAGGTCGGGATTCGGGATCGGGATGGAGGGCCGGTGTGTCGTCGTGGCTATGGCCGTTCATCGACGGACTGTAAAGCAGCGCGTTGCGACGGCGCTCGCGGGCGATGGCGCGCCCGCCGAAGAACGAGTAGACCACCGGAATGACCAGGAGCGTCAGCAGGGTCGAGAACGTGAGGCCGCCGATCACGGCGATACCCATCGGCTGCCATACCTCGGAGCCCTCGCCCGTGCCCAGGGCCAGCGGAACCATGCCGAGGATCGTCGTGAGCGAGGTCATCAGCACGGGGCGCAGACGCGACTTGCCCGAGTTGATCACGGCCTGGTTGATCGACTGGCCGCGGTCGCGCAGCAGGTTGGTGAAGTCGACGATCACGATGCCGTTCTTCACGACGATGCCCACCAGCATGATGGCTCCGATCAGCGCGATCATGCTGAGCGGCGTGCCTGTGATCCACAAGGCCAGGAAGACACCGGTGAAGGCCAGCGGCATCGTGCACATGATGATCATCGGCATGACGAGCGACTCGAACTGCGTGGCCATCACGATGTAGACCAGGATGACGATCAGCACGAGCAGCGTCAGCATATCGTCGAACGACTCGCCCTGGTCCTCGACCGTACCGCCGATCTCGACGGCGATCCCGTCGGGCAGGTGGGTCGAGTCGACCAGCGCCTGCACCTGGGAGACGACCTCGCCGAGGGCGACGTTCGAAAGCGTGCCTTCGACCGAGACGACGCGCTGGCGGTTCTCGCGCTCGATCGTGGGCGGGGCGAACTCCTCGGCCACGACGGCCACGTCCTTGAGCTTGATGGCACCGCCCTGCGCGTTGTAGAGCGTGATGTTCTCGATGTCCTCGATCGAGCGGCGGAACGGCTCGTCGTAGCGCACCACGATGTCGTACTCGTCGCCGTCCTCGCGGTACTTGGTGGCGATCAGACCGTTGATGCGGTTACGCACGTAGCTGGCGGCCGTCGTGTAATTGAGCCCGTAGCGGGCCAGCCGGTCGCGGTCGAAGCGGATGTTGAACTCGGGCTGCAGGTCGTCGCGGCTCAGCTGCACGTCGCGCAGGCCGTGGATCGTCTGCATCTGCTCCTTGAAATGGCCCGCCACGTCGTTCGAGGTGTTGAAGTCGTAGCCGAACACCTTGAGCTTGACATTGGTCCCGGCGCCCATCGCGCTGCCGCCCGAGCTGCCGCCCGGATTGACGGTGTACTGGCGCACTTCGGGCATCCGGTCGAGGTCGTCGCGGAAAAGGTCGCTGATCTCGAAGATCGTGCGCTCGCGCTGCGAGGCGCGCGGCAGCTTGAGCGTGTAGTTGATGTAATACGATCCCGACTGCTGGAGCGCGGCGAAGGCGTTCTTGTTGCTCGATGCGGCGCCCGTACTGGTCGAGACGATCTCGATCTCGGGGTACTTGGCGTAGATCAGGCTGTCGATGCGGCGGGCCACGGCGGCCGTGTACTCGACGCTCAGGTTCTGGTCGAGCTGGACGGTGGCGGCGATAATGCCGTTGTCGGACGAGGGGAAGAAGTCGGTCGGTACGCGCAAGAGCAGCAGCAGGCTCGATGCAAAGATCAGGATCGACCCGACGATCACCGAGGCACGGTGGCGGAGCACCCAGCCGAGCAGTCTGCCATAGCCGCTGTCGAGGCGGTCGAGGAAACGGTCGATCGGCCTGAACAGGATGCCGAGCCCCTTATAGGAGTGCATGCGGTTGGCCTTGAGCATCACCGAGGTCAGCATCGGGGTCAGCGTGATGGCCGCTGCCGTCGAGACGCAGACTACGAGCGTCACGATCCAGCCCAGCTCGCGGAACATGATGCCGGCGATGCCGCCGATCATCGTCAGCGGCAGGAACACGGCCACGACGGTCAGCGTGGTGGCGATCACGGCCAGCCACACCTCGTTGGTGGCGTAGATCGACGCCTCGCGCGGCGAGCTGCCCCGCTCGATATGCTTGGTGATGTTCTCGAGTACCACGATCGCATCGTCGACGACCATGCCGATGGCGATCGAGAGCGAGCTGAGCGAGATGATGTTCAGCGTACTGCCCGTCATATAAAGGTAAATGAACGAAACGATCAGCGAGACGGGGATCGTCAGCACGATGATGAACGTCGCGCGCCACCGCCCGAGGAAGAAGAGTACGACCAGCACCACGAAGATGAAGGCGTACATCACCGTGTCGCTTAGCGAGGCGATGCTGTCCTTGATCGACTCGGACGAGTCCATAATGAGGTCGAGCTTGACGTCGGGCGGAAGCGTCTTCTGGATATCGTCGAGCTTGCTCATCACCGCGTCGGCGATCTGAACGGTGTTGGACCCCGACTGCTTCTGGACGATGATGCGCACGCCCTTGCGCGAGTTGACGCGCTCGTCGATGGTCATCTTCTCGAGCGTGTCTTTCACGACGGCCACGTCGCTCAGCAGGATGTCGCGCCCGCCCCGGTTGGCTACCACGATGCTGCGCAGTTGGTCGCTCGCGGTGAACTCGCCGTCGGCCTTGACGTTGAACGTGCTGTTGCCGAGGTCGATCGTACCGCCCGGGATGTTGATGTTCTCGGCGGCGAGGATCTGGCCGATCTGCTCGACCGAGATGTTGTAGGCCTCGATCTTCTGCGGGTCGACGTTGACCTGGATCTCGCGCGTGGGCTCACCGAACATGCTCACCGCGCCCACGCCGTCGATGCGGTTCAGGACGTTGACCAGCTTCTCGTCGAGGATCTTGTAGAGCGCGGCATAGCTCTGGTCGGCCGTGGCCGAGATCATCACCACGGGAATCATGCTGCTGGAGAACTTGAAGATCGTCGGCTGGTCGGCGTCGTCGGGAATGAGCGACTGCACGCGGCTGATCGCATCGCGGATGTCGTTGGCTGCCTCCGTCAGGTCGGACCCCCACTCGAACTCGAGCGTGATGACCGAGACGTTGTCGGACGAGCGGGAGGTCATCTTCTTGAGGTTCTCGACCGTGTTGAGGTTATCCTCGAAGATGCGCGTGATGTTGGTCTCGATGTCGGCGGCGTTGGCACCCTGATAGGTCGTGATCACGTTGATCGTCGGGATGTCCATCTCGGGATACATGTCGACGGCCAGGTTGCGGAGCGAGAAGAGACCGAAGACGATCACCCCGACGAAGATCAGGATGGTCGAAATGGGCTTGCGGACCGCGCTTTCATATATTTTCATAAGTCGGTGACTTTAAATGGTTGAACGGGTCGGCCGGGTCGGCGGCCTGTGGGCTTAGTCGTTGCGGACTTCGACGGGGGCTCCGTCCGAAAGGCGCGTGATACCTGCCGTGACGACCTGGTCGCCGCTGTCGACGCCCGAGAGGATGTGCACCTCGTTGCCGATCTGGCGCCCGGTGGTGACGGTGCGGCGCTCGGCCGTGCTGTCCTTCACGACGTAGACGAACTTCTCGTTGGTGCCGATCTGTTTCTGGACGGCCAGGTCGCTCACGACAACGCCCGTGTCCTTACCCAGGTTGAGCGTGGCGCGGGCGTACATGCCCGGGCGAAGCGTGCCGCTCGCGTTGGGGATGCTCACCTCGACGGGGAACGTGCGCGTCGAGGCGTCGATGGCCGGGTAGATCAGCGACACTTTACCGTTGAAGGTGCGGTCGGGGTAGATGTCGACCAGCAGGTCGACCGGCATGCCGAGCTTTACCTCGGGGAAGTACTGCTCGGAGACATGGACGATCACCTTGAGCGGGTTGATCTGCATCACCGTGAGCACGCCGACCACGCCGTCGACCGGCGAGAGCGAGAACATATCGCCCGCGTCGTAGTAGCGGCCCGTCACCACGCCGTCGATCGGACTGCGCAGCTCGATGTTCTCTTTGAGGTTGGCGGTCGCCTCGCGCAGCACGGCGATCTGGGTCTCGGCCTGGTCGACCTGCTGCTTCGAAGCGCCTCCCGCCTCGTAGACGGTCTTGAGGCGCTGGAAGTCGGTCTCCAGGTTGGCAAGCTGCACGGCGTTCTGGCGGTACTGCGTCTGGTCCATCTTCACAAGGAGCTGGCCTTTCTTTACGCGGTCGCCCACCTCGACGAGGATCTCGTCGATGCGCACCGGTGTCGAGGGGCATATGTTGTTCTGCTTGTCGGGTTCGATGGTCCCGGTAAATTCGGCGATCCGCTCGATCTCGGCCGTGTGGGCCGGAGCGGTCTTGACCAGTATCTTCTGGACCTGGCCGGTGGCGGCCTGCTGGTTGCGGGACTTGCAGCCGGCCAGCGCGAGGACGGCCGTTCCCAGGAGGAGGGATGTCAATACGTGATTTTTCATAGTGGTTTACCGGTTATTCGTTATTCTTCCTTGCCGATGATCTTTTCGTAGTCGGCCATGGCCGTGAGGTAGTTGTAGACCGACTGCGAGTAGTTGAGGTTGGCCTGCGTGAGCGAGAGCTCGGCCGTGTTGAGCTCGAGGATCGTGCTCATGTCGTTGTCGTAGCGCGTCTTGGTGATCCGGTAGCCCCGCTCGGCCTGCGAGACCGTCACGGCATTGGCCTTGATCTCCTCGCGGGCCTTCACGACGTTGTCGATGGCATTCTTGACCTGCACGTCGACATTCTTGGTGAGGTACTTGTACTGGAGAGAGAGCTGGTCGATGTTGTTGCGCAGCTGGCGCTCCTGGTTGACCCGCTTGAAGCCCGAGAAGATGGGGACCGAGAGCTGCACGCCGGCATACGACGATCCCGGCCAGTGGCTGAAGCGGAACGAGTTGCTCTGGCTCTGTACCTGGTAGGTGACCGAGGCGGCGAGCGTCGGGATGCGCTGGCCGCGCATTACGTGGAACTGGCTCTCGAGGATCTTCTTTTGCAGCTCGAGCTGGCGCAGGTCGGTGTTGTCCGAGACGTCGGTGCTCAGCATCGGCGTGGTGGCCGTGATGCGGTCGCTGTGGGCGTCGAGCGAGCCGTCGAGCACGATGTCGAGGTCGAACGGCAGGTAGAGGTACATTTTGAGCAGCTGCTTGCCCGAAGTGATGGCGTTCTCGGTCTGGATGATGTTGGGCCGCAGGTTGCTCAGCTGGACCTCGGCCGTGATCAGGTCGTACTCGGAGGCGAGGCCCTGGTCGAGTTTGACGCGCGTGTCCCCGACATATTGGCGGACGTTCTCCTCGCTGGCGTGCAGCACGTCGAGCGTCTGCTGGGCGAGCAGGACGTTGTAGTAGGCCTTTTTGACCTCGCTGGCCAGCGTGACCTTCGAGGCGCGCGCGGCTTCGACCGCCGCGGCGAGCTGCTCCTTGTTCAGGTCGAGCGTGCGGTAGATCGTCGGCATGTAGAGCGGCATGGAGGCCGTCACGTTGCCCTGGAAACTGTTGCTGAAACCCATGCGCATCGGTCCGCCGCTGCCCGGACCGAAGACGCCCTCGGGCATGAACATCACGGGGTTCATGAAGTTGCGCGTGTAGGCGCCGCTCGCGTCGATGCCCGGAACGAGGTTGCCGAGCGTCTCGCGCCGCACGTACACCTGGCGCTCGATCTCGAGGTCGGCGATCTTGATGGTCGGGTTCTCGCTCAGGGCGATCTCCAGCGCTTTGTCGAGGCTCAGCGCGAGCGGTGCGGCAGCGGCCGCGGCAGTAGCCGCGGGGCCGGTATCCCCGGCCGGGGATGCCGGCTGCCGGGCGCCCGCTCCCGCCGCGAAGAGCGTCAACAGAGCCAGTAGCGCTGTCGTTCTAAACTTGGTGTCCCTCATAGTGTTCGTATTGTTGGTTTTGTATTCGCATAACGGGAATAAGTACGGAGCCGCCGGTGGCGGCAGGGAAGCTGCGCTGTGCATCCCGGGCGGCCGGGGCGCGAGAGCTCCGGAACCCCTTGCGCTCTCCCGGTCCGGAGGGCGCGGCGTATGGCGTATGGTCCCTTGCCTGTAAAATTCCGATACGTACTGGATTAATGGGTTACTGGCTTGGTG
>JAFQJK010000030.1 GCA_017415005.1 Rikenellaceae bacterium
ACATTCAACAGGTTACTTTATCTATCCGAATTTTTCCGCTATTACGCAAGTTATCACTATCTTTGACTTCGTCTTAGACAGGATGCGCCCCGGACAAGCTCAAACACGTTTGGCTTGCCGCTCGGCTTTCACTATCTTTGTAGAAGATAGGATACGGTTCGGCAATCCGCCGGAAAACAGGTTCCCTCCGATCGCCCTCGTCGTTCACTATTTCTGCCACAAACCCCGGTATATGAACGCCAAAGTCAAAGGCTATGTGCTGGCAGCCGTCGCTGCCGCGACATACGGTATGAATCCGCTGTTCGCGCTCCCGTTGTATAAGGAGGGTATGGACCCCGATTCGGTGCTTTTCTTCAGGTACCTGTTCGCCATTCCGATCCTCGGGGCGATGATCAGGGCGCGCGGCCGGAACTTCCGGCTCCAGCGTCGGGAGATACTGCCGTTGATGGCCATGGGCCTGCTGGTCTCCGTTTCCTCGCTGACCCTGTTCCTGAGCTACAACTATATGGATGCCGGGATCGCATCGACGTTGCTTTTCATCTACCCGGTCATGGTCGCCGTGATCATGGCGCTCGGCTTCAGGGAGCGGCTGACCTTTCAGGGCGTTTTCTGCATCCTGATGTCGCTGTGCGGTATCGCGTTGCTTTACCGGGGCGGCGACGGCTCGACGCTCAGTCTCACGGGGACGATCCTGGTCATGGTCTCGGCACTCTCGTACGCGATCTATATCGTGGGCGTCAACCGGTCTTTCCTCAAGGATATGGCGACCCTCAAGCTGACATTTTACGTGCTGGTTTTCGGGCTGCTCCTGTTCCTTGTCCGCGTGGATTTCGGCCAGAGCCTTCATGGGGTCGACCGGTGGTATCTCTGGGGTAACCTGGTCGCGCTGGCCGTATTCCCCACGGCCATCTCTTTCCTCTGTACGACCTCGGCGGTCAAGTATATCGGCTCAACGCCGACGGCCATCCTCGGGGCGCTGGAGCCCGTGACGGCGGTGTTCTTCGGCGTTGCGGTTTTCGGCGAGCGGCTTTCGCCGCGCCTGGTGGCCGGCATCGTGCTGATTGTCCTTGCCGTGACGCTGTTGGTGGCGGGGAGTGACCTGACGACCTATCTCGTGCGTTTCCGGAAGCTTTTCCCGAGGCTGCCGCTCCGGAAGAAAGGTCCGCGCCAGGCCGGTTGACCTGCGCTGGCGACCGTTGCCGGTGTCGTGGTGTCTTCCGGCATGGGGCTGATGACGGTCCTGTATGCCGGATGGTCGGGTGGGGCGCCCCGCGGCGATCGGTGCCTGACCGATCCCGGGCCGGTGATCCCATTGCGCAGGACTGCCGGTACGGTCCGCTTGCCGTTCGGCGCCGGCCGTATCGGGTCCTGTCGCTGCCGGTCCGCAGGGACGACGTATGTTTGCGCCCCTCCGGACCGGGTATCCGGAGAGTTGTTGTAACTTGCTTCGACCGTTTGCGTTGGATGCCTATGAACTATCTGGCCCACATATTCCTCTCCGGTTCCGATCCTCAGGTCCGGCTCGGCAACTTCATCGGCGATGCCGTGAAGGGTGCCGCCTACCGCGGCTATCCACCCGCCATGCGCAACGGGATCCTGCTGCACCGGGCGATCGACGCTTATACCGATACCCATCCGGCGGTCCGGTCGCTGCTCCACGGGCTCAAGCCCCGCTTCGGACGTTACTCGGGCATGCTGCTCGATATCTATTTCGATTACCTGCTTGCCTCCCGGTTCGATGTGTTCTCCGCTGTCCCGCTCCGACGGTTCGCCCGCGGCTTCTATCTCTCCATGATCCGTTACCGCCATCGCCTTCCTGCCCGTATCAGGCGCTTTATGTGGCATTTTATCGGGACCGGGCGCCTCGGCAGGTATGCGACGGAGGCAGGCATCCGCGAGTCGCTTTCCATTATGGTCCGCGTACGCAATATCGACATTTCCGTCGATGAGGCGATGGACTATCTCGCTGTCCATGAGGAGGAGTTGCAGGACGTCTTCTTCCCGTTCTTTGCCGCGTTGCAGGCCTATGCCGCCGCTTGTCTGCATGAGCTGGAGCAGGGGAGCATATCCCCGGGGGGCCGGACCGTCGGGTCTGCCCGGAAAGACTCTCTCCTCCCATGAGCGTTTGCCTGCACGGGCCCTGCGGCCGGTTACGATAGGCCGTGATAACGGCGGCGAGCCGCGGGACTGTCGGGACGTTCATCCCCGGCAGCGCATGTTCCGGCCGTCGGTAGCTTCTCGTTGCATGCGGTCACGGACGCCTGTGGCCGTATCCGTTGCCGTCCGCCTTTCGCGTCGGGTTGCATCAGGTCGTCTTTTGCCGGTTCGTGGCCCGGTTTCAGCTCCGTCAGCCTGTGGGCGGAAGTGGCCTCTCCCCCGGAATATGCCACCGGTTGAGGCCGGGTGGAGATACTCCCCTCGTGTGGTGTATGCTGCCGCGACCGTTTTGCGTGGCCGGCGGCCGCCTTCCTTCACTCCCGGGTGCCCTACATCTCTTCGAGCGCGTAGCGGGCCGCCCGGTTGATCAGGTCGTTGAACGGTTTGGCCTTACGGAATGCGGCCACGGTCTTTTTCAGCAGGTCCGGGCTCTCTATGAAGGCGTTGTCTACATGCTTCTCGAGGTATATATCCTTGAGCTTGAGGTACTCGGCCATCGGGCTGTCCGCCGCGAACCCGGCCGGGACGCGCTTGAGCTTGCTCTCTTCGCAGATGCGGAATCCTGCGGCTTTATGGATCGTGGCCTCGAACTCCGCGCCGTTGTCCTCGATCTCTTCGCGGATGCTGCGCAGTACCTTGGGCTCGGGCATATACATGCCGACCGAGAGCAGGCTTCCGCCGAAGAACCCGTCGCCGCGCGGCTCGACATGGAAGTAGTAGCCCGAGAGGCCCGACTTCTTGCCGCCGGGGCAGACGTAGGCGCCCATATGGGTCTTGTACGGGTCCTTGTTGGCACTGAAGCGCGTGTCGCGGTAGATACGGTAGGTGCACTCCTTTGACGTGAGGCCGGCCACCGACGGGTCGAACCCGGCGATGCCTGCGATCAGTCCCTCGGTGAACGCGTCGAATTCCTCCTTCACGGCGAGGTACCATGCCTTATTTTGCTCGAACCACTCCCGGTTGTTGTGCAGCCTGACGGCAGCCAGAAATTCCAGTACGTTTTTCATTGCTTGGTCTTTTCTTTATGGATCTTTTCTACAAAGGTAGTAAAGTTTTGGTCGCGCTTTGCTTCCCGGCCGGACGATGCGTTTTTTGCCGGCCGGGCCCGCTTCTTTCGGGTTTTCGGTGGTCGTGCATTCGGCCGCGCCGGGTCCGGGCCGTTACCGGGTTTCGGGCAACGGCCCGGAGTGCTATCGGCCTGTCCGTTATCATTTCGTGTGTGGAAATCCGGCGATAATCATTATCTTTATCCTCCGGAAGCCGGACGGGTCCGTGGCATTCGGGTGCCGTATGCCGGCCCCGCCCGGGTTTCCGTGATGCCATACCATGTATTCAATGCCATGAAAACAGCTGTTCTGTTCCTGATATTCAACCGCCCCGATACGGCCGGGCAGGTCTTCGGTGCGATCCGCGAGGCTCGTCCCCCGCGCCTTTACGTCGCTGCCGACGGACCGCGCGCCGACCGTCCAGGCGAGGCCGAGAAGTGTGCCCGCACGCGTGCCATCATCGACCGGGTCGACTGGCCCTGCGAGGTACACCGCCTGTTCCGCGACGAGAACCTGGGCTGCGGCCGTGCCGTGAGCGGGGCGATCGGCTGGTTTTTCGAACACGAGCCCGAGGGGATCGTCCTCGAGGACGATTGCCTGCCGCACCCCGATTTTTTTCCCTATTGCGAGCAGATGCTCGATCGTTACCGCGACGATCCGCGCGTGATGTTCATCTCGGGCCGTAACTACCTGTTCGACGGGGCGGGGGAGCGACCGGCCGACGGGCGTCCCCCCGTGTCCTACTATTTTTCGGCCTTCAACCATGTCTGGGGCTGGGCTGCGTGGCGAAGGACGTGGGAGGTGTATGACTTCACGCTCGCTGCCAAGACGCCCGGCCAGTTCGACCGGGTCGTGCGCCGCTATTTCTCGGACAAGCACGCTATCCGTTTCTGGAACATCATTTTCCGCAAGATGAAGCTCGGGATGATCGATACGTGGGATTACCAGTTCACCATCTCGCTCTGGTTTGCGGGTGGGCTGAGCGTGATCCCGTATACCAACCTGGTGCGCAACATCGGGTTCGATGCCGAGGCCACCCATACACACGATGCCGACAAGCGGGTCAAGGCCCACGATGCCCGCCCGATCCTCCCGCTGGTCCACAACGACCGGGTCGAGCAGGACCGCGCGGCCGACGAGCGCCATATGCGCGTTTTCCAACGCGTGCGTGTCTCCCCGTTACGTTACGCCAAGCATTGCCTGCGCTACAAGCTTCGCAGCCGCCGCCTTGCGCATCCCGCCCGTTAGGGGGCGGTCGGGCTCCTCTGGCGTCAGGCCGTCGCCGCCGTACCGGGCGGCCCCAGGGGGCCGGCTGGTGCCGAATGAGGACGTTCCGTTGCTCTCATGCTTTCCTTTGCGCCGGGCCTGTTGCTGTAAGCGTTGTAGGCGTGCCGTTGCTTTGGCCTGCTTCCACTCCTCTTGACAGCTCCTTCCTCGCCTTGCGCTTTTTGCCCGGCTCCGGCATTGGCGCGATCCCTGCATGGGCCGGCGCGGCTTGGCCTGCACGATTCCCGTCCCCCGCATTTTCCCGGCGAAAAGATTACGCCGGCGTTTCGGCCAATCCCGTTTTCTTTTCGTATCTTTGCGGCCAGACACAGCAGGGAGGTCCTGCCGCTGCCCGCTTCGGCGGGGGGAGGAAAGTCCGGGCAACACAGAGCACCGTCCTTCTTAACGGGAAGATCTTCGCGAGGGGATAGTCGTGTAACAGAGAACGACCGCCCGGGGTCACGAGCTGATTCCCAGGGTAAGGGTGAAAAGGCGGGGTAAGAGCCCACCGGGGCGTGTGGCGACACGCGCTGCCGTACACCTGACGGGTTGCAAGACCATGTACACCGGCGCATTGTAGGGCTGCTCGCCCGATGCCGGGGGGTAGGTTGCTGACGATCTTGCGGGTGACCGCAAGGCTAGATAAATGGCAGGGGCCCGCGCCGGCGTGAGCCGGTGCGGGTACAGAACCCGGCTTATACGCCCTGCTGTGTCTTTTTTATCCGCATATTACCGGTTTGTGCCGGTGCGTTCTTTGATTCGATGCGGCTTTCGCTTCGTGCCTGTCCTCACGGGCTATGTGTCCGTTCATGCGTCATGTCTGCAGCCGGTCTCCGTGCCGGCCCGACATGCAGCGCTGGCTGCCGGGCCGGCACGATCTGAGCTTCGGCAGACGGCGTCGTCGCTCCCTGACTTTCCCTGCGCGATATGCCTGCCCTCCGAATCGTTGACGTGCCTGCCGTCCGTACCCGATATTCCAACCTGCCCGCATCCCCGGCCCCGGCCGCCGCGGCTTTCCGTTCCGAATGACCATGCGACACGACGACGTACGTATTTCCGACTATAACTATCCGCTCCCCGACGAGCGGATCGCCCGGTTCCCGCTTGCCGAGCGCGACCATTCCAGGCTGCTCGTTTACCGGGCGGGCGATATATCCGAGCGCCGTTTCGATGCGATCGGCGAGGTGCTCCCCGCCGGTTCGCTGCTCGTGTTCAACAATACGCGCGTGATCCATGCCCGTTTGCAGTTCTTCAAGGAGACAGGTGCTCGCATCGAGATCTTCTGCCTCGAGCCGCTCGCCCCGGCCGACTACGAGCGTGCTTTTGCCGTCCGCGGACGCTGCCGCTGGAGCTGCATGGTCGGTAACCTCAAAAAGTGGAAGGAAGGGCGGCTCCATATCCGCTTTACGTACGAGGGTGGGGAGTATATACTTTCGGCCGAGCGCCACGGTCCCCACGGCACCGGACACGAGGTCGAGTTCGCATGGGATGCCCCGCTGGCTTTCGGACAGCTGCTCGAATTGCTGGGCCGCATTCCGATCCCGCCGTACCTTAACCGTGAGAGCACAGATGAGGACAATTCGCGCTATCAGACCGTCTATGCCCGCTTCGAGGGGTCGGTGGCGGCTCCTACGGCGGGTCTCCATTTCTCGACCGGCCTGATCGACCGGCTCCGGGATGAGGGGGTTCTGTTCGATGAAGTGACGCTTCATGTAGGTGCGGGTACTTTCCTGCCTGTCAAGTCCGATGATGTTACGCAGCACCATATGCATACCGAGCATTTCGAGATTACGCTCGGTACGCTCGACCGTCTGATTGCCGCGCTCGACGGTACCCCGTCGGGTCGTGCCGGTGCCGGGTTTACAAAAGTAAACCGGTCGTTACCCGCAGCGGATCCGGTCTCTGGCGGCACAGCCGTGCCGGCCGCTCCGGGCCATGTCGTGGCCGTAGGGACGACCAGCGTCCGCACGCTCGAGTCGCTCGCCGCGCTGGGCTGGCGCGTGATGCAGGGGGGCGATCCGCAGTCCGATCGTACGGTCGGGCAATGGGAGATATACGACATTCCGGTCGGGGTGACCGGCGCCGACATGCTCCGTGCCCTGGCCGGTTACATGCGGCAACACGATCTGCGGCACCTGCAGGCAGCCACGCAGATCATGATCATGCCGGGCTACCGCTTCCGCGTGGTGCGCGCGATCGTCACCAACTTCCACCAGCCCCAGAGTACGCTACTGCTGCTCGTATCGGCGTTTGTCGGCGGTGACTGGCGCCGTATCTACGACTATGCCCTGGGCGGCGGATTCCGCTTCCTGAGCTATGGCGACAGCTCGATCCTGATTCCTTGACCTTTGCTTTCGATGGCTTCATTCAAACGACTCACAGACAGGCGTTACCAGGCAGGGCGTCACGCTGCAAAAACGGGCGGCGACGCCTCCTGCCATGCCCCTGAACTGCCGCCTCGGACACCGACCGTTCCGCCGCTGCGTCCGGCTGCGTCCGGTGGGTCTGTACCCTCTGCCGCTCCCCGCCGGCCGGTCTCCGACTGGCTGCCCACGACGGCCAGGGAGGTGAAAGCGCTCGGGTGGGAGTGGATCGATGTGATTCTTTTCAGCGGCGACGCCTATGTCGACCACCCGTCGTTCGGGCCTGCCGTGATCGGCCGCCTGTTGCAGGCCGGGGGCTACCGCGTGGCGATCGTTCCGCAGCCCAACTGGCGCGACGACCTGCGCGACTTCACCAAGCTCGGCCGTCCGCGCCTGTTCTTCGGCGTCTCGGCGGGCAATATGGACTCGATGGTCAACCACTATACGGCCAACCTGCGCCTGCGCAGCGACGACGCCTACACGGCGGGCGGCGCGGCAGGCTTCCGGCCCGATTACGCCGTCACGACCTATACCCGCATCCTCAAGAAGCTCTATCCCGATGTCCCGGTGGTCATCGGCGGGATAGAGGCCTCGCTGCGCCGTTTCACGCACTACGATTATTGGAGCGACGACCTGAAGCCCTCGGTGCTTGTCGACAGCGGAGCCGACCTGCTTATCTACGGCATGGGCGACAAGGTGATCGGCGAGGTGGCCCGCGCGCTGCACAACGGCTTCAACGCCAAGCTGCTGCGCAAGCTCCGCCAGGTCGCTTTCATGGCCGACGACGCCTATGTCGACCGGCTGGGCGACCATGTGGTCCGCCTGCACGGTTACGAGACGTGCCGGCGCGATCCGCGCGCTTTCGGCGAGAACTTCGTGAAGATCGAGACCGAGTCCAATAAGCTGGAGCAGCGTGCGCTGGCCGAGTCGGTGGACGGCCGCTGGGTGGTGGTCAATGCGCCGCACGCGACGCTCACCGAGGCCGAGCTCGACCGCAGCTTCGACCTTCCGTATACCCGTCTTCCGCACCCGCGCTACGAGGGTAAGGGCCCGATCCCGGCTTACGAGATGATCAAGTTCTCCGTGAACCTCCACAGGGGCTGCTTCGGCGGCTGTAGCTTCTGTACGATCTCGGCCCATCAGGGTAAGTTCATCTCGAGCCGCTCCGAGGCTTCGGTCCTGCGCGAGGTCGAGGCGCTCACGCATCTGCCCGGTTTCAAGGGCTACCTGTCCGATCTGGGCGGCCCCTCGGCCAATATGTACCGCATGCACGGCCGCAACCCGGCGGCTTGTGCGCGCTGTACGCGCCCGTCGTGCGCTTTCCCGCGGCTGTGTCCCAACCTCGACAACAGCCATAGCGCGCTGTTGGCGCTGTACCGCAAGGTCGCGGCGCAACCCGGCATCAAGAAAGCCTTTATCGGCAGCGGTATCCGTTACGACCTGTTCGAATCGGACGAATACCTGCGCGAAGTGATCCGCAACCATGTGAGCGGCCGCCTCAAGGTGGCCCCCGAGCATACCGAGGACAGCGTACTGCGACTGATGCGCAAGCCCCTGTTCGACCTGTTCCGGCGGCTCAACGCCGACTTCCGGCGCATCTGCGACGAGGAGGGGCTCCGCTACCAGCTGATCCCGTACTTCATTTCGAGCCATCCGGGCTGTACCGAGCGCGATATGCAGGCCCTCTCGCGCGAGACCTCGCGGCTCAATTTCCGCCTTGAGCAGGTGCAGGACCTCACGCCCACACCGATGACGCTCTCGTCAGTGATGTTCTACACCGGGATCGACCCGTACACCGGCGAGAGGGTCTATGTTGCCCGCTCGCAGGACGAAAAGCGCCGCCAGAAGAGTTACTTCTTCCAGGGTCCCGCTGCCGGCCGTCCCGACCCTGTTCCGGAGAGGCGTGCCGGATCCCGTTCCGATGTCCGTGCCGGGCGGGCGGAATCCCGTGCTGCCCGGCCTGCCGATGTTCGCGGCGACAGGGGCCCTGCCGGATCCCGTTCCGGGTCCCATCGCCCATCCGGGCACGTACCTGCCGCCGGCGCCAGGCCGTCTTCCCGTAAGAGACGATAGGAGGGGCGTTCCGTGCCCTGTCTTTCCCGGTTCGGGTCTAACCGTTTGAGCCGTAGCGACGTGTAAAGTTATCTTGCCTGTCCTGCGGAAGTCTCCCGGTTTTTTAATACCTTTATCCCTCCAATCGAAATTTCCCGTTATGGCAAAGAGCTATACCCCGAATAAGAAGAACGCCGACGCGTATGCCGCGCTCTCGGGCGATCCCGCGGCCCATGTACCGCCCCAGGCTCTCGAGCTTGAGGAGGCCGTGCTCGGTGCGCTGATGCTCGAGAAGGACAGCGTGATCGCGGTGCAGGAGTTCCTGACACCCGAGTCGTTCTATAAAGAGGCCCACCAGATGATCTATAAGGCGATCCTCGACCTGTCGATCGAGCTCAAGCCGATCGACCTTTACACCGTGACCGAGCGCCTGAAGCGCGAGCACCTGCTCGAAACGGTGGGGGGGGCCTCGTTTCTGGCCCAGCTCACGCAGAAGGTGGGATCGGCTGCCCACGTCGAGTTCCATGCCAAGATCATTGCTCAGAAGTATGTGCAGCGCGAGCTGATCAAGGCGGCGACCGAGATACAGAAACGTTCGTTCGACGAATCGACCGATGTGACCGATCTGATCGATTTTGCCGAGGGTGAGATTTTCAAGGTCTCCGAGGGTCATGTGAAGCGTGATGTGCAGAAGGCCAGGGACATCGTTTCCAGGACGATGGATGCGATCGCCGAGGCGTCGAAACGCGAGGGTGGCTTCAGCGGCGTGCCGTCGGGTTTCACCCACCTCGACCGTCTCACGCTCGGTTGGCAGCCTTCGGACCTGGTGATCATCGCGGCCCGTCCGTCGATGGGTAAGACGGCGTTCGTGCTCTCCTTGGCCCGCAACATCACGGTCGACCATGAGAAGGGCGTGGCCTTCTTTTCGCTTGAAATGAGCTCCACGCAGCTGATGATGCGTCTGATCGTGGCCGAGTCGGGTCTCGACTCGCGCGAGGTGCGCAACGGTAACCTGACGCCCGACCAGTGGAAGCACCTCGAGTCGTCGATCAAGCCGCTGGCCAGTGCGCCGCTCTTTATCGACGATACGCCGGCGTTGTCGATCTTCGAGTTCCGCTCGAAAGCCCGCCGCCTCAAGACACAATATGACATCCAGCTCATTATTATCGACTACCTCCAGCTGATGACTGGTACGCAGGACACGCGCGGCAATCGCGAGCAAGAGGTAGCCTCGATCTCGCGCTCGCTCAAAGCGATTGCCAAAGAGCTTAATATACCGATACTTGCCCTGTCACAGCTCAACCGTTCGGTCGAGTCGCGCGGCGGCAACAAGCGTCCGCAGCTTTCAGACCTCCGCGAGTCGGGCGCTATCGAGCAGGACGCCGATATCGTGGCCTTCATCCACCGCCCCGAGTACTACGGCCTCACGGTCGACGAGGACGGCCTTCCGACGGCGGGCATGGCCGAGATCATTCTGGCCAAGCACCGTAACGGCGCTGTCGACACGGTGAAGCTGCGTTTCCGCAAGGAGCAGGCCCGTTTTATGGACTACGACGAGGACGACTCGCTGGCCTATAGCGCGATGGACAGCAGTATGAACGGCGATTTCGGTTCGTCGCCCGGACCGGGCTTCGACGTGCCGGCCCAGGAGCCGTTCGGCGCCTCGGGCGGCCTCGGCGGCTCGTTCGGTGCGGGCGGAGGCGATTCCGACGCCCCGTTCTAATCCTCAATCCCCGTCGCTATGTTTGTCCGCAGTTTTGGGAGCGCGATCAACGGCATCAGTGCCGTCACGGTGGCCGTCGAGGTCAACATCTCGGCGGGGATCGGCATGTTCCTTGTCGGGCTGCCCGACAATGCCGTGCGCGAGAGTCAGGAGCGTATCCGCGCGGCTTTCGGCAACAGCGGCTTCCATATGACAGGCAAAAAGGTGGTGGTCAATCTCTCACCGGCCGATATCCGCAAGGAGGGGGCGGCTTACGACTTGCCGATCGCAGCGGGTATCCTCGCTGCTTCCGGGCAGGTTGCGGCGGACTGGTTTGATAAGTACTTGATGATCGGTGAGCTGTCGCTCGACGGTTCGGTCCTGCCGGTCAAGGGGGCTCTGCCCATTGCCATTCAGGCCCGCGAGGAGGGTTTCCGCGGGCTGATCCTGCCCGAGCCGAACGCGCGCGAGGCGGCGGTCGTCGACCGGCTCGATGTGATCGGGGTCGGCCATCTCAAGCAAGCGATCGGTTTCCTCGCCGGCGAGCTTGCGATCGAGCCGCTTCGGATCGATACGCGGGCCGAGTTCGCTGCGGGGGCCACCCGCTTCGATGTCGATTTCAGCGAGGTGAGTGGCCAGGCACAGGTCAAGCGGGCGCTGGAGATCGCGGCGGCCGGCGGCCATAACGTGCTGATGATCGGGCCTCCGGGTTCGGGCAAGACGATGCTGGCCCGGCGTATGCCGACGATCATGCCCCCGATGACGCTGCGCGAGGCGCTCGAGACGACCAAGATACACTCGGTTGCCGGCAAGCTCGGCGCCGAGGCGGGATTGATGACCCACCGCCCGTTCCGCGCGCCGCATCACCTGGCCTCGCAGGTCGCGCTGGTCGGTGGAGGTACGCACCCGCAGCCCGGCGAGATCTCGTTGGCCCACAACGGCATCCTGTTCCTCGACGAGCTGCCCGAGTTCGGCCGGGGCCTGCTCGAAGTGCTGCGCCAGCCGCTTGAGGACAAGGTGATCACGGTCTCCCGCTCACGGTACAGCGTCGAGTATCCGGCCAACTTCATGCTGGTCGCCTCGATGAACCCCTGTCCGTGCGGCTACTATAACCACCCGACCAAGGAGTGCGTCTGTTCGAAAGGCGAGGTGTTCCGCTACCTGAACCGTATTTCGGGTCCGATGCTCGACCGCATCGATATGCATATCGAAGTGGTTCCCGTCGGGTTCGGCCAGCTGGCTCACCGCACCGATGAGGAGTCGAGTGCCGTCGTCCGGCAGCGCGTCGTGGCGGCGCGCGAGCTCCAGCAGCAGCGTTTTGCCGACGTGCCGGGCCTGCATACCAATGCGATGATGCGTACCCGCGAGCTCCGCGTTCACTGTGCGCTGACCGCCGAGTCCCATCGTCTGCTCGAGGCGGCTATGGCGCGGCTCCACCTTTCGGCACGCGCTTACGACCGTATCCTCAAGGTAGCCCGGACGATCGCCGATCTGGCGGGCGAGCGCGATATCCTGCCGGCACATATCGCCGAGGCGATCCAGTACCGCAGCCTCGACCGCGACTCCTGGGGCATATAGCTATCTGTTGAATGGACCTGTGGCGCAATGGACGTGCGACGGGTGTTCTTCTTATGATCCGGTTCCCGGAGCAGGGCGATACCGTCGAACGGTGTGCCGTGGCGGTCTGAGCGGTTCTGCACTACCGTCTTATGCGTCAGGTGGCTCTTCGGCGGACTACGCCGGTGCGGCCGGCGGGGGGGGGGGGTATCCCGTCCTTAAACACACCTCGGTTCCCGTTCGGACCTTTCCCGGTATAGCCGATGCCTGATACAGCTATCCGCCGTGCGATGTGCCCTGTCGTGCCGTTCGTTTCCCGGACTGTTCCCGCCCGCGCCTGCTCTGGCTTACTTTGCGGCGGCTACACGTTTGTGTCCTGCCATGCGCAGCATGGCCCTTTGGCGTCGCTGATCCCTGCGCGGCGTGTTTACCCGTTATCCTGCGATGAGCGGACTTTCCTGGTGGAATGTGCTGTTAGGCCGTGCTGCCTCCCGGGTTTGCTGTTCCGGTCTCTCCGTACGGCGCCTTCTGTCCGGCTATTCGGCCTCAGAGCGCCGGTACGCGTCGAGCAGGTCCAGGAGGCGGCTATCCGCGGTTTCGTCCAGCTTGCGCGCGAACCATTTGCCTGAGGCCACGATCGCCTCGTAGTCCTCCGCGCCCAGTGTCTTGGGGTTGGCCAGTCCGGCCGACCAGTCGATGTAGCGGAAGTTGTCGCCGGTCACACGCTCCGCGAACGGGGAGTGCATGATGATCGTTTGGAAGAACAGCTCGTCCGGACAATGCACCGTGCGGTTGAACCGCACGAAGCCGGGATTCCGGTCGCAGTAGTCAAGCACGTAGCGGATACACGCGCCGCTCAGGCACCACCACGGCGATCCTTTATAGACAGGATAGAGCGGATAGCTGCGCCGTGCAGGCGACAGCGTGCGGATCAGCCGGTTCACGGCATGGGTGACGGCGGGCCGTGCGAAATGATAGTGCCGGTAACGGTAGCGGCGGCTGAGCGGGTGTTCCGGCCTGAGCTCGATCCGGGCGATCATCTCCGAACCGGTCCGCTCTCCGATCTGGCGGACGATCTCGCCGACAGGCAGGATAGGGTAGTCCTGACCGCTGATGAACAGCACGTAGTCGTACTCCACACCCGTGTCCACGATCTCCCGCAGGCCCTGCAACGTGGCGGCCACCTGCGAGAAGTCGCCCCAGCGCACCGCGGTCCGCCGTTCGATCCACCGGACACTCTCCGGCACCGCAGCCCTGAACGGCTCCGGGTTGCACTTGCCGTCGATGCTCAGGTAGAGGTCTGCGCAGGGATGTCCCAGCGCCCGACAGAGGCGGCCGACCTGTTCGGGATTCTTATGGACTTGTATCAGGATGGCTATCTTCATGGGAGAGAACTGCGGGATGCCTATGTGCCGCACAACCGTGGCATAAAAGTATAAAAAAATCGGTAACCCTGTCTTTCCCCGGTCCTTGGAACGGATACGGCGGTGCGATATGCTCCGGTGCCTTACCACGCACGCACGGGGTTAGGTTGCGCTGATCTCTGCTAAGTGGTTGTTGTGAAATGACTTGTGGTGGCATGGCGTTCCTGTGCGCATATGTGTCTGTGGAGTGGGCTGATATTATTTCTTATAATATATTATTTCATTATAAATTGTCGTTATGTTTTATCGCCTGACGTACCGCGCCGGTCTGCAAGGACCTTTACCTGTCTTTCGTGCGGTACTGCAATGCGGCGCGCGCGATTGTCTGCAATCCGGTACGGCAAGTCCGGAAAACGGCTCCCGTCGTCGCGACCTACATGAGAAATCAATGGTTAACATTTGTTGACTCTGTGGCATAGCGCGGAAAAACATTATAATTGTTATTCGACAACTGTGAGAATCGGCGAATTTCATTACCTTTGCCTTATCGTAACGAGATGTCACAGGGTCAACATAAAAGCTGAAGCCAATCCGATGAACGAGAATAAGGAACTCATACTCCTGGAGACTTTTAAACTGTTGATGACGCGGAGTTTTGACAGTATCACCGTATGTGACATCGAACACGCCACGGGCCTGAGCCGCGGGGCGCTGTTTTACCATTTCCGCAATAAGGAGGATATTTTCCGTCAGGTGCTTGATTACTATACCGTCATTATGCACCGGCTTGATTTCGGGGCCCGGTACGTCGAGACGGATACGCTCTACGACTGTATCCATAACTTTGTCAAGGCCGCCCGGAAGCTGGTCAAGAACGGCAAGTCGCTGCTCGGGATCGAGAACGTGGAGCGGGCCTATTTCCGCTTCCTGCTCCAGGCCGTGAAGCAGTACCCCGATTTCTGCAAGAAATTCACCCAGTCCTACGATGAGCAGACCCGTTTTTGGGAGAAGATGGTGCGCAAGGCACAGGCTGGGGGCGAGGTCAGAGCCGGTATCGATCCGCTCGAGACGGCCAAGCACTTCCGGTATATATACGTCGGCATGAGCCTTGAGAAGACGCTTGACAGCGGGATCGACTCGCGCGAGCTGCTGCACGCGATGATGGCCTATTACGATGTGATCAAGGCCTGATCGGTGGCGTAGCCTGCACGGACGCTGCGTCGCTGCCGTAATTTGTTATCTCTCTTTATCAGAATTTAAACGATAACATAACGTTAGTTATGTAACAAAGGCCGGATGGTTTTTACTGTCTGGCCTGTTGTGTTTTGTGTCCTTCCGATAATGTGTTGAGGTAGAGTAGAGTGTTGTCGGTTTTAAGTCGCAATACACGCTGGCGGGCCCCGGTGCTTGCTTGCAATCCCGGGTATTTGACCTATATTTGTTCCACTAAACACTATTTTTTACAGTATAAACGTTATACTATTTAGAATCTCTGGAATGACCGTTGCGACCTGCGTCCCAACGCGCAGTAGGAGTATTCGGAGTATAACCTGATGCAAGGAATATGCAAAAAACGATACTGGTGCAAACGATTATGACGGAAGATAAGATGGTGGCCCTCCGCAACGGGGACCATGAGGCTTTTCAGGAGCTGTTCTATGCATACAGCGAGTCTGTTCAGCGTTTTCTTCATGTCCTTCTGGGCTCTGCAGAGGCAGCCGGCGATATTACGCAGGATGTTTTTGCAACGGTCTGGGAGAAACGGCATCTGATCGATCCCTGCCGGAGCATCAAAGCATACCTGTTCACGATCGCCAAGCACGCGGCCTTTCGCTACATCCGGACGCACCGTCAGTATTTCGACCTGACGGATGACCTCGAGACGGAGATGAATGCTCCCGACGAGCCGACCGATGCGCTGCTGATCGCCCGGGAGACCGAGCTGTTGGTCGAGATCGCGGTGAGTCGCATGCCCAAGCTGCGCCGCGTGGTCTATAAGATGAGCCGCGAGGACCATCTCCGCAATGACGAGATCGCCCGGACGCTCGGCATCTCGAAAGAGTCGGTCGCCTCACACCTTTACAATGCGCTCAAGGATATCAAGGAAATGTTGGCCTTGTTTGTCCTGCTGTTTGTCGAGTAGCGTATTTTTTGCCCTTATTAAGTATACTAAGTATAATGATAAGGGACAAATATTCATTTTGTTCTGTTTTCTAAATATTTGAAGTATAATGATTTAGCTTAAAAATATACAAAACATCCATTATTTTCTTTGATTTCCGGACATTTCCGGACTATTATAGGTAGACGTCGGCTCCGGAGCCTGGCAACGGACAACGCAGTCCCGCAAGCGAACGTGATGTATGAAAAAACAACTCGATGGCAGAATTGAATAATAACGCGAAGGAGATTTTGGCCCAACTCTACGAGGGAGGCCTGCCGGAGCGGGTGCAGCAGGCTGTGCGGCAATGGTTCTTCGAGCCGTTGGGCCGTGACCGGAAAGATGCGGCGCTGCGCGATGTCTGGGATGATGTGGTCTATGAGAACCCGTTTCCGGGGGAGACGGTGCGCGACAGTTTCAGTCTGCTCTGCCGACGGCTTCATATCGTGGCCGGGGAGCAGCCGTTTTCCGCCGCTCTCCCGGGCCGGGGCCGCTCCATGTCGCTGCGGCGGATCGTGCGGGTTGCCGCAGCCGTGGCCCTGCTCGTGATGGCCGGTTACGGAGGCTATATGTGGTACGGCCAGGCGCAGACGACCGGGATCGTTGCGGCCATACCCCGACAAAAGGTGACGGCCACCGGCCGGGAGCCGTGGAATGTCGTGCTGCCGTGCGGTTCCGAGGTCCTGTTGCGTGAGAACAGCACCCTTTGGTTTTCCGAAGATCCTTCGGCCGGGCGCACGGTGACGCTCGAGGGTGAAGCCTGCTTCGAGGTAACGAAGGTCGAAGGGCGGCCTTTCCGGGTCGAGACCGACGGCCTCGGCCTGACGGTCCTCGGGACGACGTTCAACGTGGCCGACACGCCCGGGCAGCCGGTCGCCACCGTCAGCCTTTATACGGGCTGTGTCGAGGTCGCCGCAGGCGATGTGGTCCGCCGGCTGCATGCCGGCGAGGAGTTCACGTTCGACAAGACGACCGGGAGCTGGTCGGTGACTTCGATCGCAGCCGGACAGGCCCGTCCCGTCTGGCTGGGGGGGTCGCCGGGGATGATGGAGGTCACCTTCGGGGAGATACTTCGGCAGATCGGCGACAAGTACAACCTGAAAGTGATCAATAACCGCCGGGAACTCGAAGATACCAGGTACTACTTCACGCTGATCGACAGTATCGGGCCCGAGGAGATGATGAACACCGTCCGCATGGCCAGCGAGGATTTTACGTTCCGGATCGAGGGCGACACGCTGATTGTTGAATAATACCGACGCGAGATAATGAACGCATACAAAATAGCCGTAAAGACCCTACTGACGCTGCTGGCCGTGCTGCTATGCTCCGCGGCGCTTCGCGCGCAGAGTCTCGACCAGGGCGTGTCGCTTCCTGCCCGGGAGATGACCGTGCGCGAGGCGATCGGCGAGGTGCAGCGGCAGACTCGCTTCGTATTCGTCGTGAGCCTCTCGGCCACCGACGTGCAGCGGAGGGTCGTATTTCCCGAAAGCGTCCGTACCGTCAAGGGTGTTCTCGACGAGGTCGTACGGGGTACGAAGCACAAGTATGTCACCAGCGGGCGGCAGATCATTCTGATGAAAGAGGAGAAGTCCCCGGTCATTGCCGTCGCCAGGGCGACTTCCCGGTCCGGGGAGCCGATCAACGACAGCTTCGAGGCCGATGTGACCTCTTATACCGGGCGGCACGAACCGACCTGGACGCCGCAGCCCGGCGAGCCCGTCCTGCGCTATGACACGGTGATGGCCGAGCTCCCGCACGATGGCCGTTTCCGCTATGCCGGCCGCGAGTTTCAGCCTCGCCGGACGGGGCCTGCATCCGCTCCGGCCCGTTCCGCCGGACGGCTCCCGCTGCTGGCCCTCAAGGTCAACCTGCTGTACGGCGCCGTGGCGCTCGCCCCCAACCTCTCGCTCGAGGTGGGCCTCGGACGGCGGACCTCGCTCGAGCTGATGGGCGGCTGGAACGGCTGGCACCGCAAGGGGACGGCCGGGAGCAACCAGAAGCTTGCGCACATCGTCGCCAAGCCCGAGTTCCGCTACTGGTTCTGCGAGCGCTTCAACGGCCATTACCTCGGGGTGCACGCCTTCTTCTGGCGCTACAATATCGGCGGACACGACATTCCGCTGCTTTTCGAGCGGGAATACCGGTACGACGGGCGTGCCGTGGGCGCTGGGGTCTCGTACGGTTACCACTGGGCGTGGAACAGGCGCTGGGGCATGGAGTTCAATGTGGGAGTGGGCTATGCGCTGATGAAATACGACAAGTACGACTGCCAACGTTGCCAGGCGACGCAGGGGACCTACCGGAAGCACTATTTCGGGCCGACGAGCGCGGGTGTCAAGTTGGTTTTCATGATCAGGTAAACGATTCGAACGGATGAACAGAACAATTGCAATAGGGATCGCCATGGTGTGTGTCTTCGGGCTTTTATCGGCCCGGGGCGGCGACCGCCGCGCGATCGGGATCGACAGTGTCCGGATGGTCCGCACAGACAGTGCGGTGTCCGTTTCGTTCGTCCTCCGTACGGGCGACAGGGTGGTACGGAACGCTTACAGCCTTACGGTGACACCCGTGGTGAGCGATGGCGCGAGCCGCGTCGAGCTGCCGGCGGTCATGGTCCGGGGCCGGCGAGCGGCCATCGCCGCGAGCCGCGGCGAGCCGGGCGACATGAGCGGGGTGGGGTACGTGATCCGCCGGGGCGATTCGGTGAGTTATACGGCCCGCGTGCCTTTCGAGCGCTGGATGGTCGGCGCGCAGCTCGCCCTCGAGGGTGCCGAGGCGGGATGTTGCTCGGTGTCCGACGTGGAGCTCGGCCTGGTGACGGCAGGCGTGCTGTGGTACGAGCCGCAGTTCGGGGTTACGCTGGTCGAGGCCTGGGACACGCCCGAGCCGACACGTACCACGGGCGATATGCTGGCCACGCAGTTCCCCTTTGTCCGCCCCGATTCCGAACTCGACGGCTCGCCCTTCGAGGCCATGCCTCCCGGGACCGCGCTGACAGCCGGCGATCAGAAAGCGGCCGGGCAGTTCGTCGACCGTAACCGCGACGGGTCGGTGACGGTCTATTTCCGGCAGGGCCGGCGTACGATCGACCGCGACTATATGGGCAACAACCTGTCGCTGGTCGAGGTGGTCGCCGTGGCCCGGGCGATCGAGCGGTCGTGTGACAGCCGGCTGACCCGCGTGGTGATCGGTGGCTTCGCCTCGCCCGAGGGTACGGGCGACCTTAACGACCGGCTCGGCGCTGCGCGTGCCGCGGCGCTCCGCGACTTCCTCACGGCCCATACGTCGGTCCCTGCCTCGGCCATCTATCTCTACAACGGGGCGGTCGACTGGACGGGGCTCCGCGAGCTGGTGGCCGGGAGCCGGATGCCTGCCCGCGACCGCGTGCTCGCGGTCATCGACGGTATGCCGGTGTGGGACACGCAGCGGAACAGGGGGCGGCTCGGCGAGCTGATGCGGCTCGACCGCGGCGATCCTTACCGCTACATGATGCGCGAGTTCTTCCCCTTCCTGCGCCAGGCGGCGTTCATCAGGATTTACTACGAGAATATCCGATAGACCATGAGAACCGAGAGTCGAACAAGCATAATCCGAAGGCCTATGAAGACCATGACCTGACCATCCATGCTGCCGGTGCCCGCTCGCCCGCAGCTGTCCAACGCCGGCTGAGCCGGCAGAGCGGAACGGCAAAACCACATAACCGAGAGAACCAACAGAAACCAATTTCAATTTAAACCGAATCGCTATGAAACTTTACAAATTTTTTGCGGCAGCTTTTGCAATTGCACTGATCGCGTCGGCGTGCTCCAAGGAGGACGGCGGCCCGGCTCCGGGCGGGGGTGGCACCCCGACCCATGCGCGCATCGTGCTGAAGTTCAACCTGGCCAACTATCCCACGACCTACGCGATGGACGAGGTTGACGGGTCGGAGCACCAGAACCGTGTGAACATCAAGGAGGCGAGCGTGTTCCTGTTCAATGGCAACAACACGCTGGCCGAGGCCAGGCATTTCAGCGCGCTGACCAACCTGGTCGGCGGCAGCGGCGAGCTTTTCGACGGCAGCGACGTGACGACCAACGTGACCCGTGTGGTGATCGTGGGCAATGCGGGCGACGTAACGACCGGCGTGACGAGCGTGGCTACGCTCAACGACAAGATCAAGTCGCTGGCCGACATCGCCACCGATTACGGTGCGAGCGCCACCGGCAAGATCTGGGTCTACGGCTCGGCCTCGATCCCCTCGACGGCCTGGGTGACTCCCAGCCAGGAGGGTGATCCGATGACCGCCGAGGTGACCGTATCGGAGGTCAATCCGGTGCTGGCCCGTATCGACCTGAGCATCGACCCGACCTCGGCCTTCGGCTGGAAGGGCGGTCTCACGGAGGCCGGCGGCGACCAGATCGACGATGCCTGGATCTCGACCACGACGAAATCGTATGTGATCCTTGAGGGGGCGGCCGTGCTTTACAGCGCGTCGTACACACACTATATCCCGACTTTCACGCCGACCTACGCGCAGATCGCAGCCGTAGCTTCTGCTCCGACCACCAAGGCGCTTTATTCGGGGCTCGTGCCGTCGGCGTCGGTGTTCGACAACTGGGAGGGTACCCCGCATGCCGATGCCGACCAGTTCGGTGCGGCCGGTGCCGAGACAATCCTTGCCGCTACCTGGGAGGGTGACTGGGAGAAGGGCGGCAGCCAGGTCGACAACGTGGTGGCCAACAGGTTCACCCGCTCGTTCTATGCGCTGCCTCCGCACTCGGCTTACGACGGTTCGACCGCTGCCGGTCCCAAGGCCAACACGATCATCACGGTATGGGCGACCCGCTATGTCTACAAGGAGGGTACGTTCGTCGGCACCGAGACGCTGTTCTGGCCGGTACACTTCAGCAGCCGTGACCGATACGAGGTTGACGGACAGCAGGGCAATGGCATACCTCTCGACAACGGCATGCGCTACGAGGTGAACGTCAAGCTCACCAAGGACCTCGCCGATCCCGACGATCACAAGACCGAGAACCCCGAGATCCCCGAGCCTGCCAATGTGACCGTCAAGGTCGAGCAGGCCAAGTGGAAGGGTGTCGTTGTGATCGACAAGGAGTTCTAAACCGACATGCTGATGACGCCGACAGGTCGGGAAGCCGCGCGCTTCCCGGCCGGTTCGGACCCTGACCGGCAGATTCCATCGCCAACGACCGCCGGTATTCCATCCGGGCGGGCCTGACCGCCTGCCCGGGTACTATGGCAGCACGCGCTGCCGCCCGATGCCCCGCACGCAGCGAGACGCTCGGAAATGACAAAACGGACCGGAATGAAAAAACGATACCAGACAAGGCGCAGGTTGCTGCTGGCGGTGTGTCTGCCTTTGTGGGCGGTTGCGCTCTCGGGTTGCGTCAATGAGGACTGGACCGACTGTAACCTCCCGACGATCCGCATCACGGCGCCGCTCTTCGCGGGGCACGACCCGATCGCACCTGCCGATGTGCGGCAGGTGACGGCCTATGTGTTCGACGATGCCGGTAAGGCGCTGCTCGAGGTGATCCCCTCGCGGCTCGGCGCCGTGCATACGCTCAACCATCCGGGGCGCGGGCGCCTTTATGTCATGGCTGTCGCCAACTGCCTCGACCGGGTCAGCGTGACGGATATGAAGCCCGGCCACCGCCTGTCGGCAGCTTCGGTCGACCTGCAGCCGCTCGCTTCCGACGGTGCTTTCTACGACACTTCCGACGACCTGATGTGGGGCGAGGCGGTGGTCGCCAACCATACGGCCGGGGCGGCCGAGCATGTCGACCTTCCGATCCGCCGCGTGGTGGCCGGTATCTTTATCCGGGTCCGCGGGCTCGCCAACAAGACCTCGGCCAGCCTCGACGACGTCTATGTCGCGATGGGCACGCAGTATAATACGTTCAGCTTCCGCGGCGAGCCGGGATGGACCGGCATGAAGGCGGCGGGCGACGTGATGCACAGGCCCGTCTCGGGTCGCAACCCGGCCGATCGTAGCGTGATCGAGGCGCCCGACCCGGCCGGTGCCGAGCCTTCGTTCAGCGTTCTCTCGACCGATGCGGGCCGCGAGGTGTCGATCTCGGTCGGCGACCCGTCGGGGACGATCGCCACGGTGACGCACCAGGCCGACGACAATGGCGTGATGCACCCGCTTATGGCGAAGAACGGGATGCTCAATATTTTCGAGCTGACTTTCGCGGCCGACGGCAGTGTCGGCGTGAAGGTCGAGCAGGCCCGGTGGGGCGAGCGCCCTCCGATTGACAAAGAGTTCTGACCAAGGGTCCGTAAAACAGTGCACCTGATATGATCGCTATACGAAATAACCGCATTTCTGCATTGCTCCTCCTCGCGGCGGCGCTGCTGCTGGCTTCCTGCCTCAAGGAGCGCGAGGCCCTCGTCCCCGGCGTTGCCGGGGGCGAGGCTGCCGCGTTACGGCTGACGGTGCCCGCGGTCCGCGCGGGAGGCACGGACGGGACGGCCGAGGACAATGCGATCCGCGACCTGCGGGTGCTGGTCTACCGGGTTCCGGGCGGACGGCTGGCCTACCATGCCTACGTACCCGACCTGGGGGCCTCGGGAGCCGATCCGCTGACGATCGCGATGACCACCGGCACTTACGATTTCGTGTTCATTGCCAACGAGTCGTCCGATGCCGCGCTGTCGGCCCGGCTGCAGGCCTTTGCCCCGGGCTCGTCCGTGCTATCCGACCTCGACGGCGAGTCGTTCGCCGCCTCGGCCTTCGCGGCCGACAAGCCGATCCCGATGACGAGCCTTTACCGCGGCGTGACGGTGACCGGCGACCGGTCGCTGACCTATACGCCGCCCGGCGCTTCAGCCCCGGTATCGGTGTCCGGTGCCGACTGGCCGGTCGAGGTGGTCCGTCTCGGTATCCGGCTCGATCTGAGCCTGCGTACGCCGATCGGCGGTATCCGCGATGCGGCCCGCACGATCGCGATCTCCAATGTTCCCTCGCGGGTGTTCCTGTTCGATACGCAGGTGTCCGGCGCGGCCCATCCCAACAATACGGAGGCCGCAGGCGGCCCCTATGCCGCTCCGCGGACCTTTGCCATCGGAGCTCCGAACGGCGATTTCGAGTCCGATGCCCCGAACGGTTACCTGTGGACGGCCCCGCGGATCGTCCTGCCCGAGAACCGCTTCGACCCGGTCTTCCAGCCCGACCGCGCCTACGTGCTGACAGTCGGCTTCGATGACTGGCGCGGGCCGATGAGTACGACCTTCGGGATCGGCGACGGCAGTGCGGCGCATCCGGACGACCATACGGCCCCCCGCAACTACATATTCCGGATGACGGGCCGGCTCAACGATGCGATCGAGTTCGACGGCGCGGTGACGCCGTGGGAGGAGACGCGCCGTCCCGGCGAGGATCTGACCGATCCGGTCGATCTGTTGCCCGAGGCCAACAGCTATATCGTGGCACCGGCCAGCGATCCGATAGGCATTCCGATCAGCCGGGCCAATGACGCGCGGGCACTTGCGCTGCTTGCGCTCTCCTCGCCGCAGCTCACGGCAGCCGACGGGGTGGCCGGTCTGATCCGGGCCGAGCTCGTCTGGTCCGACCAGGCCGGTATTGCGGGCAAGGGGCTCGGGGCGGGTACCCCGGTGCGTGCCGTACGCGCGGTCATCGACCGCCGGGACTTTGCACGGAGCTACCTGCTCGTGACGCCCGGCGAGGTGCAGGGCAACGCGGTGGTGGCTGTTTACAAGGACAATAACGGCAACGGCCGCTATGACAGCGGCGATCGGATCGCCTGGAGCTGGCACATCTGGGTGACCGACTACCGCCCCGGCGACGATGTGCGGCAGGAGATTCCGTGGCCGGCCGCCTGGACGAGTGCCTGGGTGGGGGGCGGCTTGGTCTACCGCTACCGCTCGGCATCGGGGGCCGACAACCTCTTTATGGACCGCAACCTGGGGGCTGTCGGCGTGCAGACCGATGACGTGTCGCGGACGATCCTGGCAGATACCGACGAGCGGGCGCTGGCCACCTATGGCCTTTATTATCAATGGGGCCGTAAGGATCCGTTTCCCGGCCCGGCGACCGTGTCCGGTACGGGCCAGTCGGCCCTGAAGACGCTTTACGGTACCGACGGTCCCGTGGCGCGCGACGTTGCCCCGGTCACCGCGGTCAACAATGCCCCGGGCGCGGTGGCCAATCCGGTAACGATGTACTACTCGGCATCTGCCGGCGACTGGTACACGTCCGATGTGACGGGCTACAACGATGCGCTGTGGACGGTTTCCGGCCAACGTAAGAGCGTGTTCGATCCATGTCCCCCGGGCTGGCGCGTGCCCGATGCCGCTTCGGCCGTATGGGGCGGACTGTCCGTTCCCGGCAGTTGGACGCGCGGCTACCTCTTCCCGGCTGCGGGCTACTTCCCGGCCGCCGGGCAGTTGGTACCGCAGACCGGCATGGGCCTCACCGGATCCGAGGGCAGCTATCCCGGCTCGGGGGCCTTCTCTGGTGCCGGCGTACTGCCGATGAGCTTCCGTTCCGGTTCGCTCGGTTTCACCGTCGGAACCGACCGCCAGACGGCGCTCCCGGTCCGGTGCGTACGCGACAAGAATGGATTGTAGACGGCGATCCGTACCCAATAGTAATGTTTCGAATATGAATGAATTGAAACAACAGTCCATGAGACGATATACCAGGATACACGGGATTGGCAGGATGCTGCCGGCACTGGCGCTGGCCTTGCTCCTTGCCGGGTGCCTGAAGGAAGAGCGGATCGGGATCGGCGATGCCGTTCGAGATGCGATCGTTTTCCAGTCTGTCCGGCAGCAGGCTGCCGCGTCGCCCTCGACGGACGGGCCCGAGGCCAAGGGCGCGCCCGTCGAGGGAGGCGTGATGGCCGACGGCAATGTGTTCGCCGTGTCTGCTTTCCATTACCGGGGCTCTCCGGCGAGTATCGGGTACGGTTACGCGGGCGGCCGCAATCCGGGCGATCCTTCGATCGACCATATGCCCGTCACCGTGGCCGACGGCCGGTTCGTCTATTCGCCTGCCCAGTACTGGCCCGGCAATGATGCCGACCGGTTGCAGTTCTTTGCCTACTTTCCGCTCCGCAGCGCATTCGATGGGACGGGCGGCGCGCTGGATGTCGGTTTTGCCCTCGACGGGAGCCGTCCGCAGATGACGATGGACTATACGCTGAGCGGCGACCCTGCCGAGCACCGCGATCTGCTTTGGTCGGCGACCTCGCCGCTGGACAACCAGCAGGTGAAGCTCACTTTCAACCATGCGCTCACGCGCGTCACCCTGCTGGCCCGCAAAGGCGACCGGTTCGACCGGTTCTTCCCATCCGGTCCTGCCGTGAAGATCACCGCGGCGACGATCGGGGGCGTACTGAAGGGCTCTGCGGGGCGTGTCCAGGCCGATCCCGTCTCTGGGCCGGTCTGGGGCCTTGCCGACGGCGACAACGTGTACGGCGATCTCGCGCTCACGGGGTTGCTGACGCGCGAGCCGCTGACCAGCCAGCACGAGCCGCAGTTTAAGTACCTGGCCGGAAGCGAGGGTCCGCGCCATGCGCTGATGATGATCCCGATGAGCGGGACGACCTCCACGCGCGAGGCTTTCGACAAGATGACCCTCAAGGTGACCTTCACGGTCGGCGACGGTCCCGAGAAGACACTGTCCGTACCGTTCGGGGGTGTCGACCCCTGGGCGCCGGGCAAGCATACCGAGTACCTGCTCACGATCCAGCCCGACGAGATCGAACTGATCTACACCGTGCAGGATTGGGACCGCACCGAGGTGGACGGCGACATCGACGAACGTGAGCTGAAGGTGTCGAGCACCGAGGTGGTCGCCACGAGCGTCTACTATCCGCACGTCTATTTCTGGACGCCCGACCGTTATGTCGGCAATGTTTACCTCGATACCTTTATGGCCGACGGAACGACCCGGATCGACGACTTTTATGCACACCTGACCGATGCCGACGGCAAGTATTTCGCTTATGATCCGGCTTCGGGCGAGGGCTTTTTCAAGTTGCAGCTCAGAGCCGATGTGGCCCCGGGCGAGTACGACCATACGCTGGTGCTCCATGCCGACGGATTGCGCAGGCATATCCGTGTCAGGGCTACGCAGTTTACTCCTCCCTCCATGTGGAGCCATTATTCGCAGAGCACCTGGGTGGGTACTTTCCACCGGGCCGGTGAGCGGGGCGAGCGCATCATCTATGCGCAGAACGGGTCGGCGACGAACCCGTGGAGCGCCCGTGTGCTTACCGGGGGCGATTTTATCGAGTTGAGCGACTCGCCGACGCTTGATCCGGGCGTGCTGACCGCCAATCCGGGCGACCCCGAGGCCTATTATGTGACCGACGGGAAGCAGGAGGTGTCCGGGACCGGGATGGTCTATTTCCGGATCGGACTGAAAAGCACCTATCAGCCGACCGACGAAGCGCCGGCCCGTTACGGGAAGGTGGAAGTGACCACGATGTATTCATGGGGATCGACGCTCAAGTCGATCATCTATGTACGCCAGGGCGAGGCGCCGGACTATGTGATGCGTCCGACCGATCCCGGCGACCGGGCCTACGCGGTGAAGTTCAGCCCCTACAACCTGACGGCGCGGGGGATGAACGATCAGGCGCAGTCGGTGGATGTGGCTTACAGGGACGGTGTGTTCGTCGAGTATCCGACGCAGGCCGGGGCTTTTTTCCAGTGGGGCGTGAAAGACCTGTCGATGATCCGCCGTGCCTATCATCCCGCCTACCCCGGAGCTGTCACGGGTTGGCTTGGCGAGTTGAACTACCTCTACGGATACTGGAATACGTTGGGCCAGAGCTGGGAAACCTGCCCTCCCGGATACAGGAGGCCTTATGAGGGTAGTGTGGTCGGCCCCAATAACGAGGGCGCCGTGGCGCGCTCTGAGCTGCGCCAGAGCCTGTGGAACGATCCGGTGGCGGGCTTTTCATCCAACGCGGACTTCGATCAGGTCTGGAACGCGAATTCCCAGTGGGGGTTCTATGCCGATGGATTTTTCGACCGCAATCCCATGCAGGCCCAGAACGCTGCGGACCCCGGCACGTTGACTACCGTGAACAGGGATAGTCACCGGGTGGGCTACGTCGGCCGGGTATATTACAATCCCCATAACGACGCTTCACTGTTCATGCCGTCGGCCGGTTATCGGGAGGCGGCCGATGGCCGGCTCAACTGGCCTGCTTCGGCCGGTAATTACTGGACGGCGACCTCGCAGCGCGAAGTGGCCGTGAACGGCTACAAGAACGCCGTCGTGCACCAGGCGGGCGGGTGGCCCGGTACTTATATCGTGAGGATGATGCAGACTTTCGGCATGTCGGTGCGCTGTGTCCGGGACGACCGGCCCGCAGAGCCTGAAATTCGCATTTACGACATCGACGATGAGGAGACCGATGCGCTGATGTTCGCCTCGTATGACAATGCAGGCGAGGGTATCGAGGAGCGGTCGTTCCGTGTGACCTGGTCGCCTGCTACGGCGACGCCCGACCTGACGGTTACGGCGGGCGAAGGCACAGCCTACCGGATCGACTGGTCGGCTTCGAGTCCCGATGTACCGTCCAACGGTTCCGTAAGTACGGCGACCCCGGGCCAGCGCATCTTCACGGTCAAGGCGACCACGGCCGGTACGAGCGGCCAGACGCTGCCGTCGGGCACCGATTACGACAAGGCGACCAAGCTGACGTTCTCGCTTGCCGGTGCCGCATCGAAGTCGATCACCGTGACGCATCACGTGCTCAAGGCCGGGCATGAGCTCGAACCGGCTTCGCCTTCGCTCTACCGTTTTGTCGGCGTGTTCTGGCGTAATGACGAGGTCGGCGAGCGGCTGATCCGCATGGACGGTTATACGGGCCGGTGGTCGGCGACCGTCGTGCAGGGTATGCACTGGATCATGCTCGACACCGGGTGGTCCAAAGATCCGGCTGCGCTGACCGACAATCCGGGCAATGCCGAGAATTACCTTGTCGAGGCATACCGGCGGCATATTACGGGCAACGGTCCGGTCCGGTTCCGGATGGGTATCGAGAAGTACGGCGATATCGGGGAGGCGTACAACCGGTTCGGCGTGGTGGCCGTGCGCCTGATCGACCAGGGGACGACCTTCCTGGTTTATGCGCGCCAGGGACAGGTGGCCGCACCGGTTGTGAGTTGGATGTCATGGGCCCCGTTCAACGTCACTTCGCCTGCCGGAGGCAATACGGCCACGCTGACGGCCGGATCGCCCGATAATTTTACCGTGCGCCCGAGCATGGCCGGCTACTATTTCGGACAGGGCACGCTGGGAGCCGCCACGCCGGCCGACAATGTTGGCAGCGCCGTGCCCCCGGCCACTGCGGGCGAGGTCTGCCCGGCGGGATACCGCAAGCCGACGGCGGCCGAGATGGCGGCCGGGCTGATCGGTTCGGGTTCCGCGACCTCCGTCTCGCTCTGGGGGTACTATGCCGACGGCTATTTCGACCGCCGCATGCCGCGCAACGTGAGCGTAGCCGGCCAGGGCCAGTCGACGACCGTGGGCAGCGGCAGTACGGTCGCCCACATCGGGCGGATATTCGTCAATCCGCAGACCGGAACATCGCTCTTTATGCCTGCGTCGGGTGCCCGCGCCAATGCGACCGGTGCGCCGGTCTACCTCGGTCGCCGGCTTGACTACTGGACCGGGACCCTCGGGTCGTGGATGACGAGTCCGGCGACGGGCGGTGACCCGGTGGTGACCGATGCTCCGGTCTACAACTCGGTGTCCAACAGCTATAAGTCGGTGCGCTGCATCAAGGAATGACCATGTAATGAATGGGACCGTGTGGGCCGTGCGGCCCTCACGGACATCCCGCCAAGAAGGAACGATCGAATATGATACGGATAAGCAAACGAATAGCAAGCGTGACGGCTTTATGGTGCCGCCCCTTCGGGATGGCGGCGCTCGCGGCTGCCGTGCTGACGATGGCCGCCTGTGCCAGGGAGGAGGCCGGCGGCATTCCGCCCCGACCGGGCGATCCGGGAGCCAAGGTACGCATCGAGATACACACCGATGCCGACAGTTTTGCCCGGCCGGTGTCCAAGGCGCTGGCCGACGAGGATGCGGTGGGAGACACGCCCTGGGTGCTGGTATTTACCGGGACCGGCGACAATGCCGTGTTCTCGGAGGCTGTTGAGGCGCAGTATACCGGTACGGCGACGGTCGCCGAGCTGACCGAAACGACAGTGCCGGGTCGGATACTGGTCATCGCCAACGCCGGGTCGCAATTCGATCCCGGTTCCGGACCGGTCAATTTCGACGCGGCCGGACTGGCCTCGGTGCTGGCCGGGGCCAAGGTGGCGGACCTGAACGAGCGGCTGCGGACCGTTCCGCTGGCGGCCGGGTTCGGGGCTGCCGTTCCCTATGTGCCCGCCCGGGCCATTCCGATGACCGGTATGGTGGAGGCCCCGGACGGGATCAACCGGTACACGCGTATCGGTACTGCGATCAACAAGCTGCCCCTGAGGCGCATCGCGGCCAAGGTGACGGTCAGCAGTACGGCGCCCGGCTTCGAGCTGCTCGCCGTGGGAGCCATCTATGTCAACCGCAACGGCAGCTATTACCGCAGTGGCGGACCGATCCTCAAGCCCTACGGCTTTGCGCATTACCTGTCCGGTATGTCGGGCGACGGGAGCATGGGCGGTTACAGCCCCGCCGAGGACAACACGACGGCGGGGAGCCCGCTCTATATGTTCGAGTCGGACCCGTGGGGCAATACATCGCTGATCGTACAGGGCCGTTACGAAGGGAATACCTATTTTTACCGGCTGGCGTTTTGCGATCCGGACCAGAACCTGCTCAGTGTCGAGCGCAACCGCTATTACTCTTTTACGATCCGGAGCGCGGCGCCGGGCTACCTGACGCTGGAGGAGGTGCTGGGCGGAGGCTCCGATCCGATGCCTCCCGCCAATATCGACTACGGGATTGTCGTGACCGACCTCTCGTCGCACGAGATCGTCGATAACGGCGCCTACTACCTTGGGGTGAGCAACAGCCGCTTCGAGGCCCATACCGACGATCCGCTTACCGTGGCCGGGGGGATAGTGGCTGTCACGGTCACTACCGACGCGGGTTTGCGGGGTGTACCCCTGATGACCGTCGGCACGAACGTGTCGGGAGCGGGGACCATGACGGTCAGTCCGTCGGGCGACATCCCGCTCGATCCTTCGGGTACGACGACCGTCGGACTGAAGATCGCGATGGATACCGGGTTCGGCACCGCCTCCGAGGGGACGGTCACGATCCGGACGGGAACACTGACCCGGACCGTTACGGTCCGGCGCCTGGCGCCGTTCAACGCCGCGGCCGGGACCTACCTCTGGCCGAGCGCCGTTGCCGCGAAAGTCGAGTCGCCCGGCGATGAGGACCGATGGCTGACCCTCTCGCTCAACGGGGTGGTCAGCGTCGGCAAGGAGGTTGTCCGGGGCGATGCGGGCGAGCTCTATGCGTTTTTCACCCGTAATAATTCATACTTCAGGTATGGGGTCGTCTATGTCTCGATGGCCGACCGCTCGCGCACGAAGGCCTATGTGAAACAGCGTTACTACGCTCCGAACTGATCGCGGCTGTCCGCGCCGCCCGCACGATACGCCGGGCCAGTGTCCGGCGAGCGCTCAACAGAAATCATTTTACCCGTATGTCTGCTATGAAAACGATCAACCACCCGGCCAACCTGCTGTTGTTCCGCAAGCTTGAGGAGAAGTGCGGCGACCGGACCGTCCGCGAGATCCGGGAGGCCCTCGGGCTGCTCAAGGAGGCCGTATACCGGCGCAGGAAGGGGGAGGTCTCCTTCTCGCTGACCGAGGCGGCCACCCTGGCCCGCGAGTTCAATATCTCGCTTGACAAGGCGCTTGAGAATGCGTGCGGCACGAGCTGGGAGCTGCAGCTCTACGGCGGCCAGCCCGATAGCGGGCCGTCGGCCGACAGCGCGGTCTTTTTCGGCGACTTTTGCGACGAGATCGGGCAGTTGGCCCGCTCCCGGTCGTCGCGTATCTATTTCTGCTGCACGAGCCTTCCGATCCCCTTTTGCCTTGAATCGGAGGCGCTGTTACGCTACTATGTTTTCAAGAGCGCCAATACCGAGCGCCTGCCTGCCGATCGCCGGCAAACCTTCGGCGAGACCGTTATTCCCGAGGCACGGATACCCAGGTTACAGGCCTTGTACGACGATCTGCAGGCGATCGGGTCGAGTACCTTCATTCTCAACCGTGAGCTCTTCCGCAACCTGGCGGGCGATATCGTCTACTTCCACCGAATGGGGCTGATCTCGTCCGATGAGGTCGGGTTGCTGCAAGCCGGAGTTCTCGCGATGATCGCCCGTATCGAGCAGGTTGCCGCCGAGGGCCGCTATGACAACGGCAACAGGGCCTCGTTCTACCTGAGCGATTTCCAGTTCGAGTCGTCGCATATCCTGTGCGAGAGCGACAGCCAGGAGATGTGCGTGCTCAACGCCACCGAGATCATGAGCAATGTGGTGGGGCGCGGCAGCGCGGCCTGCGGCGTCGTCCGCCGTCGGATCGAGGCACTGATGCGGATGTCCACCTTTGTGTCGGGTAGCGGCACGCTCTTCCGGATGAACTACTTTACCCGCAACGCCGGGATCATCAGACAACTGACCGACGAACTTTACTGTTATTGACTATGCGTGGCCGCCATACCCGAGAGAAGATTTTGCGCGATGTCTACCGGTTGCTGCTGACCGACAGTTACGGGCGGATTGCTGTGGGCGACATCGAACGCGCCACCGGCCTGTCGCGCGGCACTGTCTTTCATCATTTCCATACCAAAGAGCACCTTTTCCGGTGTATCGTCGAGCGCTATGTGCTGGATACCGACGGCGGGGAGCGTCGTGCCGGGCTTCTGGCGCGTGGCGCGACGCTTGCCGAGTTCATCCGTGACGCGAGGCGTGTTACCGACGCGCGCTACCGGCTGATCCGGGAGCTCGGGATCGACGATCCGCGCCTCGCCTCCCTCCATATCGCCTGTCAGGCGGCCTGCCATTACGAGCGCTATGACGAGGTCATGCGGTTGTCGCGGCAGGCGCAGCTCGGGGTCTGGACCGAGGCTGTCCGCCGGGCCTGCGTATCGGGCGAGCTGCCTGCGGAGACCGATGTCGGACAGACCGCCCGGATCTTGCTGCTCCTGTCCTGTGGCGAGCCTTTCGAGGGCATGCCTGGCGACCGAGCCTCCGATCGTGACGGTCGGGTGGGGCTTTGCGAATCCTATTATGCGCTGATCCGTACCTGACCGGTCTTGCGTGCCGTACCGTTTTCTCGCTTCGCCCCTGAGACGTCTCCCGCTCTGCCGGATCTCATTCCCGAAACCCCTGCACGCTCTGTGCCCCTGCGTTCATCCTCCTGCTGCTCCCGTGCCGGCGCCCTGGAGCCCATGCCATTGCCATGACCGGCCTGTCACCCGTACCTGTCCGTTTCATTATGGCCTTTGCGGTGCGCTGTCCGGTTGTTGCCGGGCCGGTTCTCCGCGCAACCTTCCCTTGTGACCTGCTTCCCGCATCTTTTGTCCGTCTGTTCTGTGTCCCTGTCTTACCAAGGGCTTACGCGCATTGTTCCTGTCCCGCTATGTCATAGGCCGTGTCGTCTTGTCGATCAGCGCAGTCGCATAACAATAACAAAGGAGCCTGCATCGCGATGCAGGCTCCTTTAATATGTGTGGGATGTACGCGACTATTCGGCGGCAACCACCTCGAACTTCACGGTACCCTTGATGTGTTTGTACACTTTGACCTCGGCCTCATAGGCGCCCAGTTGCTTCACGCCCTCGACCGAGATGTTCTTGCGGTCGATCGTGATGCCTTTGGCTTCGAGTGCGGCGGCCAGGTCGGCTGCGGTCACCGAGCCGAAGATCTTGCCTTCCTCGGCCTTGGCGCTCAGCGTCAGCGTCACATCGGCCAGCTTGGCCACGAGCGCCTCTGCGTCGGCTACGAGCTTGGCTTCCTTGTGGGCGCTCTGCTTGAGGTTCTCAGCCAGCACTTTCTTGGCCGAGGGAGTGGCCAGCGTGGCCATTCCCTGCGGGATCAGGTAGTTGTTGGCATAGCCGGGACGTACCGACACGATGTCGTTCTTGTAACCCAGCTTGTCCACGTCTTGTATCAGAATGACTTCCATTGTTCTCGTTAGGTTTTAATTATTTCATCAAGTCGGTTACGAAAGGCAGCAGCGCCAGGTGGCGGGCCCGCTTAACGGCGGTCGACACCTTTTTCTGGAACTTCTGTGAAGTGCCGGTCAGGCGGCGGGGGAGGATCTTACCCTGCTCGTTGAGGAATTTCCTGAGGAACTCGGCGTCCTTGTAGTCTACGTACTTGATGCCTGCCTTCTTGAAGCGGCAGTATTTCTTCTTCTTGACCTCTACGGTGGGAGGGTTCAGGTATCTGATTTCCGATTGATTCTGTGCCATGGCTTACTCTGCTTTTTTGATTTTGGTTCTGCGTTTTTCTGCGTACTCGACAGCGTACTTGTCCATCTTGAAGGTGAGGAAACGGATCACGCGCTCGTCGCGGCGGTACTGCGTCTCGAGCTTCTCGATCAGGTCGCCTTCGCCGGTGAACTCGACGAGGAAGTAAAAGCCGGTGGTCTTCTTCTGAATGGGATAGGCCAGTTTCTTCAGGCCCCAGTCCTCTTCGCTAACAATCTGACCGCCGTTTTCGGTGATAACACCGCGGAATTTGTCAAGCACCTCTTTCGACTGAACGTCCGAAAGAACCGGCGTGGCAATGAAAACGGTTTCGTAATGGTTCATGATAAAAGATTTTAAGGGTTGTAAATAATACGGCGCAAAAGTAGCAATATTTCGCGAACCTGCAAAATTTCGGGCGAAAGAATCTCGTGGCCGTGAACCGGATATGAACAAGGCTGCCCGATCTTCGGGCAGCCTTGTTCATTGGAAGCGTCCGCAGGCTATGCCTTGCCGGCGCTGCCCAGTACGTTCTCCACCTTGTGCATGTAGAGTTTCTTGAGGTTGTCGCGGGCGGGGCCCAGGTACTTACGCGGGTCGAATTCGGCCGGCTTGGTGTAGAGTACCTCGCGCACGGCAGCGGTCATGGCGATACGGCCGTCGCTGTCGATGTTGATCTTGCAGACAGCCGACTTGGCGGCCTCGCGCAGCTGCTCTTCCGGAATACCGATGGCATCCTTCATGGCGCCGCCGAACTTGTTGATGATGGCCACCTGGTCCTGGGGCACCGACGACGAGCCGTGGAGCACGATCGGGAAGCCCGGGATGCGCTTTTCGATCTCCTTGAGGATGTCGAAGCGCAGGGGGGGCGGAACGAGGATGCCGTCTGCGTTGCGGGTGCACTGCTCGGGCTTGAACTTGTTGGCGCCGTGCGACGTACCGATCGAGATGGCCAGCGAGTCTACGCCGGTCTTCTTTACGAAGTCCTCCACCTGGTCGGGCTCGGTGTAGGTGTGGTGCTCGGCCGAAACCTCGTCCTCCACGCCGGCCAGCACGCCCAGCTCGCCTTCGACGGTCACGTCGTGCTTGTGTGCATACTCAACGACCTTCTTGGTGAGGGCTACGTTCTCCTCGTAGGGCAGGTGCGAGCCGTCGATCATCACCGACGAGAAGCCCATGTCGATACAGTCCTTGCAAAGCTCGAAGCTGTCGCCGTGGTCGAGGTGCAGAACGATCGGAATGTTCTTGCCCAGCTCCTTGGCGTACTCGACGGCGCCCTGTGCCATATAGCGGAGCAGGGTCTGGTTGGCGTACTTGCGCGCGCCGCTCGATACCTGCAGGATCACCGGAGACGATTTTTCAACGCAAGCCTGGATGATAGCCTGCATCTGTTCCAGATTGTTGAAGTTGAAGGCCGGGATGGCGTAGCCGCCCTCGATCGCCTTCTTGAAGATCTCCTTGGAGTTGACCAAGCCAAGTTCTTTGTAAGAAACCATAATCGAAAAGTATTATTAGTTAAATGTATGTATGCTCGTTGCAAACGGTGCAAAGTTAAGGTTTTTTTTGGATTTGTGGCACACCTGCGCATCATTTATCCCGAAAACGGGCCGGGTTCGGGCACGGCGCGCGGATGCGGCATGTTTTTGGCAGCCAGGGCGCTGCACCGGCACTTCGCGGCTGTCCGCTCCGGCCGGATGTCGTGCCGCGCCGGCGTTTTTCGCTGCCGCCGCCGCGCGTTTTTCCGAATAGAATCGCTATCTTTGTTGCTCTGAAACGCGAATTGTTGTCTTGCATTTAAAATAAAGGACCATTATGCCGGAATTTAAGTATCAGGAACCGTTCCCGCTGGGCGAGGATACCACCGAGTACCGCCTGCTGACCAAAGACTACGTGAAGGTCGTCGACTGCGACGGCCGCAAAATCCTCAAGGTCGACCCCAAGGGGCTCGAGCTTCTCTCCCGCGAGGCGTTCGCCGACGTGTCGTTCTACCTGCGCGCGGCGCATCTTCAGAAGCTGGCCGATATCCTTAAGGATCCCGAGGCGACCGACAACGACAAGTTCGTGGCTTACACGATGCTGCTCAACCAGGCCGTTGCGGCCGAGGGTGAGCTGCCGACCTGCCAGGATACGGGTACCGCGATCGCTATCGGCAAAAAAGGCGAGGACGTCTACACCGGTGCCAACGACGCCGAGCATATCGCCCGTGGCGTATACGACACCTATGCCGGCCGTAACCTGCGTTACTCGCAGGTGGTTCCCTTCACGATGACCGAGGAGAAGAACAGCGGCACGAACCTGCCGGCCCAGATCGACCTCTATGCCGAGCCCGGCCGAGCCTACAAGTTCCTGTTCATCACCAAGGGCGGCGGCTCGGCCAACAAGACCTTCCTTTACCAGCAGACCAAGGCGCTGCTCAACGAGGAGTCGCTCACGAAGTTCGTCCGCGAGAAGATCAAGGACCTCGGTACGTCGGCCTGTCCGCCGTACCACCTGGTGCTGGTGATCGGCGGCACGTCCGCCGAGGCGTGCCTCGCGACGGTCAAGAAGGCTTCGGCCGGTTACCTCGACCACCTGCCCACCTGCGGCAACGAGGGGGGCCGCGCGTTCCGCGACCTCGAGTGGGAGGAGAAGGTGCTGAAGATCTGCCAGGAGAGCGGCGTGGGCGCCCAGTTCGGCGGTAAGTACCTCGTGCACGACGTGCGCGTGATCCGCCTGCCGCGCCACGCAGCCTCGTGCCCTGTGGGCCTCGGCGTGAGCTGCAGTGCCGACCGCAACATCAAGGCGAAGATCACCGAGGAGGGCATCTTCCTCGAGCAGCTCGAGAAGAATCCGGCCCGCTTCCTGCCCAAGACGGCGCCCGACATGAAGCCGGCTGTTGAGATCGACCTCGACGAGGGAATGGACAAGGTGCGTGAGAAGCTATCGCAGTATCCGATCAAGACGCGTCTTAATATCAAGGGTACGATGATCGTGGCGCGCGACATCGCGCATGCCCGGATCAAGCAGATGATCGACGAGGGCAAGCCGATGCCCGAGTACATGAAGAAGTACCCGGTCTACTATGCCGGTCCGGCCAAGACGCCGCAGGGGATGGCTTCGGGCAGCTTCGGCCCGACCACGGCCGGTCGTATGGACCCCTATGTCGATCTGTTCCAGAGCCTGGGCGGTTCGATGGTGATGGTGGCCAAGGGCAACCGCTCGCAGGCCGTCACGGATGCCTGCAAGAAGTACGGCGGGTTCTACCTCGGCTCGATCGGCGGCCCGGCCGCGATCCTGGCCAAGGACAGCATCAAGGAGGTCGAGGTGATCGACTTCCCCGAGCTGGGCATGGAGGCCGTACGCAAGATCCGTGTCGAGAACTTCCCTGCGTTCATCATCGTCGACGACAAGGGCAACGACTTCTTCGAGAATTTCAAGCATTAGAGGCTTGCGGCACGCTGTGTCGCGACATACGCCCCGGACGGGACGGCCAT
>JAFQJK010000003.1 GCA_017415005.1 Rikenellaceae bacterium
AGCATCTCGAACATCGTGTGATGGTACGTGTCGTGCCCCACCTCCTCGAGGTCGTTGTGCTTGCCCGACACGCGCAGGCACTTCTGCGTATCGGCCGCGCGCTTATAGGGAGCCGGGCTGTTGCCCAGGAAAATATCCTTGAACTGGTTCATCCCGGCATTGGTGAACATCAGCGTAGGGTCGTTCTTGACGACCATCGGGGCCGACGGGACGATCGTATGCCCCTTGCCCCTGAAAAACTCGAGAAAAGTCTCGCGGATCTTGTTTGATTCCATCTATACCTATAAAATAATGTCGGCTTAAAATCGTTATTCCAAAATAGGTTGTAAAATTAGTCATTTTCATCTAATTTTGTCAATTACAGCGCGAAGATTTTTCAGGCATGGCATACCGTCAATACAGATTCAACCCCCAGACGTTCACTTACGAAGTGATTGCCGCCCCATTCAAGATCCGTTTCTACAGGGTCTTACGCAAGATTCTGATCGGATTTATCCTCGCCTCGATCGTCAATCTGCTCTTCTCCTACTTCTTCTACACGCCCAAGATGTACCGCATCGCCCGCGACAACCGCGAGCTCGTCTTCCAATATAACCTGCTGCAGGACAAGATCGCCGCGGGCACACGCAAGCTCTCCGAGATCAAGCACCGCGACAACAACGTCTACCGCTCGCTCTTCGCGGCCGACACGCTGAACGTGCCCGGCCTCTACGACCCCTATCCCGACTCGCACTACGCGCGCCTCGACGGCGACCCGTATGCCCGGCTGATGACCGACGCATGGCGCGGCATCGACGGCATGGCGCGCCTGCTCTACCTCGAGTCGCTCTCGCTCGACGATATGCAGTTACTGGCCCGCGACAAGGAGGCGATGGCGCTGGCCATTCCCGCCATCTGGCCGCTCGACCGCAACAAACTGCGGGGCAATATCGGCCGGTTCGGCATGCGGCTGCACCCGATCCTCAAGCGCTACATCGGCCACGAGGGCATCGACCTGGGCAGCACCACCGGCGTGCCCGTCTATGCCACCGGCAACGGCATCGTCACCACCGACCGGGCCGTGGCAGGCTACGGCAAGCAAGTGCTGCTCGACCACGGTTTCGGCTATAAGACCCGCTACGCCCATCTGAGCAAGGTGCTCGTAGCCCCGGGCCAGCAGGTCAAGCGGGGCGAGATCATCGGCGAGGTCGGCAGCACCGGCCGCTCGACGGGTCCCCACCTCCACTATGAGGTCATCTACCGCGGCCGCCATGTCGACCCGATGAACTACTTCCGCCGCGACATGAGCGAGGAGGAGTTCACCCGGATCATCGAATCGGCCAAGGCCACCACATACGAAGCCGACTAACCATGTTCCGACGCAAGAAATCAGTTATCCATCCCCCGGGCCACGATCCGCGCCAGCGCTTCAAGCGCGACGCGCTGCGCGTGACGATCCACGTGCTTGCCTGGGTTGGCATGGCCGTCATCTACTATATCGGGTTCTCGTTCCTGTTCGACACGCCGGTCGAGTACGAGATGAAGCGCTCGACAGCCAGGCTGCGGCGCGAGTACATAGCGCTCAGCCAGCGCTACGACTCGCTTGAGCCGGTGCTGAACAATGTGATCGAGCGTGACCGCAACGTCTTCAACCTGCTGTTCGAAGCCGAGCCCTACGATTTCGACGGGCAGTATGCCACCGACCGCTGGCAGGCTTACGAGCAACTGCTCACCAAGTCCAACCGCGAGCTGGGCGACGAGTTCGCGGCCAAGTCGCGCCAGTTCGACAAGAACCTCGGGCGGCTACGCTCGGCCTACGCGCGCCTTCAGGCGCGCGTCACGGCCATGGGCGACAGCACCGAGCACATCCCGGGCATCCAGCCGGTCAACAATCCCGGGCTCACGCTGCTCACCGCCTCGTACGGCATGCGCATCCACCCGTTCTACAAGACGCTGACCGCCCACCAGGGTGTCGACTACACCGTCCCCGAGGGAACACGCGTCTTCGCCACGGCCGACGGTGTGGTCAAGGAGATCAACACCCGCTCCACAACAGGCGGCATCACCGTGGTGCTGAGCCACGGCAACGGCTACGAAACGGCATACAGCAACCTGAGCAGGGTCGGTGTCACGCGGGGTCAGCGGGTCCGCCGGGGCGACATCATCGCCTTCTCGGGCAACACCGGCCTCTCGCTGGCTCCCCACCTCCACTACGAGGTACGCAAGGACGGCATGCGCGTCGACCCGATCCACTACTTCTTCCTCGAGCTCGACCCGGCCCGCTACCGGCGCATGATCCGCATCGCCCAGTCGGGCATGCAGTCGTTCGACTAAAAGGACGCACCCTCGCCTCAAACAACCCATTTCCCGGCACACCCCATGCCACCAAGGGGGTATTCCGCACGATCCGGCACAAAAATTCACCGTACACCCCTTATTTTACGCATTTTTCGGGAAAAGATACTACATTTGCAACATAATCCAAACCTCCCGAACAATGACCACACTGCGTTTCAAAGCCCTCGACGAGATCTCCCGCCGGAACCTGTCCGCGGCCACCCACAACGACCAGAAAATATCGAGTTACTTCGGCTCCGACGTCTTCGACCGCGAGCAGATGCGCCAGTACCTGCCCAAGGATGTCTTCGAGAGCGTCAACACGGCGATCGAGGAGAACCGCCGCATCGACCGCAAGGTCGCCAACCAGGTGGCCCTCGGCATGAAATGCTGGGCCATGGAGCGCGGCGCAACGCACTACACCCACTGGTTCCAGCCGCTCAACGACTCGACGGCCGAGAAGCACGACGCCTTCTTCGAGCCGCTCTGGGGGGGCGGCTCGTTCGAGACGTTCCGCGGCGACCTTCTCGTCCAGCAGGAGCCCGACGCCTCGTCATTCCCCAACGGCGGCCTGCGCAACACGTTCGAGGCGCGCGGCTACTCGGCCTGGGACCCTTCGTCGCCGGCCTTCATCATCGACCAGACGCTCTGTATCCCGAGCATTTTCGTCGCCTACACGGGCGAGGCGCTCGATTTCAAGACCCCGCTGCTCAAGTCGCTTGCCGCGCTCGACAAGGCAGCGGTCGACGTCTGCCAGTATTTCGACAAGGACGTGACCAAGGTAGTCGCCACGCTGGGCTGGGAGCAGGAGTACTTCCTGGTCGACGAGGCGCTCTACAACGCGCGTCCCGACCTGATGCAGACCGGGCGTACGCTGATGGGCCACACGGCCGCCAAGGACCAGCAGCTCGACGACCACTACTGGGGCGCCATCCCCGAACGGGTCAGCAACTTTATGAAAGACTTCGAGGAGCAGGCCTACCGCCTGGGCATTCCGCTCAAGACGCGCCACAATGAAGTAGCACCCAACCAGTTCGAGTGCGCCCCGATGTTCGAGGAGGCCAACATTGCCGTCGACCACAACACGCTGCTTATGACCATCATGCGCAAGGTCGCCTCCAAGCATAAGCTCAAGGTCCTTTTCCACGAGAAGCCGTTCATGGGCGTCAACGGCTCGGGCAAGCACTGCAACTGGTCGCTGGCCACCAATACCGGCGTCAACCTGCTCGCACCGGGCAAGACCCCGAAGACCAACATCCAGTTCCTCGCCTTCTTCGTCAATACGATGAAGGCAGCCCACGACTACGGCACACTGATGATGGCCTCGATCGCCAGCGAGACCAACTCGCACCGCCTCGGCGGTCACGAGGCTCCGCCGGCCATCCTGTCGGTCTTCACCGGCTCGACGATGGACGCGATCCTCAACTCGATCGAGCAGCGCATCAGCGACAAGAAGCTCTCGCCCGACGAGAAGACCGAGATCAAGCTCGACATCGGCAAGATCCCCGAGATCCTGCTCGACAACACCGACCGCAACCGCACCTCGCCGTTCGCCTTCACCGGCAACCGCTTCGAGTTCCGTGCCACCGGTTCGTCGAGCAACTGCGCGCCCCCGCTGATCATCATCAACGCGGCCGTCACCGAGCAGCTCACCAGGTTCAAGGCCGAGGTCGACGCGCTGATCGAGAAGAACGTCAAGAAAGACGAAGCGATCCTTCAGGTGATCCGCAAATATATCAAGGAGTCGAAGAACGTTCGCTTCGAGGGCAACGGTTACAGCGACGAGTGGCTCCGTGAGGCCGCCAGCCGCGGTCTCAAAGGCATCAATAACGTTCCGATGGCCTTCCGCGAATACCTGACGCCCGAAAGCGTGGCGCTGCTCGAGCGCCACGGCGTACTCAACCGCACCGAGCTCCAGGCCCGCTACGAGGTCAAGAACGAGACCTATCTCAAGAAGGTGCAGATCGAGTCGCGCGTGATCGGCGACCTGGCCGCCAACCACATCATCCCGACCGCCATCAAGTACCAGAACATCCTGATCGAGAATGTCAAGGGTATCAAGGATATCTTCCCTCAGGATTTCGAGGATATGGCCGCCGAGGAGATCAAGACGATCCGCAAGATTGCCGAGCACGTCAAGTACATCCGCGCCCACACGGCCGAGATGACCGAGGCGCGCAAGAAGTGGAACAACGTCGAGAATATCGCCGAGCGCACGATGGGCTACGAGTCCGAGGTCCGTCCCTACCTCGACGACATCCGCTACCATATCGACAAGCTCGAGCTGATCGTCGACGACCAGCTCTGGCCGCTGCCGAAGTACCGCGAGCTGATGACGATCTACTAACCGCACGGTCCGCCCGCCGGTCACCCCCGGAGACACGATCCGTTAGGGTACTGCCGCCGTACATCCCGATACGGCCCTCCGGCCGCACACAGACGAAGGGTATCTCCCTCAAAACGAAGTTCGGAAAATATCCGGCAAGCACATATGCCCGGCATTCTTTCCGAACTTCGTTTTGTCATATCTCACATCACTCCGACACCATCGACCCGCCTCTTGCCGGCACTACCAATCCGACAGGACACAGCAGATCCCCCTCACCTCACCTATCCTATCCTCTTCTATCCCCCCTTCACTCCGCCTCCGGCCTCCATTGATATCGTCCCATATCGACACAGCCGTTACACCTGAATCCGACCCCTTCTGCCTCCAATAGGGCCCGCTGCTCCGGCCACGAGGGAGCCAACCGCCCTACGCTGTTCACCACCCGGTGACACGGCAGACGCAGCCCGTCCGGCACACGATGCAGGACCTGCCCCACCATCCTCGGACGCTGGGGCATCCCGGCCAGGCGCGCGACCTGTCCGTAGGTTGCGACCCACCCCGCCGGGATCGCTCTCACCACATCATATACCTCCTGATCAAACGGATCGGCACTCATCCATCCCTGTTAACACGTTCAACAAAACTCATTCAACAATCGCCCCATACGGCCATCCTGCCGCAAAGCCCGACGCACCGCCTCCGGCACAGCATCCTACCACCGACACAAATAGCGAAAGCCGAGAGGCAAAGACCGAGCTCGCTCAGGTTTTGCCCGAGGCGCATCCTATCTTCTGCAAATCTCCCGGAAATCGCAGTACTCGCACACCTTACGGTCCTCGCACTGCACGAACGGCACCGACCGATCGAACAGCTCGCCGACCTTTGCGCGTAACCGCTCGACCAACCCATCGCGGTACGGAGCAAACCGCAACACCGGCTGGCCGCGATCCAGCAGGAGCGGCGAAAAACCCTCGCGGTTCATCTCCCGCACGTAGTACAGCGTCGGCTGCACGTCGCCCCGCTCCCCGCTGCTGAGCATCAGCGCATAGAGCAGCGTCTGCAGTGCGGCCGGGTTCCGCTCGCGCGCCTCGCCCGAGAACAGGGCGTCCAATCCACCGAAGGCGTTCTTCGGCGTACCGGTCTTGTAATCGACCACGCGCAACGTACCGTCTCCGAGCAGGTCCACGCGGTCGGCCAGTCCGCCGAACCAAACCGTCCGCTCCCGACCGTCCCGCACGAATGTCACCGGGCAGGCGATCTTACGCTCCAGCTCCCGGACGATAAACCCGTCGTGCGCCGCATCCCACGGCAGCACGCAGCTATTCAAATACTTGCGCACAATGTCCCGTACGAGCAGGATATTGCCGCTCCACTCCTCCTCGGGCACGGCATCTCCCCGCAGGTATTCGCTGCGGATCGCCTCCGCGATCGCCTCATCCACCACAGCTTTCCCCGCCATTCCGGCGATCTCCGCCCCGGGATGCGGCTTCCCGACCAACGGCCGGTAGAGCAACTCCATCGCCTTGTGCAGGATCGTTCCGAACATCGGCATATCGATCTCCTCGCTGATCTCCTCATCGGGCCGGAGCCGGGCCACCGACCGGAAATAGAACTTGAGCGGACACTCCAGGTAGGCATAGAAAGAGGTCGGTGACAACTGCCTGTCCGGATTGTCGAGCCACGCTTCGAGTTTCTCGGCCACCGTCCCCCGCTTTTCGACCACGATGGGCTGGGGTCCCGCAAGATTCACGCTGACCGGTATCGCCCGCTCCTCGACCGCGTGCGGCGACTCGTAGCGCAACTGGTAGATATAACGGCTCGGCTCCCCGCTGCGCTTGTCGTCGCTCCGCGACGAGTAGACCAGATGCACGCGCCGCGCGCGCTGCAACAGCCGATAAAAGTAATAGGCATACACGCCCTCGTGGTGCTGCGGCGTCGGCAGCCCGTACGCCAGCCGCAGGTTGAACGGAACGAACGACGAACCCGCAGCCCGGTTGCCCGGAAACGTGTCATCGTTGACCGAGAGGATCACCACGTTCTCGAAATCGAGCGCCCGCGTCTCCAGGATCCCCATCACCTGTACCCCCTCGAGCGGTTCCCCCTCATAAGGTATCCGCACACCCTGCAGCATCTTGCGCAGCAACGAGGCGAACACCGCCGTCGTGATCTCGACGCCGCAATCCTCCAGCGAGTTCTGCAACTTATAGATCTGGTCGGCGATCACGGTGAAGAACTCCGTGCGCCGCCCGGCATCGTCGTCCGGAACCGGCCCCCGCGCCACCTCGGCCAATACCCTGAGCAGATAGGCAGCCTGCCCGCGCCAGTCGTCCGCCGGAGTGAAGATCACCCCGATCAGCCCCTCTGCACCCAGCCTCCGCCGATCGACGTACACCTGCTGGCGCCCGACGATCTCGCCCGCGAGCCTGTCGGCCTCCGTCCCGCAGCTCTCGGCCACGTACGGATGCCCCAGCAACCCGAGCACATCGCTGTGGTAGAAGAGCTCGCGGCCGTTCTTCTCGCGCCGCCGGGCCTGCAACTGCATGAGCCGCTCGACGAACGAGTAGGCCAGCGTCTGCTGCAACGGATATCCCATCGTGATATTGACGCTCTCCACCCCCTCGGGTACCGAACTGAGCACCGGCAGCAGCAGGTTCTCGTCCGTCAGCACGACGGCCGTCTCCTTGCCGGGCCGCTCTCCCCGGTCGAGCATCCCCTGCAGGAAATCGTACACGTACTTGCATTGCAGGCTGTCCGACGGAGCAGCCACCGCCACCACCTCCTTGGGGGCCGAGAACTCACTCGCCGGCAAGCTGAATCCGGCAGGCGGCGGGAACATACGCAGGTTCTCGCGCACGAACAGCCCGGCCTCCTGCTCGCGCTGGCCGACATAGTAGTCGTCATAGTCCCAGTAGAACTCCGCCACGCCCTCCTCCTGCATCCGCCGCAGCAGCACCCTCTCGCACGCCGTCAGGGCATTGAACCCGACCGCTACATACCGCCCGTCCCGCGGCACCGATGCCTCGCCCGCCTCGAGACGCCTCACCGCCTCGCGGTGGATCATTCCCGTGTACCCGACACCTGCCCCTGCAAGCACCCGCCTGAATTCGTGATAGATCGGGGCCAGCGTCTGCCATACCCTCAGGAAATTCTGCTTCTCGTCCGAGAATTCGCCCTCGAGTCCGAAGTTGCGCCAGAACTGCTCGATGATCGCCACCTGCTCGGGCGTCAGGTACGAGTAGTCCTGTTCAAGCGTCTTCAGGTCGCCGATATTACGAAAGAGCATATCGGCATCGATCAGGTACTTGTCCACCTGGTCGAAATCCGCAAGCAGCATATCGCCCCAGAAGTAGAAGGCGTCGAACGCCTCCGTGTGATACGCCGAGTAGATCTTGTAGAGCTCGGTCAGCATCCGTACCCGGTCGGCGGCGGCCAGGCCGGCCAGGCCCCCCATCAGTTGGTCGACCGTGACGTACTCGGGCTGCCAGAGCGGCCGGTCGGCGATCCGCGACAGGGCATCGGCAAAAAACAGACGGGCGCGCCGGCTCGGGAACAACATCCTGAGCGACGACACGCCGTCACCGTACTTCCGATACAGGTCCGCGGCCACGCGAGCCAGAAAACTCTCCATCCGTCTGTCCGGGGCCGCCCGGGCCCGTTGAATCCGTTATTTTCCGATATCGTTGACCGATCCGCCGAGCTTGCTCGATACGCGCAGCAGCTCAGGATCTCCCTGGTAGAAAATGCTCGACCCGGCATTGGTCTCCGCCACCAGCCGCTGCGTGGCGCACAGGTAAGCCTCCGATGCGGTCTGCACGACGGCCACGACGCTCCGCGCATCCATCTGCCGCGCATCCACCTTGCTGCGTGTCACGACCCGCAGCGTAAAATAGAGCGACGATCCGCTCAGGTCGGCGATCGAATTACCCGTAATGTTCATATTGAGGTCCTTACAGTCGAGCGCGAGCGACGCCTTTGCCCCCGACATCAGGTCGATGTTGAGCATCTTGGCCGTCATCGTACTATCGGTCCGGATCTCGGCACCGTTCACCTTGATCGCGTTCAGGTCGGTATAGTAAATGGTCACCTCGGCCACCGACTGCGAGTTGGCCGCATCGGGACGCAGCTTGACCGTGAGCGTACCGTTCGTCACGCCCCATTGTATGCGATTGCGGTCGGTCGACTCGAGGTTGATCTCAAAACCCGGCTCCTCGGCCCGGACCAGCTTGGCCACGAGCTTGCCCGAGAGATCGACGGCCTTGAATTCGGCAGTCTTTCCGCTCTGGAGGGTTTGCTGGGCCTGGGCGGCGACGCCGGCCAGCAGCGCAGCCATCACCAACAGATACTTTCTCATATGCGCATGTTTTAATGTTAATCCAAGATAAGGAATTTCCTGCAAAAATCGGGCTTTTCCACCGGCGAAAATAGGCAATCCTGCCGGAATTGTACTAACTTTAACGCAAAATCGACCGGAAGGACCGCATGGGTACCGTCAAAATCCTGAGAGCATCGGCCGGCTCGGGCAAAACCTACCGCCTGGCTTACGAATACGTCCGGAGCGTGGTGGGCAACCCCGCGCTCTACCGCCATATTCTGGCCGTAACGTTCACCAACAAGGCGACCGAGGAGATGAAGCAGCGCATCATCTCCGAGATCAACCTGCTGGCCTCCGGCGCCGCGAGCCCCTACCTCGCCGACCTTGTCCGCGACCTCGGCCTCGACGCGGCGACCGTCCGTAACCGTGCGCTCGCCGTCCGCACCGCCATCCTGCACGACTACAGCCGCTTCATGGTCGTCACGATCGACAAGTTCTTCCAGCGCATCATCCGCTCGTTCATCCGCGAGCTGGGCATCGACCTCAACTTCAACCTCGAATTGCAGACCGACCCGCTGTTGGACGCCGCCGCCGACGGTCTGATCGACCGTATCGCCGTCGACGACCGCCTACGCCGCTGGATCGTCCGTTTCGTCGAGGAGAAGATCGACGAGAACCGCCGTTGGGACATCAAGGGCGAGCTGACCGACCTCGGACGCGAGCTTTTCAGCGAGCAATATAAGGCCGTCGCCGCAGCCGGTACGCTCTCGCGCGACGAGCTCGGCCGCATCGTCTCCGAGGCCACGGCCCGCAGCCGCCGGGTGACCGATGCCATCCGCGCCCATGCCGCCGACGCCATTCGCATCATGCAGCAGCACGGTCTCGGCATCGAAGACTTCGCCTACGGCCGGGCAGGTGTGGCGGGCTTCATCGAAAAGGCGGCCGCCGGCGCGCCCGATGAGCCCGGACGCCGCGTCGCCGACGCACTTGCCTCCGACGAGAAGTGGGCCACCCGATCCGCCGCGCGCCGCGCCGACATCCTCGCCGTCGTCCCGCAGCTCCGGCCCCACCTGGAAGAGATCGTCCGCTCGCTCAACGACAACCGCCGCCTGCTCAATACGACCGCCCTGCTGCGCGACAACTTCCGCAGCTTCGGCCTGCTCGCCGACCTGTCCGAACAGGTGGCCGAACTCTGCCGCACGCAGAACATCATGCCGATCTCCGAGACCAACGCCATCCTCTCGCGCCTCATCGCCGGCAACGACACGCCGTTCATCTTCGAGAAGGCGGGCAACCACTTTTCCCGCTACATGATCGACGAGTTCCAGGACACCTCGGGTATGCAATGGCAAAACTTCGTCCCGTTGCTGCACAACGCCGTCGCCCAGACCGACCGCGACGCCGTGCTGCTGGTGGGCGATGTCAAGCAGTCGATCTACCGCTGGCGCGGCGGCGACTGGAAGATCCTCGGCACGCAGGCCGAGGGCGAGTTCCGCGACGTGCTCCGCGACAGCCTCGACACCAACTACCGTAGCCGGCACAACATCGTCGCTTTCAACAACGCCCTCATCGCCCGCTGCGTGGCCGACGACAGCGCCTCGCTCGATCGCCGGCTCGCCGACGCCGCCGACCAGGGATATATCTCCACAGCTATGCAAACGGAGCTTACAGGGTTGCTCGACCGCGCGTACGAAGGCCATGCCCAGCACCCGCGCGCCGAAGACCACACGGGCTACATCCGCGTCACCGAGTACGCCACGCCCGCCGACGAGGCCGATCGTCACCCGGAGGTGATCGGCCTGGTCGAGGAGCTCCAGCAGCGCGGCTACGCCCCGCAGGAGATCGCGATCCTCGTGCGCTACAACCGCGAGGGCATCGGCGTGGCCAACGCCCTGCTCGACCACAAAAGCCGCCATCCCGAGTCGCCCTTCTGCTACGACGTCGTCACACAGGACGCGCTCACGATCGGCTCGTCGCCCGTTGCGGGTTACATCATGGCCTGCCTGCGGCTCGTACTCAACCCGCGCGATGCGATCCACACGGCCCTCTACAACCAGTGGCACGGCCATCTGGTCGGCGACCCGCTTCCCCCCGCCGACCGCGACTTCCTCCGATCGCTCCGCACGCTTCCCCTCGAAGAGGCTTTCGAGCAGATCCTCGTCCGCGACCGGCTCGGCGAGCGCCCCGACGACGTAGCCTACATCCAGGCCCTGCACGAGCAGGTGATCGCCTACACGTCGCGCAACGTAGCCGATATCCCGCTCTTCGTCAAGTGGTGGGACGAGACGGGCCGTACACAGTCGATCAACCTCCCCTCGGGCAGCCGGGCCATCACGATCATCTCGGTCCACAAGGCCAAGGGGCTGCAATACAAAGCCGTCATCATCCCGTTCTGCGACTGGGAGCTCGCCCCCAAGAGCCGCACGCTGATCTGGGCCGACTGCCTCCGCAACAGCGGCGACACGACCTTTTCGGCGCTGCCTGCCATGCCCGTCCGCTACAAGAACAGCGCCGGCGAGTCGTGGTTCGCCGGGCCCTACTACGAAGAGCTCGTCCTCTCGCATATCGACAACATCAATACCTTCTATGTCGCCGCCACCCGCGCCGCCGACGAGCTCCACATCATGATCCCGCGCCGCCGCTCGCACGAGGGTCGCATCAGCGGCCTCATCCTCGGCAGCCTCTCCGCCGACGGCGAGCGCACGAGCCTCGGCGAGCTGCAAGGTACGGCCGCGACGGCCGCCGCCGCCACCACCTATGCCTTCGGACCGCTACCCGTACAACCGGCCCCGGCCCTATCCGCCGCCCCCACCGCCGCCTGCTACCCCACGCGACCGATCGGCGCCCGCGTCCGCTTCCGCCTCGACTCGTCGCGCTATTTCGACGGGGGTGAGACGGCGGGCACACTAACTCCGCGCAATTACGGCATCATCATGCACAAGGTGTTCGAACAGATCGGCAGCCTCGACGAGATCGAAGCCGCGCTCCGCCAGATCCGCCACAGCGGCCTGATCTCCGACGACGAGGCTGCGCACGTGCGCGCCATGATCGACCGGGCCCTTGCCGATCCCGTCATCCGCAACTGGTTCTCTGCCGGGTGGCAGGTCGTACGCAACGAGAGCGACATCATCCTGCCGGGCGGCGCCGGCCAGCGCCGCCCCGACCGCGTGATGCTCGCCCCGGGCCGGGCCGTGGTCGTCGACTACAAGTTCGGCACGCGCCGCGATGCCCGACACCGCCGCCAGATCGAAGAGTACGCCCACCTGCTGCGCGGAATGGGCTACTCGTCCGTCGAAGGTTACCTTTGGTATGTCACCGACAACCAGGTCGATCAAGTCGTATAAACGCACCGAGTACGGTTCCCGCTGCCCGGCCCCACCTGCATACACGCGCCCCGACCACCGCAAACACAGACACCCTCCAGACCGCCAACCCACAGGCCCTGCCATATCTGCCTTTACCGGCCTTTTCACCCTGTTTTCCACCACCTCTCACCTCTCCGCCGCTCCGTTCCCCTCCCCGCTCCACACCATTCGCCCCCGCCCCGCCCAGCCGCCCGACACACCCGGCCCCTCCTGAACCAACCTGCCATCCCCACGGCCACGGACCACCGTTCCCTTCCCCGCCTCGCTCCTGTCCTATCCCACGGTCCGGTTCTGCCCCCTGTCCGCAACCATCCACCGCGCTCCTAATCCCCGCGTAATACGCCACGTGGGCAGCTCCTCACCATCCTGCCATCCCCGGCACCCTATCGTGACATGCCCGGTCCGCATCTGCTTGCCTTACTCCCCACACCCCGCAACATTCCCTGTACGACCACGATAACCGCCCAGCCCGCACCTACACGCGCCTCCGGTTACCGATCACACCCACCCTCAGCCCCAGGACGCCCAGCCACCCGGATAGACCCGTCACCCCGCCCGCCCCCTCTTCGCAATGCCCCACGACGCACGCACCGGCAATCACATTGCCCCACTCCGGCCCGGCAACTCCAATCGTCCCGACAATCCCCCCACGTCCGGCCCGCGATCACACATCCGCACAACAAAGCCGGCCACCCTCTCGGGCAGCCGGCTCCATCCTATAATATCTAAGGTATAGCCTTAGTCGTTCAACGAGAAACGCTTGTAGGCAACCACAGTAGCACCGGGGACTGCCTTCTGGATGAACTGCTCGACCGTAACCTTGTTGTCCTTCACGGTCGGCTGGCTCAGCAGCGTGTTCTCTTTCAGGAATTTGTTCACCTTGCCTTCGGCGATCTTATCGAGCATGGCCTCAGGCTTGCCCTCGAGACGAGCCTGCTCGTGCCCGATCTGGCGCTCCTTCTCGATCACCTCAGCGGGGCAATCCGCGGCGCTGATCGAAACAGGAGCCATGGCTGCGGCCTGCATGGCCACATCCTTGCCCACTTCGGCCGGAACCTCCATATTGAACCCGACAAGCGTACCCAGCTTGTTGTTCATGTGCACATAGCAGAAACACGAGGGAGCCTCGATCCGCGCGTAGAACGGCAGCTCGACCTTCTCACCGGTCTGGCCCGATTTCTCGGTCACCATATCGGCCACGGTCTGGTTGCCGGCCTTCACGTTCATCAGGGCATCGAGATCTGCCACATCATTCGCGATCGCGATGTCGAGAATGGCATTTGCGCTGGCGGCAAACTCGGCGTTCTTGGCCACGAAGTCAGTCTCGCAGGCCAGGCACACCATATATGCCTTACCACCAACCACCTTACCGGTCACAACCCCTTCGGTAGCGGTCCGGTCAGCGCGCTTGCTGGCAACCAGCTTGCCTTTCTCGCGGATAATTTCCTGCGCGCGGTCATAATCGCCATTGGCTTCCTGAAGCGCTTTCTTGCAGTCCATCATACCTGCTCCGGTCATCTTGCGGAGCTTGGCAACATCGGCAGCTTTAATTTCCATATCTGTTGTTTTTTAGTTCGTTAATAAAATCGTTCGGAGACGCACAGGCGCTTATTCCGCTGCAGCGGCGGGAGCAGCCTCTACGGGAGCAGCAGCCACTGCGGCCACCTCTTCCTTCACCTCTTCGGCAGCAGCCTCGGCAGCCTTCGGAGCCGAACCCACGATCTCATCGACATCGGCCTTCACAGCCTTCCTGATACGGGGTTTCGATTCCTTCGCCTCTTTGGCGGGAGCCTCGGCGGCTTCCTTCTCCTTTTCGAGCTTACGCTCGGCCAGACCTTCGGCGATAGCCGCCGTCACGGCGGTCAGGACCACTTCGATCGACTTGGCCGCATCGTCATTTGCCGGGATCACGTAATCAATGTCGGTTGGATCGCAACAAGTATCGACCATGGCAAATACGGGGATGTTCAATCGTTTGGCCTCCTTCACGGCGTTGGCCTCTTTCTGTACGTCAACTACGAAAAGCGCAGCAGGCAGGCGCGTAAGGTCGGCGATCGAACCGAGGTTCTTCTCCAATTTTGCGCGCTGACGCGTAACCTGGAGCAACTCCCGCTTCGAGAAGTTGCCATATGTTCCGTCGCTGATAAGTTTGTCGATGGTGGCCATCTTCTTAACAGCCTTACGTATCGTGGGGAAGTTGGTAAGCATACCGCCCGGCCAGCGCTCAGTCACATACGGCATGTTGACTGCAGCCACCTTTTCGGATACGATATCCTTGGCCTGTTTCTTGGTCGCTACGAACAGTACGCGGCGACCCGAACGTGCGATCTGCTTGAGGGCGTTCGACGCCTCGTCGATCTTGAGCACGGTCTTGTGCAGGTCGATGATGTGGATCCCGTTCTTCTCCATGAAGATGTACGGAGCCATCTTGGGGTTCCACTTTCTTTTCAGGTGACCGAAGTGAACACCGGCCTCTAATAATTGATTAAAATCAGTTCTAGGCATTTTTTTGTTTCTTTTGAACTTCTGTTTTTAATTCTCTTTACTTCAACCGCAGCGGTAGTGTCCTTGACAATCCCCGCGGTTTTCCGCAGACCGGCAACGCACAAGTAGTACAATCGTCGTAGTCTTGGCCGTTTCGACCGGGTCTGTGCAGGTTCGACAGGCGCAGACTAACGCTTGCTGAACTGGAACTTGCGGCGTGCACCGGGCTGACCGGGCTTCTTACGCTCAACCTCACGCGGGTCGCGGGTGAGGAAACCGTTCTTCTTGAGGAGCGGACGCAGCTCGGCGTCGATCTCGCAAAGGGCGCGGGCGATACCCAGGCGGGCAGCCTCGGCCTGACCCTTGATTCCGCCGCCGTCCATCGTGATGGTGATGTCGAAGTCACCGGCCTTTTCGGTCACCGAAAGGGGCTGCTTAACGACAAACTGGAAGATTTCGAGCGGGAAATAGGTCTCGAGCGGTTTCTGGTTGATGGTAATGTTACCCTTGCCGGCTTTCACGTAAACGCGAGCTACAGCAGCTTTTCTACGTCCGACGGTATTTACAACTTCCATACTCATTACTTGATCTCGTTTAACTTGATGGTTTTGGGCGACTGTCCGGCGTGCGGATGCTCGGCGCCGGCATAAACCTTTAAATTCTTGAGCTGAGCGGCGCCCAGGCGGGTGCGCGGCAGCATGCCCTTGACAGCCTTCTCGATGATGAAGGTCGGTTTCTTCTGCAGGTACTCGGCAGGTGTGGTGAAACGCTGGCCCCCGGGGTAGCCGCTGTGACGCACATAGACCTTGTCGGTCATTTTGTTGCCGGTCAGTCTCACTTTCTCTGCGTTGATGATGATGACGTTGTCACCGCAATCAGCGTTGGGCGTGAAACTCGGCTTGTTCTTGCCGCGGAGGATCTTGGCCACCTGCGAAGCAAGACGTCCCAGAACCGCGTCAGTAGCGTCGATCAGCACCCACTGCTTGTCTGCTGACGCCGCATTCACGGAAATGGTCTTGTAGCTTAATGAATCCACTTGCTTTACGTTTAAAGAGGTTAATACTTGTTGATTAATGATCCAAGCCCATATCAAAGGGCCTGCAAAGATAGCGATAATTCCCGAAATAAAAAATAATATCCCGCTATTTACTTAAAATTCACAGCCTCCGGCCACCCGGACCCGCAGTCCCGACCGCCGCACACACAACCGTCCCGATTTTTCCGAAAATTTCTGTCCGAAAATTTGTTTTATCCGAGACCATACGCTACATTGGAGTATGGTCCATACGCTATGTGACCGGATCGGACAGACGGCGATTTCGTACCCGGTATCATGATCCAGATGACACATACTGCGTTAAGACACAACAGACACCCTGTTAACCTCCCTACCCCCGTTCATTATGCGCCCGCCCCCTCGTCCTCCCCTCCATATTCATCTTAAGCCCCTGTTCTGGGCATAAGACAGCTCGGTCCGTGATCCGCAACAGTCATGTCCGGCTATGACTCCAGGCATGACTGCCGACTCTGCCGCCGCACCCGGCGGCCCGGACACATCCGCCGTTCCACATATCGGACTCACCGGCCCTACATACAGTTTAATTCTTTCACCCTAAATCAATTCCCGATTATGAACACGATGAAACTATCAACACTGAGCCTGTCCCTACTGGCAGCCATCGCACTGGTCAGCTGCGACAAGCCGGCCGCCGACCAGCCCCAGGACGAACCCGCAACCAAGATCAACGATTGTAACGGCCATGGCCAATGTCTGCCTACACCAAATCTTTCAGGAGAGACCGACAGCTATGGCAATGTAACGATACGCTGGACCCCCTCATCCGACCATACGATCACACTCTCCTACGTCGGTTATGTGACCGATGGTTCTAACAATACTTCGGGCCAGGTCTTGTCGCGCAACAATATTTTGCTGAGCAGTCTTCCGGGCAACTAATTGACGATTCCGACCGGACAAGGAACTTGCGAGATACAATTCCTGTTCCATTGCCCCCACGGCATCCACCCCGAACACTACCCGGAGCTCAACTGCCTGACCTGCGATGCCGGATTCAGCTACTTCCGCAAGGACAAGGACGCCCTGGGCCATATGTTCAACAGGGGATATTTTGGATACAACACACCGGTCGTTACGCCCAGTCTGACCAACCCGGCCAACGCCCTGCGCGTACTGGCGCCCTATGTCAACAACGCCCTCGACCATCGCCGCGCTATGGTCACGCACTACACGATTCGCGACCTGTCCCTCGATTACGATGAGAAGCGGGGCGAAGTCCGCTACTTCGAGGACATCAATATCCCGATAGGCACGGCCGGCCATACGTACCAGATCCGATTCTACAACCCCTATGCCGGGGGTGCCGGCTACCTGTACATCGAATTCCAGGGCGGCCGTACCGACGTATACAAATGGGGTGTGCTTCAGGCCTCGACAGGCAGCGCCACCTAACCCGCCCCCCCCAAGAACCTCTTTTTCCCTGCAGGGTCGTGAGCCAAGGCCGGAACTTCTGTTCCGGCCTTTTTGATCGGGCCGCCACAGCAAAAGCCGCCCATTCGTCACCGTTCCCCATGACCGTCGCCGCACACCCGTTCCACCAACCGCCGCCGGGCCCGGACACAGCATTTAAACGACCAAACCGAACGCGATATAATTTGTTTACTCAGCCAATAACAATTATCTTGTTACAAGCATTTTAAGGAGTGTTTTATCTCCTGCTTGCCTCCAAATTCATTTTCTAACCCCCAAAAACTTTTTATTATGAAAAAGTCCCTATTTCTTGCGATGTGCGGCGCAGCGCTGATGGCTGTTGCCCTCTCCGGTTGTCAGAAAGATGCAGAACCCGCAGCGGACAACCAGGCCGAACCCGCCACCAAAGCCGGTTCGGTAACGACCGTCGCGACTCTCGGCGGCAGCCTTGCAACCTGGGAGATCTCCTGGAGCAACATGCCCTACACGACCAGCGGCCAGATCCAGGTCTACGGATTCAGCGGCCAGTACAATGTGCGTAATACCAGCAGCCAGTTCTTCAACTGGACAGCCGGCATCGGCTCAGAAATTTACTCGGTGTACGTCGGCCGGGACAACATGCCCACCCAGCTCCTGATGGTATGCCAGGGCCTGTCGTACGGCGAGACCGGCTCTTACTGCGGTATCCTCACCTACAATTCCCAAACCCCGACGCCCTTCTGGTCCCCGCTGACCAATGGCATCCACGACTACAATATTCCGATGATCTCCACGAACAGTAACACGGGAGACTTCACGCTCACCCCGCCGCCGTCGTTCTCCACCACGATCCCTTTCCCGACCCACTACAAGATCAAGAATATGTACGGCACGCTGCTCCAGAACACAGAGCTCGCCTTCAACCAACAGATCAATGTGTCGGTAAACCTCCAATACAGCCCGTACATGGAGCTGTCTATCCCCGGACTTTCGAGCGTTCCGAATTTCGTCTTGCGCAGCGACTGGAACGGCGCGTACTGGACGCCGTTCTATACCGCCAACGTATATCCCTAATCAACCGACAGTCCTGTAAGCCGAAGCCCCGGGAAGCCCAAAGCCTCCCGGGGTTTTTAGCAGTATCCCGGTCCATAACTTGCATTCCGCAACGGCAGCGACCCACCGGCCTTCACCCCGGCCAACCGACAGACAGCCTCCCTACACACAGGCGGGTCCCGCGAAAAAGCCGGACCCGCCGGTCCCCACCCCGTTCAGGGGTTATTCCTTGTATCCGAACCGCTTGAGCTGCCGGTCGTCGTTGCGCCAGTCGGGGTTGACCTTGACAAAAAGCTGCAGGAACACCTTCTTGCCCAGGAACTTCTCAAGTTCCTCGCGCGCCTCGGTCCCGACCTTCTTGAGCTTCGATCCCTGGTGCCCGATCACGATCCCCTTCTGCGACTCGCGGGCCACGTAGATCGTGGCCGATATCCGGTCGATCGTCGTCTCCTCCTTATACTCGTCGATCACGATCTCCACGCTGTACGGGATCTCCTTGTCATACGTAAGCAGGATCTTCTCGCGGATGATCTCCGAGGCGAAGAACCGCAGCGTCTTGTCCGTGAGCGTATCTTTCGGGTAGAACTCCGCCCCCTCGGGCAGCTTGGCGAGGATCAGGTCGAACAGCCCCCCGATATTGAAGTTCTCGCGCGCCGACACGGGAACCACCGCCGCCCCGGGCATCGCCTCCCTCCAGCGGGCGACAAGCATGTCGAGCGCCTCGGGCGTCGAAAGGTCGATCTTGTTGATCACCACGATCGTCGGGATACCGCTCAGCGCGATCTTACGGACAAACTCGCCCTGCATATCGACCTGCTCGACCGTATCGGTCACATACAGGATCACATCCGCATCGCGCAGGGCTCCCTGCACGAACCGCATCATCGACTCCTGCAACTTGTAATTGGGTTTGAGGATACCCGGCGTATCCGAGTAGACGATCTGGAAATCCTCGCCGTTGACGATCCCCAGGATCCTGTGACGCGTGGTCTGCGCCTTCGAGGTGATGATCGAGAGCCGCTCGCCCACAAGCGCGTTCATCAGCGTCGACTTGCCGACGTTCGGGTTCCCGATGATATTGACAAAACCAGCCTTATGCATAGTATCTTGAATTATGGTCTGCAAATGTAATAAAAGCCGGGGCACGATCAAAGTCCGCCGCCCGGCTGCGGCGCTTCCCGATTTTCGACGGCGGCATCATCCGGCAGATCGAAAGCCCGGACCGCGGCGGGTCCTGCACGCCCCGTGCACAGCGCAAGCCGGCCGGAGCAGCCGCCGGACCCCGGCCCGGGCGTCCCCGCCCCCACAGGCACCGGCTACACGCCGACCGCCTTTCCCGGCGGTCCGGACAGCCGCATCCTCCGCCGCTAACGGTGCCGGCGGGCATATGCCCTGCGCATCATGTGATCGAATACGAACAACAACAGTGCCACCGGCATGATCCCGACCCACGGGGCCGCCATCCGGCCCACCTCCCGACGACCGTCCGCACACCGTCCGAACAACCCCACCGGCTCTTCCGTCCACGCCTCCACGGTCTCCGCCAGGCCCCGGCCCGGCACCCCGGCATACCCGCCCAACCATACAGCCAGCGACGCGCCGGACGGCCACAGCAACAACCGACGGGCTCGCGGCGTCGCTGACGACGGCGAGCCCGTCGGCCGCCACCCCGTCCATGACCCGCTGCACGTGCCCCGGATCGGGCTCTGCGCGTGACACTCCCCGCATCAGCGCGCGCAACGCGTCCGTCTGTTTACGATCCGCTTCGTTATCCATCGTCTTCCGTCATTAGTGTGTACAATTTTTACGTATCCGGTACAACCGCACCTTGACGTTCGACGCGCCGAGCCCGGTGATCTCCGCGATCTCGCGCATCGGCCGTACCTCCTCATAGTAAAGCGCGCCCAGCCCACGCTCATCCGGACCGAGCCGCGCGGGCGCGCGGTCCAGCTCTGCATAGCGCTCTTCCCGCGCGGCCCGGGCGAACGCCTCATCCGCCCCGTCGTCCGGCTCGCGATCCCTGAGCTCCACATCGGGCCACGTCCATGCGATCCGCCGGCAATGCCCAAATAATTCCGGGGCCGTTTTGCCGACCCCCGTACAGGCAGGAGGGAGAAAGCCGGACCTGGCTTTCTCCCTCCTTTTTCATATCCGTTCAAGACTGATCACGCGCTTTATCCGGACACCCGGCCCGCCCCGGCCTGCATCAGTAACAACCGTGACAGCGATCGAGCACCGCCCTGAACTCCCCGGCCGCCATGCGCGGCGACTCCGGCGCCAGTATGCCCGAGATCACGGCCAGGCTATCGGCACCGGCCCGCACGATGAGCTCTGCGTTGTCCCGCTTCACGCCGCCTATGGCGACCAGCCTATGGCGCGTGACCGACCGGATCCAGGCCACGCCTTCGATCCCCCACTCGATCACCGTGTCGGTCTTGGTCGGAGTGGCGAACACCGGACTGGCCGCAATGTAGTCGACCGGCAGCGCATCGGCCTCGAGCACCTGCTCCCGGCTCTCGACCGAAAGCCCGACGATCGCATGGCGGGGCAGCCTCCGGCGCACCTCGCGCACCGGCATATCGCCCTGCCCCACGTGCACGCCATCCGCCCCGGCGGCCAGCGCCACCTCCACATCGTCGTTGATGATGAGCGGCACGCCGTACGGCGCCAGCATCGTCTTCAGTGCGACGGCCTTCTCCACAAACTCGCGGGGCGACGCATGCTTCTCGCGCAACTGCACCATGTTCACCCCGCCGATCACGGCCTCCTCGACCGCCCATACCAGGTCACGCCCCCTGAGCAGCGCCTCGTCCGTCACCAGATACAATTCCACAGCCATAACTTCCTGTCTTTTCTTTTCAAGCCTGCCCGGCCTCCGGTTCTCCTTCTTTTCGGCAGCACCATACCGGCCGGTACAACCGACACAGCCGGCACACCGCAAACACACTGAGAAACACCTTGCACGAAAGTCCCGGGACAGTCCCTACCCGAAACGAAGCGAGCGAACCCGGCACCCATGCGGCAAAATACCTTACCACTCTATATATACAGAATTCTACACAACTTCAACCCACCATCGCGGCCGCCTTCTCCGTGCCCGCTTCGGCCGTTCACACGCTTGCGCCGCGCCGGGCGGGCCGCCATGCCGCTCCAAAGTCGCACCTTCCGGACTGCCCTCACCCATTTTCCTACTCGATCCGCACCCGGGCCGTCCGCACGAAATCCGCCTCCTCCAGATTGTACATCACATCATAGAGATTCATCTGCAGCGACCCGGGGCCGGCGCTCTGCGCCGCAGCCAGCTCTCCGCATACGCCGAGGAACGCCGCTGCCGACACCGCCGCCGCAAACCGGTCGGGCTGCACGGCCGCAAAGGCCCCGAGCAGCGCAGAGGCCGTACAGCCCAGACCCGTTACGCGGGTCATCATCGGGTGGCCGTTCCCCACATAACCGATCCGCCGCCCGTCGGTGATCACATCCGTCGGACCGCTTACACTCACGACGCTCCCCGTTCGCAGGCTCAGCGCCCGCGCCGCACCGTCGCTATCGGCCGACGACACGGCGCTGTCCACCCCCTTCGAGGCCACCTGTATCCCGGCCAGCGTCATGATCTCCCCGGCATTGCCCCGGATGAACGCAGGCGACGCCACTGCCAGCAGCTCACCGAGCACCTGATTGCGGTAAGGCGTCGCTCCGGCCCCCACCGGGTCGAGCACCACGGGCCTGCCGAGCGCATCGGCCCGCCGCAGCGCCACCTTCATCGCCTCGACCCATAGCGGATCGAGCGTTCCGATGTTGATCACCGTCGCCGCACAGAGCGCGACCATATCGCCCACCTCGGGCACGGCATGCGCCATGATCGGCGATGCCCCGGCAGCCAGCACCGCATTGGCCGTATTGTTCATCACCACATAATTGGTGATGCTATGTACCAAAGGCGACACGCTGCGCACCGCGGCGATATCCTGCCATATCCTTTCGGCAGGCTGTGCCCCCTCCTTGTCAGTTCTTTGCATATTGCTTGAGTTTTTCGGCAAACAGGATCGTGATATTCTTGCTGCTGACATAGATCGCCCCCTCGGCGCACATCTCGCCGATCGCCCGAGCCAGCGCCGGACGCGTCACCCCGAATAGCTCTGCCATCTCACGCTGGCTCAGATCATTGCGAAATGACATTCCCTCCGTTTCCATCTTATTGAGCAGGTAGTTGGCAAACTTTCCCTTGATCGTCTTATAGGCGAGGTATACGACCCTGTCCGAGAGTATCTTATCACGGGAGCTGATGATCTCCAGGAAGTTCTCCAGCAGCCGGCGCTCACGCATCAGCATCGACGTGAACGCGTCCCGGCCGACCTGCACGATCACCACCGGCGTCCGGGCGGCGATATTGACCGGCAGGACATTATTGGGCGCATACAGGCAGAATGGCGTCACGAGCGCGGGCGCCTTGATACTGTCGATCTTCAGCGTCTTACCGGCCGGATCGGCCGTCTCGGCCGCGACCACCCCCTCGGCAACGATCATCAGCGACGACAGGCGGCTCCCCTTGAGCGCGATCACGTCACCGCTGGCATACTGGCGCGCCGAATAGCCCGCCTCGTCCAGCAGTTGTCCGACAACATCCGGATCAATCCCTTTAAATACAGGACTCAGAGCAATCGATGGCAACATATTCACGTGTAATATTAGATACAGAACAAAGATATGTTTTTCCGTCCGATCTTCACGCATCCGCTGATTGTTTTATACAAAATATCCGCGTAAAGCACCAAATCCCTATCTTGGGGAAACATTCCCCGCTATGAGAACCCCTATCCTGTTCCTGCTGGCCCTGCTTTGCTGATCGTTCATGCCGGCATGCACCGTCCGGATCAAAACCAGGACCGGCCAGCGTACCGCCCGCTACACTGTCAGGCATCCGCGCGAATGCCGCGTGGAGCGCACCCGCGACGGCGGCATGTTCGATCTGCTCTGCCGCTATCCCGACCCGTCGATCGTGTACCTCAGCAATTTCGGAGGCTACAACGACGCCAACATCCGTTCACTGGGCGACAGCATCTACGGCTGCCGTATCCTGAGCTACGGCTTTATCCGCAAGGCCAACCACGCCGCCGGTTACGAGAAATATACCCGGACATCCCCGCCTGGTCCTTTCGGGCTCCGACAACGCCCGGTGCTGGAAAGACATCCGCATCGAAGACCGCGCCACCATAGACTACCTGCGCGTGCCGAACAGCCGGTAAGGCGCGTTCGACACCGCACTCGGGAGCCTGACGATCAAACTTCGTCCGCGCAAACCGAAGCCATAACCGCCAAAGGATCATCCCCGTTTTTCACCCCCTGTCCCGTTTCGGCACGCAGATTGCCCGTGACATCCGTATCGGACGGTTCGTCCGGCATTCTCGAACCAGAAAACCGTTACTTATGTTTGCAGGGACCCACTTTATCGATTTCATCCGAAGCAATCCGGCACTGGCCGCATTTCTGACCGTCGCCCTCGGCTTTTGGGTGGGGAAATTCCGTTACAAAAGCTTCTCGCTCGGCACCGTGACCAGCGTGCTGCTCGTCGGCGTGGTCGTCGGACAACTCGACATCACGATCCCCGAGCCTGCCAAGACGCTCTTCTTCATGCTGTTCCTGTTCGCTGTCGGCTACGCCGTCGGGCCCCAGTTCTTCCGCGGGCTCAAAAAAGACGGGCTGCCACAGGTCGCCTTCGCCGTCGTCGTCTGCCTGCTCTGCCTCGGATCGGTCTGGGCATGCGCCACGGTCATGGGCTACGACCTGGCCCAGGCCGCGGGCCTGATGGCCGGTTCGCAGACCATGTCGGCCGCGCTCGGCGCCGCCACCGACACGATCCACCAACTGCCCAACGGGAAGGACATCGACCTGAGCGTCATGCCGGTCTGCTACGCCGTGAGCTACATCTTCGGCACGGCCGGCTCCGCCTGGATCCTCGGATCGCTGGGCCCCAGGCTGCTGGGCGGCGTCCCCAAGGTGAAAGCCGCCGCCAAAGAGCTCGAGGCAAAGATGGGCAACGACATGAGCATCACGCCGGGCTTCGACCCGGCAGCCCGCGCCATCGTGTTCCGGGCCTACAGCGCCGACAACGCGTGGTTCGCCCCCTATAAGACGGTCAAGGAGTTCGAGACCTATATGCAGTCGCAGCAGAAGCGCATTTTCATCGAGCGTATCCGTCAGAAGGGTACGATCAAAGAGGTTACGCCCCGCACGCGCATCTATCCCGGCGACGAGATCGTCGTGAGCGGACGCCGCCAATATGTGATCGAAGAGGAGAACTGGATCGGCCGTGAGATCGAGGATAGCGACCTCATCAATTTCGCCGTCGAGCAGCGCCCGGTGGTCGTCAGCCGCAAGGGTGCCTGCGGCCTCACGGTCAACAAGCTGCTCCGCGAGCCTTATATGCACGGGGTGAGCGTACGCAGTATCCGGCGTACCGGCGTCAGGATCCCGGTACTGGGCGAGAACAAGCTCGACTCGGGCGACCGCATCGAGCTGGTCGGCCTGCGGCAGGACGTGGAGCGTGCAGCCGGCCAGATCGGATTCAGCGACCCGCCCACCGAGCGGACCAGCATGACGCTGCTCGGCCTGAGCATCTTCCTGGGCGGCCTGATCTTCGGCTGGGTGCTCGTTACCCGGCTGGGTAACATACCGCTGAGCCTCACCGTGAGCGGCGGCGTGCTGATCGCCGGCCTCGTATGCGGCTGGCTAAGGGCCAAACGCCCCAACCTGGGCGGCATCCCCGACGCCTCGGTCTGGCTGCTCAACAACGCGGGCCTGAACATCTTCATCGCCATCGTCGGCATCTCGACCGGGCCCAGTTTCGTCAAAGGCTTTCAGGAAGTGGGCTGGAGCCTGTTCCTTGTCGGGGCGGTCGCCACCTCACTCCCGCTTCTGCTCGGCATCTTCATCGGCAAGTTCCTGTTCCGGTTCAATGACGCGCTCAACCTCGGCTGCGTGGCCGGGGCCCGAACGACGACCGCAGCGCTCGGTGCCGTCGAGGAGACGATCGAGAGCGACGTCCCGGCCATGGGATATACGATCACGTACGCCATCGGCAACACGCTGCTCATCATCTGGGGTGTGGTGATCGTCCTGCTCATGGCCTGACCGCCCGCCCCGGCAACCACAAAAGGAGCCCGTCAAGGCTCCTTTTTTACGTACATCATATATGTACTGTACCACCCGACCTCCGGAACACCCGCATGAAACACTCAGACAACCGCCGTCCCTGCCAGGCAAGGCATCTATGTAGCTTCTTTGACAGAGCTACCGCCATCTGCCGGCTCAACGGAAAAACAGGTAAACGGGACTCTCCGTAACCTCCAGCCGGATGGCCCGGCGTCCCGCCCGCGTCCATTGCGGAACGGGAGGCGACAGCGAATCGGCGGCCATGGCCTCAACCCGTGCAAGGCGTCCGGGAAGTTCCCCCAGCTCAGCCGTGAAGACAACCGGACAGTATCCCTCCTTACGGTGCGTCGGCGCCCCTGTCGGGCTCCAGACCACCCAGGCCCGCTCCGCCGGGCGATCTCCGTGTACGAACTCGTACACATACATCGGGCGACCCGTACCCTCATCCCGGCACGTCACCACGCGCTCCATCCGGTAGTCGCCCAGCAGCGCCGCGGCCTGCCGGACAGCCCAATAGGCGGGCTTGGGCCTGAAATGACGTGTGAGACCCGAAGCGGCATGAATCCCCGCCTCGTCGTTATCATCAAAATAGTAGATATAGGCCCGCTCCACGTCGCGTCCGGCCAGCACCAGCAGGCTCCGCACCAGGTACTGGGCCTGTTGCAGGTCGGTCACGCCCTGCCAGTCGAGCTGCCGGGCCCAGCCCTCGCGCCGCTCCATCGCCCCGGGCGTCGCGGCATCGTACCCGAACTCGGTCACCCAGACGCGCTTGTCCGGGGCATGCCGGTCGCGCCATGCGATCACCTCGTCCACGACCTTCAGGTAGACCGACGCGGTATCTTCAGGGAAAGTCCGGTTCCACGGGCTCGGGTGCTCGCCGGGCGTCGGCAGCACGGCATAAGTGTGCACGTTGATCACGTCGTAGAGCGGCAGCACATCCGCATCTCCGTAGAAGCTGTCGAGCGACTGGCTGTACGCATCCGCCGGACGGGCATGGACCGTCGGCGTAAGGATCGTCATCGCCGGATCGCCGGCCCGGATGCCGCGTGCCATACCTGTAAAAACAGAGCGGTAGACCGTCGGATCGAAACGGTTTCCCGGCTCGTTGCCGATCTCGACCGACGTACAGAGCCGCTCGTTTCCCGACGGGCCGAAGTAACGGGCCAGCCGGCGCCCGTACTCGTACAACCACGCCTCCTGTCCGGTCCACACCGAAGCGGTATCGGCCCGGGGAGCCTCGAAACCCGAGAACTGGACACAGATATCCGTCTCGAAGCCTCCCTCCCGCCACGGACCGTACACATCCTGCTTCCAGTCGACACGGTTCACACACACCGGAAGTGTGATCGTATCGCCGGGCCTGTCGACATCCCAGTTCAGGTTATGGTAGTTGCGCACCAGCCGGGCCACCGGCCGGTACAGCGCCGGCCGGAAAGCGAAATGACCGTTCACGCCGATAAAATCGCGGAACAGCGGATGCCCGTTCGACCCCGCATCACCCGCAGCCGCGCCCTGCGCGTCAACCGGCAAGCCGGGCGCCGCGGGACGGCCCGACACTCCCCCGGCCATGCACATGCAGGCGACCAGCAGAAGCCCTACCCGAAGATTTCCCATGTCAATATATTATAGATCAACCGGGCACGCCGCCCACCGGGCCCAACGCCCGGTCATAGTGCGGGCGAATTCCCCGATCCCAAAGATAATACGATCGTCTCATATTCCAACACGGCCGGCCCGGCGGACAGTCCGCGCCCGCGAGTCCCTCCGGGGCGACACCCCCGCCCGGGAAGGCCACGTCAGGCATATCTCACCGGCAACCGGCACGCCTGTCACCACCCTCCTATCCGACCGATGCTTTCACACTCTGTTGGTAAGCCCTTTTCAGGTAATCCAGAAATGCCGTGACGTTACGCTTCCGCTCGAACAGGATACCCCGCCGCTTATAAGGCTCCTGTATTTTGATTCCGAAAAAGGCTTCGAAGGCCTTGATCGTCTGGATAAAGTTGAGGGTTGATCCGTCTTTCTGCGTAATCAGGCCCGTCGAGAACAGGGCGCAAACCATCTCCAGCAACTGACTGACGCTGCCTTTCCAGGCCAGGAGCGGGCCGGGCGATGCATCGGGCTTCGGACAGGACGCCTCCTGCCCCGGCTTGCCCAATTGACGGTTGACCATGTCGATCTCGATGTCGAGCATCCCCATGCAGAATTTACATAGCTCAGCGCCCTGAGGGGCAAGCTGCCTTCTGATGATCTGAAAGGCCAGATGTAGCTGCCGCAGCTCCCTTAAGCGGCACACGGCATCGGATTCTGTGCCATACATGCCTGCCAGATATGCGTTGAGCATGCTGCGCGCCTCAAAATAATCATCAGCGCTCTGAAGCGGTTTGTGCGCAACTTCCAATATTTGCCGCACGAGTTCCTGTTGGGTTTTGGGAGTAGTTTTCATAATTCTATATACTTTGAGTTTATCACACGCCTCATATTCAATGAGATATTGTATAAATACAATATAAACCATAGTATACCATATGATTATATGCCCTGAATATATGAAAATTAATCCGGCACACCAAATCATACAATTTAATTTTGCATAACCGAGCTATTTTCTGGCGTATGACAGGCATGCGCGATCCGCGGAACCGGCCTCCGGGGAGCCTCCGCCCGTTCCTCCGCCCCCGGGACCCCCTACCGGCAAAAACGAGAGGGTGCCTTAAGCACCCTCTCGAAACCAAATGTTGATCCCCGTCTATTCCGTCAGGCGATCGCTGTAGACCGCTCCCGGCAGGTCATGCAGGTTGTAGGTCGAAGCCATGGCCGCGCCATAGGCTCCCGCCGACTTGAGCGACACGAGATCGCCCCGGTGCAGGACCGGCAGTTCGAGATCGCGTGCGAAAATATCCGAAGACTCGCAGACCGTCCCCCCGATAATGTAGGTCTCACGCTTATCGCCGCCCGATAAATTCTCGATCGCGTGCCGGGCCTGATAGAGCGCCGGACGAAGCAGCTCGGTCATACTGGCGTCGACGATCGCCACGCGCTTGCCGCTGGCCGTGGTCTTATGGAACAACACGCGCGAGATCAGCTCCCCGCACTGCCCGACGATCGAGCGGCCGAGCTCGAAATGAACCTCTACGCCGGGTCCCAGGTGCAGGTGTTCACGGAACACGGCGAAATAGCCCGCAAAATCGGGGATCGGCTCGCCCTCGGGATCGCCGTAGTTGATCCCCAGTCCGCCGCCGACATTGACGTACGAGAAGCGGAAGCCGCTGTCGGCGAACCATGCCCAGAGCTCGTTCACCCGCTCGCAGAGCTTGGCAAATACGCTGAGATCGACGATCTGCGACCCGACATGGAAGTGCAGCCCGACGATCTCGATATTTTTCCACTGCGGCATCCGCTCGCGGATACGGTCGATCTCGGTATACGAGATACCGAATTTGCTGTCGGCCTGGCCGGTCGAGATATACTTGTGGGTCTTGGGATCGACATCGGGATTGATGCGCAGCGCCACGCGCACCTTCCGCCCCATGTCCGCAGCGATCCCGTCTATGATCTCCAGCTCGTGGAACGACTCGCAGTTGAACGCGAAAATATCCTGCTCGATACTGTAACGTATCTCTTTATCGCTCTTGCCGACGCCGGCGTAAACAATGTCGCGGGCCGGGAAGCCGCACTCGATGCCCCGGCGCACCTCGTTGCCGCTCACCGCGTCGATCCCCAGTCCGAAACTGCGGATCTCCTCCAGGATACGCGGATCGTAGTTGGCCTTGATGGCATAGTGCACCCGGTAGCCGTAGCGCGACGACTCATCGGCGCAGGCACGCAGCGTGCGGCGCAGCAAGTCGATGTCGTACAGATAGAAAGGCGTCTCGAAGCCTTTGAGCCGGTCGGCGATGGTCTTGCTTAGCATGATCGGAAAAGATGGTCGTTAAGGCTTTGCAGCGCCTGTTTCTTATAAGGAGTGGCGATCAGCATGGCCAGGCTGCGGTGGCTCGCGCCATACGAGATCATCTTGATCGGGGTCGCCTTGAGGCTTTCGAGCACGCGGGCGCCCAGGCCCGACTCGGTGTGCTCCATGTGTCCCACCACGCAGACGATCGTATTGTCGGTCTCGATCTCGATCTTGCCCAACTCGTTAAGCTCGGCGACAATGGCGTCGAGATGCGCGTCGTTATCGATCGTGAGCGATACGGCGACTTCCGAGGTGGTGATCATGTCGATCGGCGTCTTATGCTGCTCGAAGATCTCGAACACCTTACGCAGGAAACCATAGGCCATCAGCATGCGCGTCGAGTAGATACGGATCACGGTGATCCCGTCCTTGGCCGCCACGGCGTGGAACGCCTTCGAGTCGTCCTCGCTGTTCGAAATACGGGTTCCGGGAGCCTGCGGGTCCATCGTGTTCTTGAGCAGCACGGCGATCCCGCGGTCCTTGCACGGCTGGATCGTCGCCGGGTGCAGGATCTTGGCCCCGAAATAAGCCAGCTCGGCCGCCTCGTCGAAGCTCATCTTGCGGATCGGATAGGTGTTCTCGACAAAGCGCGGGTCGTTATTGTGCATCCCGTCGATGTCGGTCCATATCTGTACCTCGTCGGCTCCGATCGCAGCGCCCATCAGCGCCGCACTGTAATCGCTGCCGCCTCGGCCGAGGTTGTCGATCTCGCCCCGGCAGTTGGTGCAGATGAACCCCTGCGTGACGAACTGCGTACCGGGATCGGCCGTCAGCTCGCCGAGCAGCTCGCCGAGCTTGCGTGTGTCGACCTTTCCGTCGCCGTCGCAGCACATGAACGAGGGAGCGTGCAACAGTTGCACTTTCGCCCCCGTCTGGGCCATGTAGCTGGCAAAGATCGCCGAGGTGAGCAACTCGCCCTGCGCGATGATCCTGCGCTCCGACGTATAGGGCCTGAAAGCTGCGGCCTCGCCGCGGATCGTATCGAATTTCTCGTTCATCAGCGCAGTCGCCTCCGCCGCCCTTTCGGGCGTGAGCAGCTCGCCGATGCAGGTGCTGTATTTTTCCGTGAGGGCGGTCAGTTGTTCCTCGATCTGTGCGGTCTGCCCCTCGGCTGCCAGTTTGACGATCCGTACCAGGGCATCGGTGGTTCCTGACATGGCTGAAAGTACCGTGATCTTCGCGGACTCCTGCTTCACGATCTCTGCCACACGCCGCATATTGCTGGCCGAGCCGACAGAGGTACCTCCGAACTTCAAAACCTTGATCATAAAATTTTAATACAATTAGTTAAAAAACCGGTAATTGTGTTCACTTTTGGCAAAAGTAGGTCAAATTGTTTGTTTTTCATTAAAAGTTTTATTTTTTTTGCAACAAGTTTAGTGCGCGTATAAAATTACACAGCACGCTCAAAAAGCCTGTCCGGATTTCAACTTTTCGTGAAAAACGGCTCGAAGGTAACAAAAATCCGGCAAATCGAATAAATTGGTTACAATTTGTAACCCTGACACAAAAAATTTGCAACGGCAGGTCCCGGAGCCCCGTGGACAAAAACAGAACTGGAAAACAAACAAGGTAGACGATTATGCTTACGATCCCCAATGCAGTAGAAGAAGTCATCAAGAAAAAGCCCTTCCTCGAGGGGGCGCTTGTCGAAGGCCTTGTCAACCTGTCGGCCCTGGCCCGGCAGCTCAAGCCCGACATTGAGAAGAAAGTGGGCAAGGAGGTCAACGACAGCGCTGTGATCATGGCCCTCAACCGGCTCGTCCCGCGCCTTGAGCTGATGTCGGCCATGAAGTTCAAAAAGGTGGTCGAGAATATCGGCGACATCATCGTGCGCTCCAACCTGGCCGACTACGCCTTCGTCAACTCGCCGACGCTTTTCGACAAGCAGGCCGTGCTGCTCGACCGGGTCCGGACGATGAAGGACGTGTTCTGCACCTTTTCGCAGGGCATTTACGAGACGACGTTGGTGGTAAGCAGCTCGATCGTGTCACTGGTCGACGAGATCTTCGCCAGCGAGAAGAACATCGCGCGCACGGTCAACCTCTCGTCGATCACGGTCAAACTGCCGACCGAGAACACGATCTGCCCGGGCGTGTATTACTATATTTTTAAGGAGCTCGCCTGGGACAACATCAATATCACCGAGGTGATCAGCACGACCAACGAGTTCACCGTAGTGGTCAGCGACGACGACATCCACCGGGCGTTCACGATCCTGATGGAGGCCAAGCGCCAGGCCAGCATCCAGTAGTCCGGCACGCCCCGGTCCTCACGCCAGGCCCCGCTCCGCGCCGGGGCTTTTGCTTTTCACCCCGGGATGCGGGTGTTGACCGAAGATCGGCTCCGGCAACATCCTGCAAGCGGCTTTCGGCGGTTACTCCGACACAAGAGTTGTTCATCTTCTTTGGTCCCGATCCACAAACGGCAAAAGACCGGGGCCCCTGCAACCTGACACGACCTGCTTTGCGGCCCGGGCGACCGATCCGCAACAACCGGCTTCGCCCGGACAGCTTGCGTCTCCGGGCCGCGCCCTTCACCGAACGGATACCTCACCCCGGCACTGCGGGCCGGGGTGCCTGCCGGGCGGGCGAGTACGGACCGCCGGTACGGGCAGCCGCAAAAACCGCAAGGGCCGTCATTCTGTCCGGAAGGCTGTATTTATCGGATGTTTCGTATGCTGCCACCCGCACCCGACGGTCCGCACGGTCCCCATCGGAAACCGACGACAAACAACACAGGCAAAACATATAAATACCCGCACAATTATCCCGCCTCATAGAACCGGCTGCAAGAAGCCGGGAATCCCCATACACGCCACTCCCCGCAAAACATCCCGGTCGCCGTTCATGCGACCGGGATTTTCTGCCCGAACGAAACCGGACGAAGCCTCCTCCTTACAGATCGACCAGCGTCTTGAGCTCCTCGACCGTCTGGCGGATCGTCTCGTCCGAGAGGTCGTAGTTCTGGAGGTTGCCGGCAAAGTACTGCTCGTAGGCATACATATCGATCATGCCGTGGCCCGACAGGTTGAACAGGATCGTCCGGCTCTTGCCCTCCTCTTTGGCCTTCTGGGCCTCGCGGATCGCCATGGCGATGGCGTGGGTCGACTCGGGCGCCGGGATGATACCCTCGGTCTTGGCGAAGACCATGCCCGCGGCGAACGTCTCAAGCTGCGGGATCGACTGCGCCTCGATCAGGCCGTCCTTCAGGAGCTGGCTCACGATCGGGCCGGCACCGTGGTAGCGCAGGCCGCCGGCGTGGATGTCAGCCGGCTGGAAGTTATGGCCAAGCGTGTACATCGGCATCAGCGGCGTGAGGCCCTCCGTGTCGCCGTAGTCGTAGTGGAACACGCCGCGCGTCAGCTTGGGGCACGACGAAGGCTCGACGGCGATCACGCGGATATTGGTCCCCTCCGTGAGGTTCTTCTTGATGAACGGGAAACCGATACCGGCAAAGTTCGACCCGCCGCCGAAGCAGCCGATCACCACGTCGGGCATATCGCCGGCCATCTCCATCTGCAGCAGCGCCTCCTCGCCGATGATCGTCTGGTGCAGCAGCAC
>JAFQJK010000031.1 GCA_017415005.1 Rikenellaceae bacterium
ACAGGTACTGGTACGCGCCTCAGTGACGTTCCACGAGCTCTACGGCCTCTCGCTGCAGATCGTCGACATCGACCCCCGCTATACGCTCGGCGATCTGGCGCGCCTGCGCCGCGAGACGATCGCGCGCCTCGAGCAGGAGGGCGTATTCGAGATGAACCGCGAGCTCGACCGGCCGGCCGTCATCCAGCGCATCGCCGTCGTCTCGTCACGCAACGCCGCCGGGTACCAGGACTTCATGCAGGAGCTGGCGCGAAGCCCCTACCGCTTCGAGGTCGAGCTGTTCGATGCCTTCATGCAGGGCGATGCGGCCGAGGCGTCGATCATCGACGCGCTGGGGCGCGCGGGCGAGCGATGGGACGAGTTCGACGCCGTGGTGATGATCCGCGGCGGCGGCTCGCAAAGCGACCTGGGGTGCTTCGACAGCTACCGACTGTGCAGCCACGTGGCGCAGTTCCCGCTGCCCGTCATCACAGGTATCGGCCACGATAAGGACCGGAGCGTCGCCGACCAGGTGGCCTTCGCATCGCTCAAGACGCCGACGGCCGTGGCCGGGTGGCTCATCGAGGGAATGGAGGAGTTCGACCGTTACATCGAGACGCTGGCCGCGCAGGTCGAGGAGTTCGCCGCTGCGACGCTCGACGGGCAACGCGGCCGGCTGCAAACGGCGGGATACGAGCTGGCCCGGATTGCCACCCGGCTGACACACGGCCTCGAGCTGCGCCTCGAACGGCTGGCCGACGCACTGGCTCACGGCGCGGCGGAGATGCTCCGCCGGCGGAGCGAACGGACGGAGCGGGCCGACGGGCTGCTGCGCGAGCGGGTCCCGGCCCTGCTGTCCCAATGCGCCGCGCGGCTCGACCTGCTCGGCGAGCGCGTGGACGCCCGGCGTCCCGACCGTATCCTGGCCATGGGGTTCTCGATCGTCCGCGGCCCTCAGGGGGCTGTTACCGACAGCCGGAAACTAAAGGCGGGCGAGCAGGTCGAGATCACGATGCTGCACGGCTACGCACAGGCAACGATAAACTCTACCGACAATGGAAAAAAATAAGATGACCTACACCGAGGCGATGGCCGAGGTCGAGGAGATACTGGGACGATTCAGCCGCGAGGAACCCGATGTCGATGCACTGGCCGCCGAAGTGAAGCGGGCCACCGAGCTGCTTACCCTGTGCCGCGCCAAGTTGCGCAAGGCCGAGGAGGATGTGGCCCAAGTGCTGAACCCCGACAAGCGGGACAAATAATAGCCCCCGCAAAGTTTTTTATCTCCGCTTTTGGTGCTACATTTACGCCGCTTGTCCTGCTGCGGACGGGCGACGCATACGCAACCAGCAAGAAAGAAGAACGGTATGAAAAAGATGATCCGCTTCGTGCTCAACACGGTCCCGCGCAAACATATCCAGCGGGTGGTCCACCTCATTACGCCGGTCATGGGCCTGGCCTACGCCGGCGACAGGGTGCTCTGCCCGGTCTGCGGCCACCGTTACGGCAAGTTCCTGCCCTACGGGTACGTCAATCCGCGCGAGAATGCGCTCTGCCCCCATTGCCTGGCCCTCGAGCGTCACCGCCTGCTGTGGCTTTACCTGCTGCGCGAGACCCCCTTCTTCGACGAGAAACCGCGCCTGCTGCACGTGGCGCCCGAGCGCTGCTACATCAGGCGGCTCGAGCACCTGCTGGGCGACCGCTACGTGACGGCCGACCTCGAGTCGCCGCTGGCCAAGGTGAAGATGGACGTACAGCACATCCCGTTCGCCTCGGACGAGTTCGACGTCATCTTCTGCAACCACATCCTCGAGCACGTCGACGACGACCGCCAGGCCCTGCGCGAAATGTTCCGCGTGATGCGTCCCGGCGGCTGGGGTGTCATGCTCTCACCGGTCAACTACAACCGCGAGACCACCTACGAGGACCCGGCGATCGTGCTACCCGAGGACCGGCTGCGCCATTTCGGGCAGAAGGACCACGTGCGTGAGTTCGGGCGCGACTACCCGGCACGGCTGGCCGAGTGCGGGTTCGAAGTGAGCGAGATCGACTACCTCGCGCGGCTCGACCCCGAGGAGATCGCCCTCTACGGGCTGCGACACGAGATACTCTACCTGGTGCGCAAACCGTACGAGGCGTCGGTACGCTGAGCCGGGAAGATTACCGTACACAACGGATGCCGGGGTTGCTCCGCATACACAGAACCACTTATCACACACACGATGAAATATATTCCCGTCTTTCTATTGGCGGCCGCGCTCTGTTGCGGCTGCTCGTCGCTGTTGCTCAACAAGCGGACGATCAGCGCGGCAGGCATGGCCCTGCACGGCGCGACGCTGACCGATGCGCAGGTCGCCAGAATGTCGCGCGAGTTCATCGCCGCCTCGGACCGCGAGAGCGCAATGGCGGCCGACACGAGCCAATACGCAGCACGCCTGCGGGCGCTGACCGATCCGTTCCGCAGCGAGGACGGCCTCGACCTCAACTTCGCCGTTTACGTGACTCCCGAGATCAACGCTTTCGCCTGCGCCGACGGCAGCATCCGGGTCTACTCGGGCCTGATGGACGTGATGACCGACGAGGAGCTCGCCGCGATCATCGGCCACGAGATCGGACACGTACGCCACAACGACACGAAAGAGGCGATGAAACGGGCCTACTATGCCTCGGCCGCCACGACGGCGATCGGCGGGGCCAGCCCGACGCTCGAGAAGCTGACCTCGCTCGAGGTCGACAAGCTCGTGACGAGCTTCATCTCGGCCCAGTTCTCCCAGCAGCAGGAGCTGGCGGCGGACGACTACAGCTTCGACTTCGTGGTCCGGCACGGATACAACCCTTATGCAATGGCCAATGCGCTTGAAAAGATCGCGCGGATCGCCGGCAGCGACGGCGAGCAGGCCGGCCGGGTCGCCCAGTGGTTCTCCTCGCACCCTGACAGCGGCAAGCGCGCCGAGCGGATGAAGCAGAAGGCGTTCGAGCACGTGGCCGGGATACGAAGGTAGGCAATCCGGCGCAGACCGGAGCTGACGGGCACAGGCCCGTTACATGGAGAGAAACGCCGGCATTCGGGCGCCACAGCATGTCCCGGTCCCGTCGGCCTTCTGGCCGGGCCCCCGCTCCGGGGCGCCGCGGCCGTGACCGGCAGCGGGCGCCGTGCGGACTTTCCCGGTCACGGACACGGCTCTCGAGCGTCCAGGCTCCGTTACAATGGTCCCGGGCTCTCCTGAAACGGGCAAATCGCCGTATCACACACAGATCACCGGTACGGGCCATGACCGAGCAACCGACTGCCGGCACGGCAAGGTCGGAAAGGCCGGAGATACCGCAAAGACAGCGAATCCCCGACACGAAAATGCGATGAAGCGAGACGGACGGTCTGCGGGACCTCACCAGCAAATAAAACGGGACACTTCGGTCGAAGTGTCCCGTTGGTATTATCCGGCCGCGGGCCTATTTCTCAAGCGTACGCTCGATATACGACTTGTAGTCCTTGGTCACGGGCTTATATTCGTCGCCCTCGAACAACGGCGATGAGATCATATAGTCGGCGCTCGAGCGGTCGATGGCCGTGGGCACGTTGTACAGCGTGGCCAGGCGCAGTAGCGCCTTGACATCGACATCGTGCGGCTGGGCCTGCATCGGGTCCCAGAAGAAGATCAGCATATCGATGTTGCCCTCGGCGATCAGCGAACCGAGCTGCTGGTCGCCGCCGAGCGGACCCGACTTGAGCAGCGTGATATCGAAACGGCCGTGATTGTTGTCGCCACGGCGATCCATCAGCGTATTGGCCACCATGCGTCCCGTCGTCCCGGTACAAATCAGGTGGTGTTTGAGCAGGACTTCCCAGTTCCAGTCGACCCATTCGGCCAGGTCGCGCTTCATGTTGTCGTGTGCGACCAGTGCGATTCTTCTTTTCTTTTCCATATCATTGTTCATGTTTCCACGGCAAAGGTATGAAAAACAGTCCAAAAAGAGACCCGCACGGCCTGTTATTTAACCATAAATTTATTGCGGCAGACAAAGTGCGGGTTGTGCAGGCTCTCCTTGTTGTAGCAGAGCGCGGCACCCTCGCCGTCACCGCGCAGCTCGCACAGCGAGCCGCCGGCCGCCTCGAGGATAGCCTGCCCGGCCGCCGTATCCCATTCATAGGTGGGCGACGTGCGCGGATAGTAGTCGACCGTGCCCTCGGCCAGCAGACACAGCTTGTAGGAGCTCCCCTGCTCGACGATCCGCGCATCGGGGTGTTGCATCCTGACCCGGTCGATATGCGCGAACGTCTCATCGGTATTGTGCGACCGGCTGATGGCGATCACGATAGGATCGTTGGCCTGCGTGGTGACCGGCAGCCGGTCGGCGCCCTCGAAAAGAGCCTCATAGGCCTCTTCGGCCGTAGCATCGGCCGGGACACGCTCCTTGCGGAACGCCCCGATCCTGTCGTCGCTGAAGTAAATGCGTCCGATATACGGGACATAGACGACACCGATAGCCGGGTGGTTGTCGCACATCAGCGCGATATTGATCGTGAACTCGCCGTTGCCTTTGAGAAACTCCTTGGTCCCATCGAGCGGGTCGACCATCCAGAAAAGGTCCCACCTGCGGCGCTCCTCGTAAAGCAGGTCGCGCCCCTCCTCGCTCAGCAGCGGAATGCGGGTCTGGCCCAGGTACTCCTTGATCAGCGTATGGGCTTCACGGTCGGCCAGCGTGATCGGCGTGTGGTCGCTCTTGATGTCGATCACATAGTCGTCACAGCTGTTATATATGTCAAGTATACGTGCGCCTGCCCTCAAGGCTGCATTGTAGGCCTTGGTCAGCAGGTATTCGCGTTGTTCCCGATTCAACATGGCAGTAGATTTAGGCAGTATCGTGTAAGCGCAGTGCAGCTATTTGTCGCCCTTGGCCGGGCGTTGTTCGAAATATAGCAGCCGGTCGGGCGCCACGGCGATCTCGGTGACCAGCGGGCCCTTGTAGCGCTTGCCCCCGGCATCGTACCAGACCCCCTTGGGGAAGCGGACCAGCCGGCGGTCGGTCGAGTCGAGCACCGGGGCGATCAGATAGCGCGACCCGAGCATGAACTGGTCGGGGCAATCGGCAAAACCGTTGCGGGGAAACTGGTAGGCCATATGGCGCAGCATCGGCTCACCCACCCGGACCGCGTCGCGGGCCAGCTCGGCAAGATAAGGCCCGAACAGCTCACGGAGCCTCACCGCTTCGCGGAACGGCCCGAGGTCGGCCCCCGAGGCGACGCGCCACGGGGCGAAACCGATATTCATCACCGGCATCGCGGCAGCTTGTTGCAGGTAGCGCAACAGCAAACGCGGATCGTCCGACGATCCGGCCCCATCCGCCGGAAGGGGCCGGCAGAACGGATAGCCCACCAAGCCGGCCGAGAGGATATCGGCCTGCCCCGAGGCCAGGAACTCCCAGTCGAACGGGCTACCGGCGGGCAGACCGTTGATATACGGCGTGAAGGGGGTATCGAATCCCGGAGCGTACTCGCAGAGCTCGATCCCTTCGCCCAGACTGGCCCATCCCTTCATAAAAGCGGCCAGCCGCTCGCCCTGCAAGGTGGCGACGACAGTACCCGCATCGAAAAGAAAACCGTCAACGCCATACTCGGCGCGCAGTTTTGCAAGCTGCGCACGCATGCGCGCCGCCTCGTCGGGATTGCCCGGGTCGAGGCAAAGGTGGTAGCCCGATGCATTGCTGACGACCGTCGGCCGGCCATCGGCACCGCACAGGAAGCGCCCGGAAGCGGGATTGCGGAAATTGCGACCTGCCGCCGGGACATAGGGATTCACGGTCAGCATGACCTTGAACCCCTTGGCGTGCAGGTCGGCGATGAGCGTCCGCGGATCGGCAAAATACTCGGGATCGAACATGAACGAGCCGTCGGACGCCTGCCAGCCGTCGCCAACGAGCAGGATACCCGCGGGGAAGCCGTGCTGCACGATCTGTGCGGCATAGTCGGCCAGCGACGCGGCATCGGGAGCGGGGAGCTCATGGCCGGTGTCGTACAGCGGCAGGTTAAAGAAATCGGCCGAGGGAGAGGGCCGGGACGCATCGCCCTGCTCCGTACGGAGCAGGTTGCGCAGGCAGCAGACCGTATAGGCCGCACGCAACGTGCGGCCGCCCGAAACGGCTTTGACCTCCTCGACGTCGGAGCCGATGATCAGTTCGTCACCGGTAAACTCGATCTCGAGCGGAGCACTGCTCCAGATATAGCGTCCCGCTGTCGAGACGAGGAACGGCGTAGTGAGGCTCGACGCATCGTAGTCGGCCGTATTGACCTTGAACGGCTTGGTGAAAGGCTCCTCGTGGCCTCCGTTGACGAACACGCCCCACCATTGCTCGCCGCGAAGCACGGCGATCCGGGAAGTGAATCCGGCTGCCTGAGCCGTCACGGCAAGCAGCAGCCCGAAGCTGATAAAAAGAAGTGACAGTTTCTTTCGCATGCTCCCCCGTTAATAGTCCTCTTTTTTAAGCAACGAAGTGAACCAGACCACCTTATCCCCGAAGAGCGGCGCGGCGATCTGCGCGTACTCGGCAAAGATCTCGCCGGTCAACACGCGGTAGGCCGGAATATCGGGCGCTTCAGTCTGGATCGAATAGGTGAAATGTTCGGTGATCTCTTCCGAGACGACCCGCGTGAACACCGGCCTGGCGAAACCCCGGTCGATGATCAGCGGGATATAGTGTTTGCGGACAAGGTCGAGCCACTGCGTCTGCACGGCAGGATCGACCATGAACGAAGTGTTGACGATGTACATGGCAGTCTAATTTTGTTACAAGATAGAAAAGAATTACGGATTCACGAAATTTTTAATCCGCAACGTGCGGTACACGTAATGGAACGGGTACAGCAAGACTCCTGCCAATGTGTGCCGGAAAAGGATGCTTCCGGACTTGCCCTGAACGGGCTCGACGACCTGGAGGCCGAGCAACGCAGCCACGACAGCGCAGCAATACAGATAAATGAAGAGACAGCCCATCAGACGCAATCCGCCCCAATCGGCCGTAACGGCATAATAAGCCGAAAAACAGATCAGCCCGGCAATGACGACCAGAAAGCAGGCCTTCAATAAAACCGAGCGTGTCGAGATACCATACTTACGGCATGAGGCGAGGTGTTTCACATCGCTGTAAGCCAGCACCTCAGGGATCAGGACCGTCCTCTCCTGATGGATAGCGCCCTGCGACTCTTCAACCATCGTCGTCATCCGTCGGAACAGCTCGGCATCGAAACAGCAGTCAGCATGAAACCCGCCGGCCTTGATGAGCGTCTCACGTTTGAACAGGACCGATACGTAGCGGAACCGGCCGTAAGCCTCGGGAGTCTCGAGTCCGGCCCCGTGGCAAAGCATGTCGATCTTACGGTCGAGCCGCTGCGGGACCGAAGCGCTCATACGGTCGGTATGGAAACAGCGCAGCGCATAAAGCGACCCGTGCGGAGAGCGCGACATCTCGAGCAGCAGACGCTGCAACGCGTCGGGATCGAGGCGTGTCCGCTCTTCGAAGCAGATCACGTATTCGTGGTTGCTGATATTGGCGCCGCAATTGAAAATATGGTGCAGCGCCTCCTCCCGGCGGTCGACCAGCGTAAAGCGATTGTACCGCCTGATACGTGACGAATAGATGTTACGCACCTGCTCGTAGATCAGCTCGCTCGGTCCGTGCGTACTGCTCTTGATCATCTCGTAGCGCAGCAGCAGCTCGTGGATGTCGGGGATACGGGCGAAGTCGCAGATGTAGATCAACTCGTAGTTGGCATAGTCGAGAGAGAGCCAGCGCTCAAGGTCGGGGATCGACCCCGAGCCCGCCACGATCACCGAGATATGCGTATCGAGCGGGCTTTCGAGCCGGCGGTTCAGGCGCGAGAGAAACAGGTTGCGTCTGTGCCGGCTCCGCTTGACAAAGCGCAGACCCCGGATCATGACCGCCCCTGCAGCAAAAGTGGTGAGCAGGGTGAAGATAACGAAAGCCAGGGTCAGTGCGTGCATAATCCGGGAACGGTGTTCAGCAGTTTAGTGAGCCGTCGCAGCGATCGGACGCAGCGGGATGGTATGTCCCGAGATCATAAGGTTGAGGTATGCCGCCAGCGGACTGTCGCCCTCGTACTTGGCGAAACGACTGAGGATCGGGGTCGAATATTGGGCACGGACCAGCATACGGTAGAACATCTTGCGGTCGTGCTCGCCCATCTGGTCGAGCGCACGGTACACGGCGCCGTCGATCTGGCTGAAGCGCACGATGACCAGTACGCGCAGCGCACCGTCGCGGATCGCCGGATCGAGGCTGTCGACCAGCTCGAGGATGACCGGACGGTATTTCTGCAGGTCGAAATAGGCGATCATGCTCAGGCCCAGCAGCACACAGTTCTTCCGGCCCGACTCGAGCAGGCGACGGCAGCAATCGCTGACCGGCACGAAACGCGCCGCCAGCAGTCGGCAGATCTCTTTCTGGCCGCTGAGCGTCAGCTCGTGAGGATAACGCATCAGCATGTCGGCCGTCTTCTCGGGGCAGTAGTTCAGGTGAGCCAGCAGCGCATAGAGCCGCACATCGGGATTCTCGCTGCGGAGAAAACCGGTAATCTGCTTGAGCGTATCGAACGTCGGGACGATCTCGGTATAGAAGCGGAGCAGATTGGCTCGCTCGGCGTCATCGGCGCGACATATATCATTGCACAGGCGCTTCTCGAGACCCAGGTCACGGAACAGACCGAGCAGGCGCTCACGCTCGCGTCCGTACAACTGTGCCGCCAGCTTCGAGATGAGCAGCGTGAGCGTCGAGGCGCCGATCGGACTCCCGAGCAACGGGAAACGGACTTTACGGACCGGCTCTTCGCTATCGAGGAAACGATACAGCTCAGCCCGGTACTGCGCCTCAAGGCTTAGGCTTGACGCCTTGAGCGACAACACGGCCCGGCGCAGGCGAAAGCCGGCCGCAAGGATCAGAGCGATTACGACAAGCGCTCCGGACAAAATATTCAGCAGCAGGGAAAGGATAGCGTCTGTCATAAGGCAAGTTTTTTATTAAGTTTATCCATCAATCGGGGGAGGTTAAGGGGCAGCGTCAGGTATTCGTCGGCACCCGACTCGAAAAGGCTCATGACCGTACTCTCGTATTGGACCCACGAGAGGACATAAACCGCCGGCCGGGAAATAGACCGGTCGGACTTGATGCGGCGGATCAGCTCGCAATATTCATCAATCGGCTTACTGTAATGAACCAGCACTGCGTTACAACTATCATCCGCGGCTTTCGCCAGAAGCTCGTCTTCCGTACTGATATCCGCCACCGCGGCCCCCTGTTGTCGCAGTCGATGCGAAACAAGGCCGCCCAGTAGCTCGTCGGGACACCAAATAAATACTTTCATAGCTGATTGGATTAGATTATTGAATAAGTATTGAATATTATAGGTATAATCGGGTGCGACATCAGAGAGATACTCGGGTTAAAGTTACTTCTTTTCATTGAAATATAAAAATCCAACTGAGAATTAATGCGATCGCCATTGGCAAAAGCGAAGATTTTAGCCAATGGCATGACAAATAGGTCGTTACGCACAACACACTGATCTATTACAACATACATACCAAACACCGGGTATTTTTACGTACCTTTCACGAAATAAACCGGCCTTAAAAAACACATAAATGCGCCCGAATATGCTATTGCAAGAAAAAAGAGTTACAGGTTTTTGTTTTTTAGCGAATTATCCATACCTTTGCTGTCCAAAATAGTTTTTAAACTTATTTGAATGTACGTAATCGTAGAAATCGCAGGCCAACAATTCAAAGTTGAAAAAGGTCGTAAGCTCTATGTCAACCGTCTTCAGGGGGATGAAGGTTCCTCTGTGAGCTTCGACAAAGTCCTGCTAACAGACAACGACGGTCAGGTTAAGGTCGGCACACCTGTAGTGGAAGGGGCCGCAGTGAAAGCCAAAATTCTCCGCCATCTGAAGGATGACAAGGTGATTGTCTTCAAGAAGAAGCGCCGCAAGGGATACAAGGTTAAGAACGGCCACCGGCAGTTCCTGACCCAGCTCCTGGTGGAAGACATTGTAGCATAACGCATTAAACTCGAAAGAAAATGGCACATAAAAAAGGTGTAGGTAGCTCGAAGAACGGTCGCGAATCAGAAAGCAAGCGACTGGGCGTAAAGCTTTTCGGCGGTCAGTTCGCCAAAGCCGGCAATATCCTGGTCCGTCAACGCGGAACCGTGCACAACGCGGGTGCTAATGTAGGCATGGGCAAGGATCACACTCTGTTCGCCCTGGTGGACGGCACGGTGACCTTCTGCAAGAAGGCAGAGGGCAAGTCTTATGTATCGGTAACCCCTATCGCGGAATAACGCAGGATACCATATCACACGAAGCCCCGGGTTTGACCCGGGGCTTTTTTGTGTGTCCCTATCTGCGGGAACGATACGGGGCTTGGCACCCGGGCGAGACCAAGTCCATGAAAGACCGTGTCGGGCGTCTCTGCCCCGACCGGAAACCGACATTCCGGGACATTCCGCCGACAGGACCATCCATGCGGGCGGCAGCGGGAAAGCAAAGCATGTAGAACAATCCGACAAGACGCTACCCGTTCAAATGCCCCCGAAAGCAGGGACAGACATATCCCCATTCCGGTGCGAAACAACAGGCCAGGGAAGGAGGGGCAAGCAACGGCTGACAGACGATGCAGGACAGCGAGGAAGACAGCCAAGGGCGATCGGAGATGGGACGGCAGAGGAACAGGAAAGGCGGGAGGAAAAAGTTGCAGACGGAGGGACACGGGAGGTCAGAGATGAGCGCGCAGGCGACGGAAGAAGGAACAGATGATGAGGTGCGGTACGGAAGGCGGGAAATGGGAGGCAGCGAGCCCGATGAAGGGATATTACCGGGCCTCGTACAGCCGTCCCTGCCAGGTATCGCGTTCGGAGAGCCGGCGCTCGAACATCGCCAGCAGTTGTTCGTTGCGCACCCGTCCCCAGGTCGGGCCGGCATGGTAGCGCGGAGGCGCCTCCCCGGCAAAACGCTCGATCACCAGGCCGGGCCGCAGCCGCTCCAGCACATCGACAAAAAAGTCGATGTAGGCTTCCATCGTCCAGAAGCGGAAGCGCGCAGGATCGGCGGCGTACTCGGCCGCCATCGCCGTTCCCCGGAACAGCTGCAACTGATGGAACTTGACGGTGGTGAGCGGCAGCGCATTGATCCGGACGGTCTGGTCGAGCAACATCCGTTCCGTCTCGCCCGGCAGGCCGAGGATAAAGTGCGCGCCCACCGGAATGCCACGCCCGGCAGTCATCGCGATCGCCCGCTCGGCCGTGGCGAAATCGTGCCCGCGGTTGACGGCCCGCAGCGTCGCGTCGTGGCACGACTCGACGCCATACTCGATCGCCACGTAGTGCGTGCGGGCCAGGCCGGCGAAATAGTCGAGCTTCGCCTCGTCGATGCAGTCGGGACGTGTCCCCACGATGATACCCGCAACACCCGGCACGGCGATCGCCTGGTCATATACCGCGCGCAGGCGATCCAGAGGGGCATACGTGTTGGAATAGGCCTGGAAATAGGCCAGGAAGCGGTCGGCCGTGCGGTAGCGCCGGGCATGGAACTCGATCCCCTCCTCTACCTGCTGTCGCACGCTCTTGCCGGGCTGGCAGTAGGAGGGGCAGAACGCCCCGTTGTCGCAGAACGTGCAGCCGCCGGTCGAGACCGTCCCGTCGCGGTTGGGACAGCCGAAGCCGGCATCGATCGTCACCTTCTGGACCCGGCCGCCCATAAGGCGGCGAAAGTAGCCCGAGTAGCTGTTGAACCGGCGGTCGTCGCCCCAGGGATATGTTGTGGTTAAAGCCATCGCGGGATCAGTTTCGTAGAACGGGTTGCCTGCGGCCCCGGCGCAGAGCGGCCGACCGTACGGAGTGCCGGCAGCCGTGCGGCAGGCTCCGGTACGCCTCGAAGCCTGCGGCGACCCGCAACAGGCACGGAGTCCGACAGCCGGCAACGCCGCACCCTATGCCGGTTCCGAAGCGGAGCACCTACCGACGGGCAATCGCGACGGAGGGGCATGCGCGGGGCCGGGTACCGGGGGATCGGCCCCCGGCGAAGCGGGCTGCCTGCAAGCGGCCCCTCCGGAGCCGGGAAGGTTCCCGAGAACGGGAGCGGCAAGCGACCGGTCCTGCGGATACGCCCGGCGCGACCTTGCCGCAACCGGACGCCGGCCAACATCGAACCTTCCGCCGGCATGGGCATCCGAGGTCGCAACCGACTGCCCGCAACACCCCGGTCCCGCGCTCCGGAACCAGGCAAAGCGGGCCCGGAGGAACCACCCGCATCGGGAATCGGAGGCAGCAAAGGCGAACCCTCTGCCTGCATGCACACAAAGGCGGAGATCAGCGGGGCTGCCCTACCCTCAGGCCCGACACCACCTTCCCGCACAACCGGGCGCCACGTACCGAAACAGCAACAGACCGGGTAACGGGGGTAACGCCTGCGCCGGCCCTGCGGCACTCGACGGGATGAAGCCTGCGGAGCGGGCCGCACCGGCACCGGGCGCCTACGCCGCGCGCAACGCTTCGATGAAGCCCGGGAAGAGGCTCCACAGGTGCTCGGTCTGAAGCCAGAGCTCGCGGGCGAGCGTCTCGCGCGAAGGCCGGTCGCTCTCGATGTCAGCCAGGTATTCGGGCGTCACCTCGTGCCCGTCGGCCGTGAACTCGCTGAAGAAGACCGAAAAGCTCTTGCGGAAATGGATCAGCTCGCCCTGCGGCAGCACACCGTTACGGCGGAACTCGCTCCAGAGCTTGAGTATCTCCTTCTCGGGATACTTATCGCTGATATCGTTGATCACCTCATCGAACAGCTCGTACTCCTCGAGTGCCACATAGGCATAGGCCAGCGTCTTGGTCGCCTCGAGATGGTCCTCGGGATCGATATCGAGCAGCATCTCGAGCATCCCGGCGCACATCTCGAAGTCGCCGACCAGGAAATGGTCGATCGCCGAGCAGCTCACCAGCAGCATCGCGCTCTGGTTGTTCTCATCCTCCCACTCGAGCGTCACCTCCTCGTCGTCGGGGATCACCTCCAGCAGGCGCTGGAACGCCGCGTAGCGCGTGTTGCAGGCCGCCTCGATCTCGCCGCGGCGCTCCTGCTCGCGCGAGGCGGCCAGCGCGCCGCCGAAGTCATAGGGATAGTCCTTGCCCCGGCCGGCGGGATAGACGATCTTGTAAGTATTCTCGGCGGTAGGGTTAAGCTGCGGTTTTTCCATAGCGGCGCATGAGCGTGATAAAGTAAAGCATGACAAACAAAGTGAAACATCCGGCGAGCACCATGCCCAGCGTATAGCCCATCCCGAACATCTGGCCCGAAACGAGCAGGTAGCTCGACGTGACGAACGTCATCGCAGAGGCGGGAACGAAGGCGATCCACACGTTCTTACCCTTCTGCAGCAAATAGACCGACACCGCCCACAGCGCCACGACCGAGAGCGTCTGGTTGGCCCAGGCGAAATAACGCCACACCACGTCGAACTCCATCAGCGTGATGGCATAGCCGGCTGCGAAAAGCGGGATGCAAATATAAAGACGTTTGCGGAAACTCCGCTGCTCGAGACCCAAAAAATCGGCCACGATCAGCCGCGCGCTGCGAAACGCCGTATCGCCCGTGGAGATCGGCGCGGCCACGACGCCGAGCAGCGCCAGGATACCGCCCACTTTGCCGAGCGTCGTCTTCGAGATCACGTCGACAGCCCAGGCGGCATTGCCGCCGTGCTCGGCGAGCGCCGTGTTGAGCCCCCCGACCCCGCCGAAAAAGGCCATGCCGGCCGCAGCCCAGATCATCGCGATGATGCTCTCGGCGATCATCGCTCCGAAAAAGACCGGGCGTCCCTGACGCTCGCTTGTCACGCAGCGGGCCATCAGCGGCGACTGCGTGGCATGGAAGCCCGAGATCGCACCGCAGGCGATCGTGATGAAGAGCGTCGGCACGATCGGGAAGGCGGCCGCATCGGCCTTCATATTCCGGAGACCCGTCAGTTCGGGGATCGTGTAATCACCGAAAAAGAGCACGCCGAGCAGACCGAGCGCCATGAAAATGAGCGCCGCCCCGAACACCGGGTATATCTTGCCGATGATCTTGTCGATCGGCAGCAGCGTAGCCACCACATAATAAGCCAGGATGATCCAGACCCACGACGAAAGGCCCAGCCCCGTCATGCCGCTCAGCAGGCCGGCCGGCCCGATCATGAAGACCGCCCCCACGAGCACCATCAGCAGCACGGTGAACACGCGCATGACCTGCTTGCACGTCAGGCCCAGGTACTTGCCGACGATCTCGGGAAAGCTGAGCCCCTTGTTCTGGAGCGAGATCATACCCGAGGTGTAGTCCTGCACGGCACCGAAGAAAATACCGCCGAAGGTGATCCACAGGAAGGCCACCGGACCGTACGTGGCGCCGAGCAGCGCGCCGAAAATGGGCCCGAGGCCCGCAATATTGAGCAGCTGGATGAGAAAGGTCTTCCACACCGGCATCGGCACATAGTCGACCCCGTCGTAGCAGCTCTTCGAAGGGACCTCGCGCGAGGGATCGGCCTCGAAGGTCCGCTCAAGATACTTCGCATAGGTGAAATACGAAACGATCAGCAACGTAAGACACAGTACAAATGTGATCATCGGCCGTTTGGGTTTAATTCGCCACAAAAATAGCAAATTAACCGTTACGATCGCGCGCATGGAACGAAAAATCCGGCCTGCGGGCAGCAGGCCGGGTCAACGGACGGGCACCATACAGGACCCGCAGCGCCGCTATTCGAACGGGATCATGTCCTCGATGCGCAACCCGGCGGGCTTGTCGGGGTTCTCGAAGAAGAAATGCTCTCCCCCGAAGGCCGGGCGCAACTGGTCGAACCATGTGGCTCTGGGGTCATAGGCCGCGAAGAACGGGCGCCCCACCCAGTCGGGATTGCGCCCTTGCAGGAAACGCAGCACGAAGACCTTCTCGCCGCCGGCCTCCGCGACGCCGAGCAGCTGTACCTTGCCGGGCGTGGCGCTCATGCTGGGCCCGCGCACCGTGCGGCAGACACCGCTCACCTGGCTGTAGGCCTTGCGGTAGATCTGCCAGCACCGCTCGAGGCTCAGCTCGAAGAACTGGCGGCAGCCCGTGTCGCGGGCGATGAACATATAGTAGGGAATGCAATTGAGATCGACCTGCCGGCGCCAGAGCTGCGAGAACGTATCGGGATCGTCGTTGATGTGGCGCAGGATCGGGGTCTGGGTACGGATCTGCGCTCCCGTGGCCCGGATACGGCGGATCGCCGTCTCGACGGCCTCGGTCGACAGCTCGACCGGGTGGTTGAAGTGGGCCTGGATCGCCAGATTGCGCCCCGAGGCGACGACCCTCTCGAACAGGCGGATGATCTCGTCCGAGTCCGCGTCGGTCAGGTAGCGGTAGGGCCAGTAGGCCAGCGACTTGGTCCCGATACGGATCGTACGGATGTGGCGGAACTCGTCGGAGAGCAGCGGCTCGATGTACGAGGCGAGCACCGAGGCGCTCATCACCATAGGGTCGCCGCCCGTGAAGAGCAGGTCGGTCACCCGGGGGTGCTTTTTAAGGTATTTGTAGAGCAGGTCGGCCTCCTTCATCGAGAACCTGAGGCCGCTCATCGACGAGAACTGCGGCCAGCGGAAGCAGAACGTACAATAGGCGTGGCAGGTCTGTCCCTGGCTCGGAAAGAAAAGCACCGTCTCGCGGTACTTGTGCTGCACGCCGTTGAGACGTATCTCGCCCAGGTAGGGCACGTTGTGCTCCTGCCCCGCCGGGTTGGGATTGAGCCCGAGGCGGATCGCGTTGGCCGCCTCGACGACCTCGGCCTTCGGCGCTCCGCGGTCGAGCAGCTCCTTGATCCTATTGTAGCTGCTTTTGCGGAGCATCTCGGCCCGCGGGAAGTTGAGCGTGAAGATCGGATCTTCGGGAATATTGGTCCAGTCGATCAGCTCATTGACGACATAATTGTTGGTTTTGAACGGCAAAACGTGGCCCACCACCTCGATCGCCTCCCGCGCCTCGGGCGTGAGACGGGCGATCTGCTTGATGTTGCGAAAGTTGTGGAGCGTATACGCCTGGTACTTCATCTCTTTCATGCAATAGAATTATTTGATGGTCAATTAGATGGCGGTCGGGTACGGAGCCAGCCACGCTGCGCTGCGGAGAACCGGTTCCGCATCGTCGCCCGGTCATTCCCAATCGACAGATGTTATGCCTGAAAATCCGGACGTAGAAGCCGCCGGAACGAAGGATGGCACCCTGTGCCTCGACCCCAATATACGCAAAAATCCGGAGGAATCAAAACGGCGCGCTGCCCGTTCCGATGGAAATCCTCCGGAAAAGACCCACAAAAATAAGGCCGTCCCGCACAGTCGCAGAACGGCCCTTAACAAGAAAACGATCGTATTTTACGGGATGCCCTGTCGGGCAGTTACTTTTGCCATTGCCGCAAAAGTAACCCCAAGGCTACCGCTCATAAAACGCGGCTGAAACCGGCTCGTCCGTCCGGGCGACGGCTAACTTCTCCTTTTAGGCCTCGGGCGTTCATGCGCCCTTCGGCCTAACGTTCGGCGGACGACAGCCGTCGCTTTTGCCGTCCGGCCTTCCGTTTCTTAACGCCGGTTTTATCAGGCGGAATCCTGAGGTTTTCAAGCGGTTGTCTCTTTCGTTAGAACGCCGGCCCTTGCGGATTGCGCGACCCGCTTACCGCTCGCCGTCCTGAGCCGCACAACTCGCTTCGCCCGGACAACCTGCGACTCCGGGCGGACGCCTTCGCGGAGCGGGTATCCCGCGCAATCCGCAAGGGCCTTGACCTTTTGCTTCTTGTGTGTCAAAACAAAAGAAGATGAGTGTTTTTCGGAGTCGCCGCAGCGACCTTTGGCATCAAGGCAAAAGGAAAATACGATCTATCATTTGATCATATCGAACCCGGTGTAGGGAACGAGCGCCTCGGGGATGCGGATACCTTCGGGTGTCTGGTTGTTCTCGAGCAGCGCGGCCAGGATACGCGGAAGCGCCAGCGAACTACCGTTGAGCGTATGCGCGAGCTGCGTCTTCCGGTTCTCGTCGCGGTAACGCAGCTTGAGGCGATTGGCCTGGAACGACTCGAAGTTCGACACCGACGACACCTCAAGCCAGCGGTCCTGGGCGGCCGAGTAGACCTCGAAGTCGTAGGTCAGCGCCGAGGTGAAGCTCATGTCGCCGCCGCACAGGCGCACAATGCGGTACGGCAGGCCCAGCTTCTGCACGATCCCCTCGACATGGGCCACCATGCCGTCGAGCGCCTCATAAGACGTCTCGGGAAGCGACAACTGGACGATCTCGACCTTGTCGAACTGGTGCAGGCGGTTGAGCCCGCGCACGTCCTTGCCGTACGACCCGGCCTCGCGGCGGAAGCAGGGCGTGTAGGCGGTCATTTTCACGGGGAAGTCCGACGCATTGAGGATCACGTCGCGGTAGATATTGGTCACCGGCACCTCGGCCGTCGGGATCAGGTAGAAGTTGTCGACCGTGACATGGTACATCTGGCCCTCTTTGTCGGGCAGCTGGCCCGTGCCGAAACCCGACGCCTCGTTGACCATCAGCGGGGGCATCACCTCGGTGTAGCCGGCCGCCGTATTGCAGTCGAGGAAGAACGAGATCAGCGCGCGCTGCAACCGCGCGCCCCGGCCCTTGTAGACCGGGAAACCGGCGCCCGTGAGCTTGACGCCCAGTTCGAAGTCGATGATGTCGTACTTGCGGGCCAGCTCCCAGTGCGGCAGCGCATCGGCCGTGAGCGACGGAGCCTCGCCGCCCTTTTTAACGATCACGTTATCCTCGGCCGTGCGCCCCTCGGGGACGATCTCGGCCGGGAAGTTGGGCAGCAGCACGATCGTCGCATTGAGCTCGGCCTCGACCGCGCCGAGCTGCTCGTCGAGCTCCTTCGCGCGCTCCTTGATCGCCGCGGTGCGCCCCTTGGCCGCCTCGGCCTCGTCGCGCTTGCCCTGCTGGAACAACTGGCCGATCTGCTTGGCGATCGCGTTCATCTCGGCCTGGCCGGTCTGGAGCTCGGTCTGGATCGCCTTGCGACGGTCGTCGAGCGCCTCTATCTTCTCGATAATCGGAGCGGCATCGACCCCCTTGACGGCGAGCCGGCGGATGGCATACTCCTTGTCTTCACGGATTTGCTTAAGTGTCAGCATATGGTTGTCTGTTTTAAAATCGAACGGAACGGCCGCGCAGGCCTCTGTTTTCGTCGGAAATATGCCGCAAAGATACAAATTTTCCGTACCTTTGTACGATCCAATCCGAGTAATTTATGTCAGCAGCAACAGCCAGATACGCCCTCGCGCTGGCCTCCGGGCTGGGCCTTGCGGCCTGCGCCGGGCAAACGGCTCCCGCCGCGGGGGGTACAGCCGTGGCGGGACCCGCCGGCAAAAGCCCCATCGCATCGATAGCACCGGCGTCGGGAAGCACGTTCCACCAGGGCGACCCCATCCCGGTGCGATACACCCTGCAAAACGGCGAGACGGCCGACAGCGTGGTCCTCTACGCCGGGGGCCGGAGGATCGGCCCGGTCGGGCCCGCAGGCGACACGCTCGGCGCGCCCGAGAACAGCCTGGTCGGCCCGCTGCAGCTTTACGTGATCGCCTACACGGGGGGAGAACAGCACCGCCGCGGCACGGCCGTCACGATGATGCCCAAGGCGGCGCCCGTCCGGCTCGGATACCGCGTACTGTGCAGTTACCCGCACAGCACGGACTCGTACACGCAGGGCCTCCTCTGGCACGACGGCGCGCTCTATGAGGGAACCGGGCTCTACGGCCGCTCGGCCCTGATGCGGGTCGACCCCGCGAGCGGCCGTGCGGCACAGCGGATCGACCTCGAGGGCGACCAGTTCGGCGAGGGCATCGCGCTGCTCGACGGCAGGATCTACCAGCTCACATGGCAGAACGGCAAGTGCCTCGTCTACGACGCCGCATCGCTCGGCCAAACCGGATCGTTCGACTATGCGGGCGAGGGCTGGGGCCTCACCGCCGACGGGGAGCAGCTCTATATGAGCGACGGGTCGAACCGGATCGCGGTGCGCGACCCGGCCACGTTCGGCGTCCGCCGCACGATCCAGGTATACGACGCCGACGGCCCCGTGGGCCAGCTCAACGAGCTGGAGTGGATCGACGGCGCGATCTGGGCCAACGTATACCTCACGAACCGCATCGTCGTGATCGATCCGGCCACGGGTGCCGTCACGGCCGACCTCGACCTTACGGACCTCACCCGGATGATCGACCGCACGCCCTCGACCGACGTGCTCAACGGTATCGCCCACGACCCGCAGACCGGACGCACATTCCTCACCGGCAAGAACTGGAACAAGCTGTTCGAGATCGCAATCAGCAACCAATAGACCCCACACCACGCATATGATCAAATTCTCGATATACGACGAACTCGCACGCCGGATACTGGTCCTCGACGGCGGCCTCGGCACGATGGTCCAGGGCTACAACCTTACCGAGGCGGACTACCGCGGCGAACGCTTCGCCGACTGGGCCGTCGAGCTCAAGGGATGCAACGACCTGCTCGTGCTGACGCGTCCCGAGGTCCTCGAACGCATCCACGAGGCCTACCTGCTCGCAGGGGCCGACATCATCTCGACCGACACGTTCAACGCCACGGCCATATCGCTGGCCGACTACGGCATGCAGGGGCACGTCTACGAGATCAACCGCGCCGCCGCGCAGCTCGCCCGCCGCATGGCCGACCGATTCACGATGGAGAACCCCTCGAAACCGCGCTTCGTGGCCGGGTCGATGGGCCCGACCAACCGTACCGCCTCGATGTCGGCCGACGTCAACAACCCGGCGGCCCGCGAGGTGACCTTCGACGACCTCGCGGCCGCCTACGGCGAGCAGGCGCGCGGACTGCTCGACGGCGGAGCCGACATCCTGCTGGTCGAGACGATATTCGACACGCTCAACGCCAAGGCCGCCCTCCTGGCCATCGACACGCTGTGCCGCGAGCGGGGCGTGAGGATCCCGGTCATGGTCTCGGGCACGCTGACCGACGCGAGCGGGCGCACGCTCTCGGGCCAGACCGTCGAGGCGTTCTACGCCTCGCTCGCGCATGCCGACCTGCTCTCGGTGGGGCTCAACTGCGCGTTCGGGGCCAGGCAGCTCCGCCCCTACCTTGCGCGGCTGGCCGCCGTGGCCGAATGCCACACCTCGGCCCACCCCAACGCCGGACTGCCGAACGTGATGGGCGGCTACGACGAGACGCCGCAGACGATGGCCGGCGACATCGAGGAGTATCTCCGCGAGGGACTGCTCAATATCGTGGGCGGCTGCTGCGGCACGACACCCGCCCACATCGGCGCCATCGCGCAGGTGGCCCGCAAGTACCCGCCCCGACCCCGGCCGAAGCGGCGGCACGTGACGACGCTCAGCGGCCTCGAGCCCCTCAGGATCGTCCCCGAGGCCAACTTCATCAACATCGGCGAGCGGGCCAACGTGGCCGGCTCGGCCCGTTTCGCGAAGCTGATCCGCGAGGAGAAGTACGACGAGGCGCTGGCCGTAGCCCGCGAGCAGGTCGAGAACGGCGCCCAGATCGTCGATGTCTGCATGGACGACGGGTTGATCGACGGCCCGCGGGCGATGGTCCGCTTCCTCAACCTGGCCGCCGCCGAGCCCGAGATCGCGCGCGTACCGCTGATGATCGACTCGTCGTCGTGGGAGGTGCTCGAAGCGGGGCTCAAGTGTACGCAGGGCAAGAGCGTGGTCAACTCCATCTCGCTCAAGGAGGGCGAGGCCGAGTTCCTGCGCCGCGCCGCGCTCGTCCACCGCTACGGGGCCGCGGCCGTCGTGATGCTCTTCGACGAGCACGGGCAGGCCGACACGCTCGCCCGTAAGTGCGAGGTGGCCGGCAGGGCCTACAAGCTGCTTACCGACAGCGGATTCCCCGCCGAGGACATCATCTTCGACCCCAATGTGCTGGCCGTCGCCACCGGCATCGAACAGCACGACAACTACGGCGTCGACTTTATCGAGGCCTGCCGCTGGATCAAGGCCAACTGTCCGCACGCCAAGGTAAGCGGCGGCGTGAGCAACCTCTCGTTCTCGTTCCGCGGCAACAACCCGGTACGCGAGGCGATGCACTCGGTCTTCCTCTACCACGCCATCCGCGCCGGCATGGACATGGGGATCGTCAACCCGGCCATGCTCCAGGTATACAGCGACATCGAGCCCGAGCTGCTCACGCTGACCGAGGACGTGGTGCTCAACCGCCGCCCGGACGCCACCGAGCGCCTCACGGCCTACGCCGACCGCATCAAGGGGCAGGCTGGCGCCGCGCACCACGAGAGCGACCGCCTCGCCTGGCGGGCCGAGCCGCTGGCCGAACGGCTGGCCCATGCGCTGGTCAAAGGGATCGGCGACTTCGTCGAGGCCGACACGATGGAAGCCTACGAGCAGGAGGGCGCGCCGCTGGCAGTGATCGACCGGCTGCTGATGCCCGGTATGGCCCGTGTGGGCGAGCTGTTCGGCGCCGGCAAGATGTTCCTGCCGCAGGTGGTCAAGAGCGCTCGCGTGATGAAGCAGGCCGTGGGCGTGCTCACCCCCTTCATCGAGCAGCAATCGGCCGGAGGGACGCACTCGGCCGGGCGCGTGCTCGTAGCGACGGTCAAGGGCGACGTCCACGACATCGGCAAGAACATCGTCTCGGTCGTGATGGCCTGCAACGGATACGAGATCAAAGACCTCGGCGTGATGGTCGAGACCGAGCGGATCGTCTCGGAAGCGATCGCCTGGGGGGCCGACGCCATCGGCCTGAGCGGCCTGATCACCCCGTCGCTCGAGGAGATGACCAAAGTGGTCAAAGCCCTGGAAGAGCGCGGCTCGCGTATCCCGGTCATCATCGGCGGCGCCACGACCTCGGCCCTGCACACGGCCGTCAAGATCGCCCCCCACTACGCAGGGCCTGTCGTCCACTCGCGCGACGCGTCGGACAACGTACGCATCCTCGCCGCGCTGATCGGCGATGTCGACGGCTCGTACGTCCGCTCGGTGCGCGAAGCCCAGCAGACGTTGCGCGACAAATACGAACAGGCCCAGGGCGACGCGCAGTACCGCAGCCTCGGCGAAGCGCGCCGCCTGCGCCACGTCAAGACCGCCGAGCAGATCGTTGTGCCGCGGCAGACAGGCCGCATCGTCTTCAAGGACTATCCGATTGCCGAGGTGATCCCCTATATCGACTGGAGCTTCTTCTTCGCAAGCTGGGGATTGGCAGGACGCTACCCCGAAGTGCTCGACTCGCCCGAAAAGGGCGGGGAGGCCCGCAAGCTCTTGGCCGACGCCGAGGCGCTGCTCGCCCGCATCCGAGATGAGAAGTTGCTCCGTCTCAACGCCGTCGCGGGCATCTACCCTGCGCGTAGCGACGATCAGGACCGGATCATCATCACCGACGAGGACGGGCGCGAGCATGCGCTCGCCCAGCTGCGCAACCAGCAGGTCGACAAGGCGGTGAGCTGGTCGCTGGCCGACCTGGTGGCCGGTCCGCAAACACCGGCCGCAGATGGCGGCCCCGTGCCTACCGACTACGTCGGCGCCTTCGCGCTCACCGCGGGGCTCGGGCTCGCCGAGCTCACCCGCTCGTTCCGCGAGGCGGGTGACGACTACAACGCCATCATGAGCAAGCTGCTGGCCGACCGGCTCACCGAGGCGTTCGCCGAGGCGGTCCACCGCTTCGTCCGCACGACGCTCTGGGGTTACGAAGCGCCCGGCGCCTTCACGCCGGCCGAGCTGATCCGGGGCAATTACCAGGGCATACGCGCGGCGTTCGGCTACCCGTCGTGCCCCGACCATTCGCTCAAGCGCGACGTGTTCGACCTGCTGCGCGCGACCGAAGCCACCGGCATGGAGATGACCGACAACTACATGATCGTGCCGGGCGAGGCGATCTGCGGCCTCATGTTCGCCGACCGCGACGCCGGGTACTTCTCGGTGGGCCGCATCGACGACGAACAGCTCGAAGCCTACGCCCGCCTGCGCGGCCTCACGCCGGGCGAGCTCCGCATCCTGATCCCGCAACACCTCAAATAAACCCCGGCAGGCAACCGCCCGCCACGAAACGAAATACGGAAAAACCCGCCATGCAAATCATCGAAACGATAAACGACGCGATAGCCGGCCGCAGGACCCGCTTCACGTTCGAGCTGCTGCCTCCGCTCAAGGGCGACGGCATGCACAAGATATTCGAGGCCATCGACCCACTCATGGAGTTCGACCCGGGCTACATCAACGTCACCTACCATCGCGAGGACGTCAAGTACGTCGAAAAGCCGGGCGGCCTGCTCGAGCGGCGCATCGTGCGCCGCCGCCCCGGCACGGTCGGCACGGCCGGAGCCATTATGAAGCGCTACGGCGTCGAGGTGGTGCCGCACCTGATCTGCGGCGGCCTCACGCGCTACGATATCGAAGACGCGCTGATCGACCTCGACCTGCTCGGCATCAACAACGTGCTGGCCATGCGCGGCGACAACCTGCGGGGCGAGCACACCTTCTCGGCCCATCCCGACGGCCACGCCCACGCCTGCGACCTGGTGCGCCAGATCGCCGACATGAACAACGGCGTGTTCATCGACCGCGAGGTCGACGAGTGCCACCACTCGCAGTTCTGTATCGGTGTGGCGGGTTACCCCGAAAAGCACGCCGAGGCCCCCAACATGGAGCAGGACCTGCGCCACCTCAAGGCCAAGGTCGACGCCGGGGCCAGCTATATCGTCACGCAGATGAGCTTCGACAACCGCCGGATACTGGACTTTATCGACGCCTGCCGCCGCATAGGCATCACCGTGCCGATCGTTCCGGGCATCAAGCCCTTCTCGACCAGGGCCCAGCTCTCGCTGCTGCCCCAGATCTTCCACGTCGACCTGCCTGAGGCGCTCGTGGCCGAAGTGCTCAAATGCAAGGACAACAAGGCCGTGCGCGAGGTCGGTATCGAATGGGCCATCGCCCAGGCCCGCGAGCTGAAGGCGGCCGGGCTGCCCGTGCTCCACTTCTACACAATGGGCAAGACGGACAACATGGTGAAGATCGCCAGGGCCGTATTCTAAACACCGGGCCGGCCACGGCCATCGCCCGCAAAACCGCAAACGCATGACGGACTACAAAATACTGATCGCCCAGGCCGCTGCGCTGCACGAACACACCGTGCGGCACCGCAGGCACCTGCACGCCCACCCCGAGCTCTCGTTCGGGGAGCATGAGACGGCGCGCTACATCGCTGCCGCGCTCGACACGCTGGGCATCCCACACGTCCCGATAGCCGGAACGGGGGTCCTGGCCCGTATCGAGGGCCGCGGCGACCTCAGGAGGGCCGTCGTCCTCAGGGCCGACACCGACGCGCTGCCGATCGGCGAGCAGACGGGCCTCGCCTATGGCTCACAGAACGCCGGCGTGATGCACGCCTGCGGACACGACATGCACGCGGCCGCGCTGCTCGGTGCCCTGGCGCTGCTCAACAGCCGCCGGGACGAGATCGAAGGTACGGTGCTGGGCCTCTTCCAGCCCGGCGAGGAGTGCTGCCCGGGCGGAGCGTCGCTCGTCCTGGCCGAGCACCCGTTCGACGCCTTCGACATCCGCGCCTTCGTCGGCCAGCACGTCGATCCCGACCTCGCGGTCGGTACCTTCGGTCTGCGCGCGGGCGTCTACACGGCCTCGAGCGACGAGCTGCACATCACCGTCCGCGGGGTGGGCGGCCACGCGGCCATGCCCTCGCGCCTCAGGGACCCCGTGGTGGCCGCCGCGCAGATCGTCACCGCACTCCAGCAGGTGGTGAGCCGCAATGCCGACGGCAACATCCCGACCGTACTGTCGATCGGCCGTCTCATCGCCGACGGGGCGACCAATATCATTCCCGACGAAGTGACGATGCAGGGCACGTTGCGCACCTTCGACGCCGACTGGCGCGCCGGGGCCAAAGAACGCATCCGCGCGATCGCCTCGGGCGTCGCATCGGCCTACGGCACGGAGGCGATCGTCACGATCCGCGACGGCTACCCGTCGGTGGTGAACGACCCTGTGCTCACCCGGCGGACGGCCGACATCCTGGGTGCGCTGGCCGGGACGGACCGCGTGCTGGCGCTCGACCGCCGCATGACGGCCGAGGATTTCGGCTACTACACCGCGCACTACCCCTCGGTCTTCTACCGGCTCGGCGTCGGACGCCCCGGCGAAGAGCCCCAACGGCTCCACACCCCGGGATTCGCACCCGACGAGCGGGCGCTCGACCACGGCGCAGCAGCGCTGGCAGCCCTCGCGCTCAGCCTCTAAACCGCCCGTGCCGCCCGGGAGAACATACTATATCCGTGAAAAAAATCGTTGACACACTTGACTTGTTCTGAGAATAATGTTAAATTTGCGACACCGATTTTTCCCAAAACCACTAAAAAACACATTAAAATGGCTTACAAAATCAAAGAAGATGCCTGCATCGCTTGCGGTACCTGCATCGACGAATGCCCGGTAGGCGCCATCTCTGCCGGTGATGTATACGTAATCGATCCGTCGGCCTGCACCGACTGCGGCACCTGCGCAGACGTCTGCCCCTCGGAGGCGATCATTCCCGAATAACCGACCCCGGAATATCAGAACACAACCGTCTCTTCGGCCGAGGAGGCGGTTTTTTGTTTTCAACGCCCGCCGCCATGAATCGTACAGACACGCTCCGCAAAGCCCTCGACCACGCGCCGCTCACCCGCGACGAGGCACTCGACCTCTACCTGCACGCCCCGCTCCAGGAGCTGATGCTCGCGGCCGACCGGCTGCGCGCCGGAGCCGTACCCGACCCGGAGGTCGCAACGTGGCAGATCGACCGCAACGTCAACATTACCAACGTCTGTATCTCGGGCTGCAAGTTCTGCAATTTCCACTGCAAGCCCCACCAGACCGACCGGGCCTATATCACCACACCGGAAGCGTACGATGTGAAGATCCGCGAGACGCTGGCTCTCGGCGGCGACCAGCTTCTGTTGCAGGGCGGCTTACACCCGCGGCTCGGCATCGAGTTCTACGAGGAGCTGTTCAGAGGCCTGAAAGCGCGCCATCCTCAGATCCGGCTGCATGCGCTCGGGGCCCCCGAGGTGGCCCACATCGCGCGGATCAGCCGGCTCACGGTCGACCAGACGCTCGAACGGCTCGTGGCCGCCGGGCTCGACTCGCTGCCCGGGGCCGGGGCCGAAATACTGGTCGACCGCGTGCGGCGCCGTATCTCGCCCGCCAAGCCCTCGGCCGACCAATGGATCGAAGTGATGCGTGCGGCACACCGGATGAACCTCCCGACCTCTGCCACCATGATGTACGGTCACATCGAGACGCCCGCCGAGCGTGTCGAGCACCTGCTGCGCATCCGCGACCTGCAGGCCGAGCGTCCGGCAGGACACTACGGATTCATCGCCTTCATCCCGTGGATATTCCGCAGCACGGGGACCGAGCTCGAACGCGAGGGCGTCGTCTCGCACTTCTCGGCGCCCGAATACCTGCGCACGATCGCGCTGAGCCGCATCGTACTGCACAACATCGCCAACATCCAGGCCTCATGGCTCACGGTGGGCAAGAAGACGGCCCAGATCGCGCTGCACGGCGGGGCCAACGACCTCGGGTCGATCATGATCGAGGAGAACGTCGTCTCATCGGCCGGAGCCCACAACCAGTTCGACGCCGAGGGCATCCGGCGGGCCATCCGCGAGGCCGGGTTCACGCCCCGCCTGCGCGACCAGCTCTACCGCATGCGTCCCTGGCCGGCGGAATAACCGGATCGAACGGAAACCCCGCACATTTCCCCGATACGCAGGGCTTGTATCATCATGATTCTTTTATGCTCTCCGGGCAGTCATTGCCTTTGCCGCAAAAGTAACCCAAAGGTCTACCGCTCATAAAACGCGGCTGAAACCGCGCAGTCCGTCCGGGCGATGGCAGGCCTCTCCTTTCGGGCTTTCGGACGCTTTCGTTCCCTCGGCCTAACGTTCGTCGGACAACAGCCGTCGCTCCCGCCATCCGTCCTCCCCGGTTTCCGGACATCGGCTTTATCTGGCAGGATAAGCAACAGGCTAAGACAGACCGTGTGGAATGCGCTCTTCCGGCAGGCGATCGGCTCTGCGGACCGCCCTGGGACCCCGCCCGCAAAGGCGTCCGGGAGGAGCCGCAAGCTGTCCCGACGAAGCGGGGTTTGCGGCTCGCGACAGCGACAGCCGATACGGTGCACGCAAAACACACCCCCTCATCACTCGGTGTCGCCACAGCGATCCTCCTTGGTGCCAAGACAACAGAAGATGGACCCGTCTTTGCTTCAAGACAAAAGAAGATAAGCGGTTGGGCGTCGCCGCAGCGACCTTTTGCATCAAGACACAAGAAGACAGAACACGATCGGCTCACCCTGCCTCGACCGACAGCAGAGCCGCCTCCCTTCGGCATCGCCCGCCACCCGATGTCCGCCGGCACATCCGGCGCCCCCTCCCGGATAGTCCGGGCTCGGCACCGTCTATATCTCCCCGGCCTCGCGGCGCGCCGCGATCTTCCGGACCATATCGGCCACCGTCTCGGGCAGTTTCCACTCGGGCTTCCAACCCCACTCCTCGCGCGCTGCCGAGTCATCGAGACTGTTGGGCCAGCTGCGGGCGATCGTCTCCTTGACCGGGTCGATCATATACTCCATCCGCAGATCGGGCCAGTGCCGGCGTATCTCGGCAAGCAGGATCTCAGGCGTAAAGCTCATCGCCGTAATATTGAAACTGTTGCGGTGAACGAGGCGCCCGGGATCGGCTTCCATCAGCTGCACGCAGGCGGCCAGCGCGTCGGGCATGTACATCATGTCCATATAGACGTCAGGCGAGACGGGACAGACGAAACGGCCCGTCTTCACGGCATCGTAGAAGATCTCCACGGCATAGTCGGTCGTCCCGCCGCCGGGCAGCGTCTCGCTCGAAATGATACCCGGGAAACGCACGCTCCGCGTATCGACCCCATACTTGTGGAAATAGTAGTCGCTCAGCAGCTCGCCCGTCACCTTGCACACCCCGTAGATCGTATTGGGCCGCATCAGCGTGTCCTGCGGCGTATTGTCCTTGGGCGAGCTCGGCCCGAACGCCCCGATCGAGCTGGGCGTGAAGAGCGCACAACCGTATTGCCGCGCAATGTCGAGCGAGTTCATCAGCGCGCCCATATTGATGTTCCACGCCAGCTGGGGGTCCTTCTCGCCCACGGCCGAGAGCAGCGCTACGAGGTTGAAGATCGCGTCGACCTTGTACTTGTTGACCGTATAGCCGTACGAGTGGGGATCGAGCGCGTTGAGCACGGCGAAGGGGCCGTCGTCACCCAGGCTGCGGCACTCGCGCACGTCGGTGGCGATCACGTTCGCCCCGCCGTAGATCTTGCGCAGGTAGGCCGTCAGCTCCGAGCCGATCTGGCCCCCTGCCCCGACAATCAGGATTCTTTTCATAAGCGTTATACTATTGGGTCCGGGCGTCGCCCGCCAGGCCCGCATCCGCAAAATCCGGACCCCGGCTCCGCGCGAGGCAGATTATTTCGTCTCCTTTTCAGTCAGTTCGCGGATCAGCTGCCAGATCAATACGCACAGGTAGAGGCATACGATCGCGATCACGCCGAGCGATGTCCACAGGAAGAAGTTGCCCGGCGCAAGCATATAGGCCAGGAAACCCAGCTCGAATAAAAGGATCACGGCCAGTAGCCAGACAATAACTCTCAGCTTTCCAATTCGTTCCATACTTAGGTCGTCACATTCGTTGTTGCGATAAAGGTAATAATTTTCAAGAGATTTCGCTGTCGGCTTGCAAAATTCAAAAATGATTTCTACTTTTGTCCCCGCTGAAAAGCTATACCGATGCCGATGTAGCTCAGTTGGCCAGAGCAGCTGATTTGTAATCAGCTGGTCGGGGGTTCGAATCCCTCCATCGGCTCAATGAACCGGGGAAGAGGACCTCAATGCCGGTTCGGCACGCGGGATGACGGCCCCGCTCTCCTGCGGAGGAAGCCGGTCACGGATCGTATTTACGTTCTCATCATACTGGAACAAGGGGAGATACCAAAGCGGCCAACTGGGGCAGACTGTAAATCTGCTGACTTATGTCTTCGTAGGTTCGAATCCTGCTCTCCCCACCAAGCGGCCACTCGTTTCCCGAAACGTCGGCCCGGTTCATTGCAGATTGCGGAAGTAGCTCAGTTGGTAGAGCATTAGCCTTCCAAGCTAAGGGTCGCGGGTTCGAACCTCGTCTTCCGCTCAAAGGCCATGCCGCCCGAAAGACTCCGCACCGGGCAGCGGTCGAAACGGTCTCCGGACCGGTATGAAGTATGTTGCTGTTGTAGCTCAGTGGTAGAGCACTTCCTTGGTAAGGAAGAGGTCACGAGTTCAATCCTCGTCAACAGCTCAATGATTTGAAACTGCCGAAGGCAGCGGATACGCAATGAAAGACCGCCTGAGCTTGCTCAAAGGCGGTCTTTCATTTTTGAATATAGTCTTGCGCCTGCAATTTCAAATCATGGAGGCGCCCCGAGGCAACGGAAAAGGAAAACAAGCGAAGTTGATCCTCGTCAATGCTCCAATGAGAATGCCACAGGCAACGATAAAAGGCCACCGAAACTTGTTTCAGGTGGTTTTTTATTTGTGAAGATTGGAGTGAAACGACATTCTTTTCGAATCTGAAAGCACCCGCGGCAGCGCAATGGGAAAAGAATTAATCTTCGTCAACAACTCAGGATCTGAACCTGCCGCAGGCAGAGCGACGGACTGAAAAACACCCGGGTTTACGCTCTGGCCGTTTTACCAAGGTCCGTTACCGCGTATGGGAGGTTCATAGCTTTGCCGCCCGTTGGACAGAACAGACATCCCCAAGACAATCCTACCCCCACGACCAATCGATTGCAACTTAATAACAATGGCTTGGGAAGACCTGCATGGATGGTTATTTCTTATGCCCTTTGGGCAGATCCTTTTTGCGGCGATGACCCAATCTGGCTGTGTCTCGGAGAAAATGATCATTTAACGCAGCCAGCGAGGTCTCTCTGTAACTTTCGAACAACTATGATAAGCGATCCTATCACCATCCGGCCGACTGTCGAATCAATATCCCCTCAAAAGAGAAAGAGGGGCCGCACAGGACCCCTCTTTTGACGATGCCCGAAGGCATGCCTCTCCTTTTTCACGGCGATACCACAATCCGGCAGGCCGGCATAACAAGCAGATCACCGTCAGACACGGCCGCCGGCCGGGCGTCTACTGCCCGCCTCCCAGCGCGTGGTACAGGTTCACAACGCCCTGGATCGCCTCGAAGCGGTCGGATGCCTGCGACATCTGCGCCTCCAGCAACGACTGCTGGGCCGTCAGCACCTCGAGGTAAGTGGTCGAGGTGTGCTGCATCAACAGCTCGGTCTTCTCGACCGCCCGCTCGAGCGAGGCCACCTGCTGGGTGCGCCACTCGGCCTTGGCCTGTGCGGTCTGATACTGCGTGAGCGCGTTGTTGACCTCGCCTCCGGCATCGAGCAGCGCCTGCTGGAACGCCAGCTTGGCCTCCTCCTGCTGAGCCTTGGCGATCTTTACGCGCGCACGGTTGGCTCCGGCATTGAAAATGGGCTGCGTGAGCGAAGCGGCAGCCGTGAGCAGTAGCTTACCCGGATTGACAACCGCCGCACCGAGCGAGTTGGTCCACCCTGCCGTTCCGCTCAACGAGAGCGCCGGATAGAGCGCCGCACGGGCCATATTGGTCCCGTAATAGGCCTGCGCCAGCGATTGCTCGGCCGCCCGGATATCGGGACGCCGCGCCAGCAACTGGACAGGAACGCCCACAGCCAGCTCGGTCGGGAACCGCTGGTCGTCGAGGCTGCCGCGGCCGATCGCATGGGGCGTCTCGCCCAACAGACTCGACATCGCATTCTCGACCTCATTGATCGAGCGCTTCATATCCTCGAGCGACGACACGACAGCAAAATAGGCCGCCTCCATCTGGGCCACGCCCGCGTCGGTGGTCATACCGGCACGCTTCATCGCACGCATCACGCGCACGCTCTCCTTGAAACGGCCGGCCGTCTGTTCCGAGATACGGTACTGCTCGTCGAGCATCAACAGCGTGTAATACTGGTTGGCCACCGAAGCGATGAGCCCGGTCTGAACGGCCTGCCGGTAATCCTCGCTCTGCAGGTAGAGCGCTTTGGCCTGCCGCTTGGCATTGGTCATCCGGCCCAGCACGTCGATCTCCCAGCTGGCTGCAACGGGCACCGTGTAGGTCCACGACGCCTTCGAGCCGTCGAAACTGCTCACGCTGCCGTTGGGCGCAAAGTTGAACGACGGCAGATAGGCCAGCCGCGCCGACTTGAGCGACGCCTCGGCCTCACGCACGCGCCACTGTGCCGATTGCAGGTCGGTGTTGTTCTCCAGGGCCTTTGCGATCAGCGCCTGCAGGTGCGGATCGGTGAAGAGCTCGCGCCAGCCGAGCGAGGCAAGGCTCGCCGTGTCGCCGGACATGTACCGCTCGCCGTAAAGCGAGTCGGTACGGATGTCGGCAGGGCGCGAATAGGGCTTATAGATGCCGCAGCCCGTAAGCAGCAGCGCGGCACCGCATATGATGGTTATTCGCATTTGTCTTCCTTCTTCTGGTTAGTCAATTGATTCATCTCCTCCATCTCGGCGGTTATCGCCCAGTCGGGGTCTTTGTGGCGTACGGGGCGGAAGCGCTCCTGTATCCACTGGAACACGACGAAAAGCGAAGGCACGAGGAACAACAGCACCAGCGTACCGATCAGCATACCGCCCACGGCGCCCGTACCGAGCGACGAGTTACCGTTGGCCCCGACGCCGTGCGAGAACATCAGCGGCAGCAGGCCGAAGATCATCGTGAGCGCCGTCATCAGGATCGGGCGCAGACGCACCTTGGCCGCGCTGACAGCCGCCTGCGCGAGGCTCATGCCCGCTTTGCGGCGCTGCGAGGCGTAGTCCGTGAGCAGGATGGCCGTCTTGGCCAGCAGGCCGATCAGCATGATGATACCCGTCTGCAGGTAGATGTTGTTCTCCAGACCGAAGATCTTGGCGAACAGGAAGCTACCCATCAGACCGCACGGCACCGCGAGGATGATGGCGATCGGCAGGAAGACGCTCTCGTACAGTGCACACAGGATCAAGTATATCAGCACGATACAGATACCGAAAATGATACCGGCCGTATTCGTCGTGCGGCTCTCCTCGCGGGTAATGCCGGCAAACTCGTAGCCGTAGCCGCGCGGAAGCGACTGGGCGGCCACCTCCTCGATCGCACGGATCGCGTCGCCCGACGAGTAACCCTCGGCCGCCGTACCGTTCACCGCGATCGAGTTGTACATATTGAAACGGCTGAGCGTCTGCGGACCGTACACTTTGGTCAGCTTGACGAACTCGCTGAGCGGAGCCATCTCGCCATTGTCCATACGCACATAGGTACGCTCGAGCGACGAGGGCTCGACGCGGTACTGCGGGTCGGCCTGCAGCATCACGCGGTAGATGTGCGAGAAGCGGTTGATGTTCGACACATACTGGCCGCCGTAATAACCGGCCACGGTCGAGAGCACCGTTGCGGGCGACACGCCGGCACGCTTGCAGCGGGCCGGATCGACATCAACGATATACTGCGGGAAGGCCGGGTTGAAGGTCGAGTAAGCCATCGCTATCTCGGGCCGCTGGCGCAGCTTGGCCAGGAACTCCTGCGTCACCCGGAAGAACTCGTTCACGTCGCCGTCGGTCTTATCCTGCATATGCAGGTCGAAACCGTTCGACGTACCGTAACCGGTGATCATCGGGGGCGCCACGGCGAACACCTGCGCATCCTTGATGTCGGCCGTGCGGCGCTGGATCTCTGCGATCAGCGCATCCACGGCGTCCTCCTTGTCGGGACGCTCGTCCCAGTTCTTGAGGCTGAGGATGAACATACCGTACGACGAACCCTCGCCGGCGATCATGCCGTAACCCGTCACGGCGGTCGCCAGACGGATCTGCTCGATGCCCTCGAGCCGCTCCTCGATCTGCTGCATCACCTCGTCCGTGTTGCGCAGCGAGCTGCCCGGCGCAGCCGACACGTTGACCATGATCGTACCCATGTCCTCGTTGGGCACAAGACCCGTTTTGGTGGTGGACATCAGCACGAACAGCGCGACGAGCGCCGCACCCAGCACCGACCACATCACCCACTTGCGGCGGATGAAAAAGAGCACACCGTATTTGTAGCGGTTGATCATCGCGTCGAACGAGGCGTTGAACGCCTTGCGGAAGCGGGCCGCGAAGTTATCTTTCATCTGGCCGTTCTCGTCCAGATAGGGCTTGAGCAGCAGGGCGCAGAGCGCCGGCGAGAGCGTCAGCGCGTTGATCGCCGAGATACCCACGGCCACGGCCATCGTCACACCGAACTGCGGATAGAAGACACCCGACGTACCTCCCATCATCGAGACGGGGATGAACACGGCCATGAAGACCAGCGTCGAGGTGAGGATAGCCGCCGTAATACCGCCCATCGCATCGACCGTCGCATGGTAGGGCGAGCGGTAGCCCACATCGAAGCGGGCCTGGACGGCCTCGACGACGATGATCGCATCGTCGACCACCGTACCGATGGCCAGCACCAGCGCAAAGAGCGTCAGCAGGTTGATCGTGAACCCGGCCACCGACATGAAGGCGAACGTACCCACCAGCGAGACAATGATCGCCACCGACGGGATCAGCGTCGAGCGCAGGTCCTGCAGGAAGACGTAAACGACCAGCAGCACGAGGATGAACGCCTCGATCAGCGTCTTGATCACCTCGCCCATCGAGGCGTACAGGAAGTCGTTGACGCTCATCATCGAGTCGAGCTCCACGTCGGGCGGCAGGTCGGGCTTGATGCTCTCAACGAAAGCGTCGATGTCCTCGACCACCTGAGTGGCATTGGACCCCGCCGTCTGGAAGATCATCGCCATAGCGCCCGGGGCTCCGTTGAGCCGCGACAGGTAGCCGTACGACTCGGTGCCCAGCTCGATCCGGGCCACATCGCGCAACCGGAGCACCTCGCCGTCGGGCAGCGCCTTGATCACGATCTGGCCGAACTCCTCGGGCGTCATCAGGCGGCCGCGGTACATCATCGTATACACGAACGTGGCATCCGAGTTCTCGCCGAACGAGCCGGTCGCCGCCTCGATATTCTGCTCGCCGAGCACCCCCGCAACATCGTCCGGGATCAGCCCGTACTGCATCATCGCGTCGGGGTTGAACCAGATACGCATACTGTAACTGTCCGAGAGCAGTACCATATCGCCGACGCCCTGGATACGCTTGATCTGAGGCTCGATATTGAGCTTAAGGTAGTTGCCGAGGAACGTCTGGTCATATGTGCCGTTCGGGCTGGAGATGGTCAGCACCTTGAGGATCGAGGTCTGCCGCTTGACCACCGTCACGCCGATACGGGTCACCTCGGCCGGTAGCTGGCCGGTCGCGCGCGACACGCGGTTCTGCACGTTGACGGCCGCCATGTCGGGGTCGGTCCCCTGCCTGAAATAGACGGTGATCGAGACCGAGCCGTTGTTCGACGAGGTCGACCGCATGTAGTCCATGTTCTCAACGCCGTTGATCGCCTCTTCGAGCGGGGCGATCACCGACTTCTGCACGGTCGAGGCGCTGGCGCCGGGATACGAGGTCATCACCATGACCGTGGGAGGAGCGATATCGGGATACTGCTCGACGGGCAGCGTCGCCAGACCGATCACACCGCCCAGCAGGATAATGACCGAGATCACGCCGGCCAGGACCGGGCGCTCGATAAAATGTTTGAGTGTCATACGCCGCTACTCCTCCTTTCCGTTGGTTTTGGGCGTAACGGGCATCCCGTCGCGGAGCGTACCCACGCCCTCGGCAACGATCACATCGCCCGCCTCAAGCCCCGAGGTCACGACATACTCCTGTCCGCCGTCGACCGGGATCACCGTCACCGGCGCCGAAACCGCCTTGCCGTCAACCACTTTATATACAAAAACCTTATCCTGGATCTCGAACGTCGCCGAGCGCGGAACGACCAGGCCATCCTTCAGCTCGCGCGGAAGCAGCACATTACCCGACGCGCCGCTGTGCAGCAGGCCGCCGCCGTTGGGGAACACGGCCCGCATCGACACGCTGCCGGTCGAGGCGTCGATCACGCCGCTGATCGTCTCGACATACCCTTTCTTGTCATACATCTTCCCGTTGTTAAGCCGCAGGTCAACCTCGGGCAGCGAGGCGATCACCTCGGGCATCGAGCCGTGCTCGCTCGTCAGGTCGTAGAGCTGGCTCTCCGAGATCGAGAAGTAGACGTACATCTCCGAATTGTCGGACACGGTGGTCAGCGGCTTCGGGAGCGAGGGAGAAACGAGAGCGCCGGCCCGGTAGGGGAGCGTCCCGACCACGCCGTTCGACGGACTCTGGACCGTCGTGTACGACAGGTTGTTGCGCGCCGTCACCTCCTGCGCCTCGGCCTGCGAGAGCTGGGCCTTGGCCGTCAGCAGTTGGTTCTCGGCGGTCCGCAGGTCGAACTCCGAAACGACCTCCTCGTCGTAAAGCGCCTTCTTGCTGTCAAAGACGAGCTGAGCCGTCGCGACACCGGCCCTGGCGGCCTCCACATTGGCCTCGGCCACCTTCAGCGCCGCCTTGTAGGGCACCTGGTCGATCACGAAAAGCGTCTGGCCCTTGCGGACACGCTCGCCCTCCTTGATGCACACCTCGGAAATGGTCCCCGACACCTGCGGGTAGATCGCAATGTCCTGACGCCCCTGGATCGAGGCGGGATAACTGCTCGTGAGCTCCCGGTCGGCAGGCGAAAGGGTCAGCACGGCATAGCTCGCATCGTAGCTGAGCGTCGGGGCCTCATGGCATCCCGACAAGAAAAAACAGCAGGCCATTGCTGCTGCACACATCGATGTTCTTTTCATAGTTTGCTGTTAAGTCGGGCCAAAGTTAGCGGACGCAGGCGGTAGAACAGGTTTCAATAGGTGGACACTATTGTTCAAAACGTGAACAAATCGAATCATAAATTCCCTGCAAAATCGTTATATTGGCACCGAACCACAACAATACAGGTATGCGACCTGACAGCCAGCTCACCCAGGAAACCCCATACATCGTTGAACGAACGGATTTTGCCCCGCTCCTCGACTGCCCGATGCGCATCCGCGGAGGCGCCCTCGCCTTCTGTCTCAAAGGGCGCGCGACCATCACGATCGACCTGAAGGAGTATACGATCACGCCCGATACGGAGATGGTCCTGCTGCCCGACTCGACCCTGATGCTGGTCGACGCGGACGACGACTTCGAAGTGGCCCTGTTCGCCTTTTCGCGCCAGCTGTTCGTCGAAGCGCACTACCGCCTCGACTCGATGTTCATCCGCTACCTCTGGCACCATCCCGTCTACCGGCACTCGCCCGAAACGGCCGACTTCTCGCGCAAGCTCTTCGATGTGATCGCCGCGACCTACGCCGACACGGGCAACCGGTTCCGCACGGCCATCATCGCCAACTACCTGCGCAATATCCTGCTGATGATCTACGACAAGGTGCAGGGGCAATTCATCCAGGAGACCGACACCAAGTTCAGCCGCCGCGAAGCGCTGTTCCACCGCTTCATCCAGCTGCTCAACACCCATTGCACCCGTCACCGGGAGGTGGAATTCTTCAGCGACGCGCTCTGCATCTCGAAAAGCTACCTGGCCTCGGTCACCCGCACGATCGCCGGCGAAACCCCCAAGGCGATCATCGACAAGCACGTTGCTCAGGAGATCAAGATCCTGCTCGCCTTCTCCGACCTGACGCTCCAGCAGATCGCCGACCACCTGAATTTCCCCGACCAGTCGTACCTCGGGCGCTATTTCAAGCGTCACACCGGCCAGTCGCCCTCGGCCTACCGGGCCCTGATCATGGCCGGGTAGCCTGCCACACCTGCGATAGGCGCTCCCCCACCCGCCCGGACCGACGGGCCGCCTGCCGGACACGCCCCGACATCCCGCCCTCCCGAAAGGATCGGGCGGGCGGCCTACTCAGCGGACCCTCTCCCAGGATTCGGGGGGACCCTCCACCACATCGAACATCGGGTGCGGGGCGACATGCGCCGCATCGGGCAGGCCCGCGCAGCGCGCCGGATCGCGCCGCACGAGCTTGCCCCTGAGATGCTCCAGCTCGTAGACGAGCTGCCCCCGGGTCACTGTCAGCCGGACGCCGCCGGGCGTGCCGATCAGCGCGCGGTCGAAGCGGTAACCGCGCCGCTGCGCCTCATCGTGCACGGCCGACAGGTAGGCATCGATGGCCGCAACGGGGTCGGCCGCCCGGCGAAAGCGGTCGAGCTGGGGGTGACGACGGTAACCGCGCGTCGCACCGGCGAGCACCTTACGGGCCAGCAAGCCCTCGCGCCAGCAGGCTGTAAGGCCCGCGGCGTCGAGATATCGGGGATGTATCGACCACAACCGCATCGTCGTATCGATCTTGGTATTACCTTTGTTTCCAGAAAAGCGAACGCGCTCTGCCCCTTACGCCGCAAAACCGATGCTAAACGCATGAAAACCGCCGCAATTCTTTTCGTCCTGCTGCTCTCCGGCCTCTGCCTGCACAGCCACGCCCAGCCGACGCCCGCGCCACGTACCGGGACGATCCGGGGAACCGTGCTGAACGCCCGGGACCGCACGCCGGTCGCCGGAGCCACGGTCTCGGTGGTCAACGACACGCTCCGCACGCTGACAGCCGCCGACGGCACCTACGCGATCCGCGGAGCGACGCCGGGCTACCGCATGCTCTACATCGAGGCCGACGGCTTCTCGGCCGTCGTCACCCCGTCGGTCCTCGTCACCGCATCGGCTCCCGCAACGGTCGACGCCGAGCTCGACCCGATGCTGATCGAGGTCGAGGAGATCGTCGTCAGCTCATCGCCGCTGGTGGCCACCGTCGAGTCGCCCGTCTCGCTGCGGCGCGTCGGGACCGAGGAGATCGACCTGACGCCCGGCGCCAACCGCGACATCTCGAAGGTCGTGCAGTCGACGCCCGGCGTGCTGACGATCAACACCGGCAACCGTAACGACGTGCTGGTGCGCGGCGGCGGGGCCGGCGAGAACCGCTTCTTCCTCGACGGCATCGAGATCCCGGTGCTCAACCACTTCGCCGTGCAGGGCGGCTCGGGCGGCTATGCCTCGCTGGTCAACTCCGAGCTGCTGCGGTCGGTCGACTTCTACACGGGCGCCTTCCCGGCCCGGCTCCCGGGCGCGCTAAGCTCGGTCATGGACATGGAGATGCGCAGCGGCAACCCCGACCGTCCGCACGGCAAGCTCGTCGTAGGCGCCTCGGACGTGGGCCTCACGCTCGACACCCCACTCTCTCGCAACGGACGGACCACGCTGCTCGCCTCATACCGCCGGAGCTACCTGCAGATGCTCTTCGACATCCTCAGCCTGCCGTTCCTGCCCACTTACAACGACTACCAGTTCAAGGTCACGTCGAAGATCGGCGAGCGTGACGAGATCTTCGCGCTGGGCCTCGGTTCTTTCGACCGCAACCGACTTAACCTCAAGATGAAAGACCCGGCAGAGGATCGCAAGTACATCCTCGGCTACATGCCCGAGAACGACCAGACGAGCTACGTGGCGGGCCTCGGCTACCGCCACACGATGCCGCGGGGCGAGTTCCGCGCCACGCTGAGCCGCGACCACCTCCGCAACCTGATCTACAAGTACGAGGACAACGACGACGCGCGCCCCCGCCTTTACGACTACAATACCCGGGAGACCAACCACCGCTTCCGGGCCGAGATCGACCTGCGCGACCTCGGCGGCTTCCGCCTCACGGGCGGGGTGAGCGGCGGGCACGGCGCGTACCGCAACACCACTTCGCGCACGGTCTACGCCGGCAGCACGCCGCTCGCCGAGCGCTTCGACAGCCGCTTCTCGGCCTGGCGCTACGGTCTGTTCGCCACGCTGAGCCGCTACTTTTTCGGCGACCGCTTCTCGGTGCTGGTCGCGCTGCGAGCCGACGGCATGAGCTATTCGGACGCGACCCGCAACCCGTTCGGGCAGCTCTCGCCCCGCGTGGCCCTTTCGTGGCGCGTGAGCTCCAGGTGGCGCATCAACGCCTCGGTGGCCCGCTACTGCCAGGAGCCTTCGTTCACCACGCTCGGTTATCGCGACTCGACCGGCGTACTCGCCAACAGGGCATCGGGGCTCGGGTACAGCGCCGCCAACCACTACGTGGCCGGCGTCGAGTTCGCCCCCGACCGGGGCTCGCGCCTGGCTGTCGAAGGTTTCTACAAGGCCTACTCGCACCTGCCCGTCTCGCTGCTCGACTCGCTGCCCATCTCGACGGGCGACTTCGCCGACTTCATCGTGGGCGACGTACCGGCCCGCTCAGTGGGCAAGGGCCGCGCCTACGGCGTCGAGCTCTCGTACCGCAACATCGGCCTCGCGAACACGGTGCTCAACGTCTCATACACGCTGGTCTACTCGCGGATCAACCGCCCGGGCCGCGACCTCGCGCCGACCGGAGAGCTGCTCCCCTCGAGCTGGGACGCGCGGCATATCGTGAACCTGTCGGCCATCCGCAAGTTCCCGCGCAACTGGTCGGCCGGCGTCAAGTGGTACCTCTGCGGCGGCTACCCCTACACGCCCTACGACGCCGAGCTCTCGTCGCTCATCGGCGCCTGGGACGCCCGCCTGCGTCCCTATCCCGATTACGCGCGATACAACGCGCTGCGTACCGGCCCCTACCACCAGATGGACATCCGTATCGACAAGGTGTGGTTCTTCAACAAGTGGCGCCTCGGCTTCTACATCGACATCCAGAACCTCTACAACCACAGCACGCCGGGCCAGGCCATCCTGATGCCCGAGACCGACGCCGCGGGAGCTTACCTGCCCGACCCCGACCGGCCGGGCCACTACCGGATGAAGTCGGTCGCGCACGACCTCGGGGGCACGATCCTCCCCACCCTCGGGATCACCATCGAGCTGTAAGCTGCACCGTGCAGACTGCGTGCAGCCGCCCGCGTTGTATTTGTCCGGCTTATCCGTATCTTTCAGGCACGAGAACCCCTCACATGCGATCCCCGATGAAAAAACTGATCGTCCTGGCCACGCTGCTCGCAGGCTGCACGTCGCCGCACGGCCACAGCGTCGCAGGCACCTGGAACGGCACGCTCGCCCCGGACGGGGCCAGGCTGCGCGTCGTGTTCCACATCACCCGCAACGGCGACGCGCTGCAAGCCACGATGGACAGCCCCGACCAGGGCGCCAAAGGGCTGCCGGTAAGCGCCGTCAGCTACGAGCCCCCCACGCTGATCATCCGGGCCGACAACCTCGGCATGGTCTACACGGGGACCCCGAAAAACGACACAACGATCGAGGGCACTCTCACGCAGGGCGGCCACGCGTTCCCGCTGTCCCTCGCGGCAGGCGACGCCGGTATCCCCCGCCGCCCGCAAGACCCCGTTCCACCCTATCCGTACCGCTCGGAAGAGATCGTCTTCCTCAACCCGGACGCCGGCGTCCGGATGGCCGGCACGCTGCCCCTCCCTGTCGGCGCATCCGCAGGGTCGGGCATCCTCCGGCCGCCGTTATTCCCCCCAATGGCACAAATTATGCGTATTGCAGAGCACGGAGTTCAAGTGCCCCGGCTACCGGGCTCCGACCCAACCCTAAATACGCACCTGTATGAAAAAACTATGCCTACTCACCCTCGGTCTGGCGGCAGCCGTCACGCTCCGCGCCGCCGAGAAAGCGGACACGACCTACTGGACCAGCAACGGCAACGCGGGACTCAACCTCTCGCAGGTCAGTCTGAGCAACTGGTCGGCCGGCGGCGACGGATCGGTCGCCTTCGACCTCACGTTCAACTACAGCCTCGACTACAAGCGGGCCAAGCACCTGTGGCAGAACCGCCTCGAGCTGGCCTACGGGCTTAACCACACCTCGTCGAACGGCGCACGCAAGACCAACGACAAGATCTACCTCTCGTCGGTCTATGGCTACCGGATCGCGGACAACCTGTACCTGAGCGCGCTGCTCAACTACAACACGCAGTTCGCCAACGGCTATGATTATGCTGTGAGCTCATCGACCTACATCTCGCGCTTCATGGCCCCGGGCTACCTGCTCACCGGTGTCGGCGTCACCTGGACCCCGAAGAAATGGTTCACCGCCACGTTCACCCCGGTCACCTGGCGCGGCACGTTCGTCTGCAGCTCGCGGCTTTCGGACGAGGGCGCCTACGGAGTCGATCCGGGCAAGCGGCTGCTCTCGGGCCTGGGCGGCAACCTCAAGCTCGAGTTCAACTACGAATTCCTGCCCAACATGAACGTTTACTCGCGCATGGACTTCTTCTCGGATTACCTCAAGAAACCCAAGAACATCGACGTGCGCTGGGACATCCAGCTCAATATGAAGATCAACAAGTGGTTCGCCGCCAACCTCAACCTCAATATGATCTACGACGACGACATCAAGATCACCAAGCCCGACGGCTCGAAAGGCTCGCGCCTGCAGTTCAAGGAGGTGCTGGGCGTCGGCTTCCAGGCGTCGTTCTAAAGCCGCTGCAAGCGGCTCGCAGCCGGGTAATGAACAAGCGCACCCCGAATATACCGAGTCCCGGCTCCTGCGTCAGGAGCCGGGACTTACCTTACATGCGGCCGGACACCCGCTACCGCCCCTTCCGATCGATCACGGGCTTGAGCATCTCCTCCATGATCCGGTACCCTTCGGCCGTCGGGTGCACCCCATCCCCCGCCAGATCGGCCGGCAAACCAAACCGCTCGTCCTTCATCGCATGGTAAAAATCGACATACGGCATCTTATGCGCATGGGCATAGGCCTCGATCTTCCCGTTAAGCTCGGCGATCAGCCTCACAGCATCGACATCGGGACTCCACGGGTATTGGTATACGGGCAGCACCGAGCAGAGGATCACTTTGATCTTGTGAGCCCGGGCCAGCTCGGCCATCGACACGATATTGCCAAAGATATCGTCCACCGCGATATATCCGTTGTTGCCGGCAATGTCGTTGGTTCCGGCCAGGATCACGACTGCCCGGGGCTCAAGATCGAGCACATCGGCCCGGAAGCGCACGAGCATCTGCGAGGTGACCTGCCCGCCTATTCCACGACCTATATAATTGTTATCCACAAAGAAAGCGGGACGTTGTGCAGCCCAGCCATCGGTGATCGAGTTACCCATGAACACCGCCGCGGCATGGCGCGGAGCCGTGGCATTCGCTTCGCGGTAGCGGCCGAAGTTAGCCCAGTCAGGCCCCTGGGCCTGCAAAGAAAAGACGGCACATAGCCCGGCCGCCAGCATCAGGTATTTCTTCATTTCGATTATAAGTTAGGTAGTGGATGATCGACGCCCCATCAGGAACGGGCCGCCATTGTTTCTACAAATATGCGGATTTTCTTCGGGATAGCCACGATCGGACACGTACTATTTTCAGGAAAAACGGCGGCAGGGCTCGGCTCCCGGACAAAAAAAATCAAAAAAAAATCGCGAAAGAATTTGCGGTTTTAAAATTTTGCACTACTTTTGTCACGCTTAACAAAGCAAACACGTTCACAACATTCTGCGGAAATAGCTCAGTTGGTAGAGCACAACCTTGCCAAGGTTGGGGTCGCGAGTTCGAGTCTCGTTTTCCGCTCCCAATGTCGTAAATACTTGACTATCAAATGGTTGCAATTAA
>JAFQJK010000032.1 GCA_017415005.1 Rikenellaceae bacterium
CGGAACCGCTTTTTTACTTTTTGAAAAGGCGCCTCGTGAGGGCGTTGCCGGTTACCGCCTTGTTCCTGGCACCGGGCGGCAAGCCTTGCCGTGCTGCGGTTGTCCTGCCTTGGACGGCGTGGCGGCCGGGCCGCCACGCGGAGCCTGCGGTGGATTTTAGGACGCTTGTGGAACTTTGGTCGCGCGTTCGGCGAAATTCCGGTTATAATTCGTACTTTTGTTCCTTGTGCGGCCCCCGGGCCGCCGGACGGGAGCCTTCCGCCCGGCGTACCGGCGGCCCGGACCCAGCGAAAAACTGATCCCCATGCTCCGAAAACTGGCCGGACAGACCATGATATACGGCGTCAGCAGCATCGTCGCGCGACTGCTCAACTACCTGCTGACCCCCTACCTGACGCGGATCATGCCGACCGACGAGTACGGCGCGATCACCTATTTCTATTCGCTCATCCCGTTCGCGCTCGTCGTGCTCACAATGGGCATGGAGTCGGGCTACTTCCGCTTTGCCGGCAAGGCCGCGACCCCGGAGGAGAGGAAAAAGGTGTTCGCCACGACGTGGGGCGCGGTGAGCTATGCCGGCCTGGGCTTTATGGCCCTCGTGTTGCTGTTTCGGGGCGATCTGGCGCAGGCGCTGGGCTATGCGGCGACCCCGAGCTATATCTGGATCGTCGGTGCGATCATCATGCTCGATGTGGTGACGGCCATCCCGTTCGCCCGGCTGCGCGAGGAGAACCGGGCCGTGCGTTACGTGGTGGTGCGTGTCGCGTCGGTGGCGATCAATATCGCCGGGTGTATCTTCTTTTTCGAGCTGTTACCGCGGCTGGCCGGACACGGCGGGGCCTGGGCCGCGATCTACGACCCTTCGTACGGGGTGGGCTACGTGCTGGTGGCCAACCTCATCGCCAGCCTGGCCACGCTGCTGATCCTGCTGCCGACGTGCCGGGGCGTCGTGCCGCGCGTCGACCGCAGGCTGTTCCGCCAGATCCTCGCCTACTCGATGCCGCTGCTCGTGAGCGGGATCGCCGGCACGGCCAATGAGTTCATCGACCGGCAGATGATCATGTTCCTGATGCCTGCGGGCGAGGCCGCCTCGGCGCTCGGCATCTACGGCGCGGTGGTCAAGATCGGCGTGGTGCTGATGCTTTTCACGCAGATGTACCGCATGGCGGCCGAGCCGTTCTTCCTGGCCTCGTTCAAGAAAGAGGATTTTGCCCGGAGCAATGCCGAGGCGCTCAAATACTTTATCATCGTCTCGGTGGCGATCTTCCTGGCCATCGCGCTCTTTCCCAGGGTGTTCGCGCTGATCGTGGGGGCCGACTTCCGGGTCGGCATCTACATTCTGCCGGTCGTGCTGTTGGCCAACGTCTGCTCGGGCGTGGTGCTCAACCTCTCATTCTGGTACAAGCAGACGGGGCAGACGCGTTTTGCGATCTGGGTGACGGGGATCGGCCTCGCGGTGACGGTCGCGGCGAACGTATGGCTCGTGCCGCGCTTGGGCTACTACGGCGCCGCGATCGCGCGCCTGGCGTGCGAGGCGACGATGGTGGCCGTGAGCTACTACCTCTGCCGCAGGTACTACCCGATCCCGTACGACCTGCGGCGCATCGGGGGCTACGTGCTGCTCGGGGGCGTGATTTACGGCGTGGGTACGATTGCGGGCCGCTGGTTGCCCGAGGTTGCGAAATATTCGCTAAATTTAGCGCTGGTGATCCTGTTCGTGCTTTACGCGGTGCGTCGCGAGCGGATCGACGTGCGGGGGCTCGTGCGTAGCGCGCTGCGCCGGGGCCGGTAGATTGTTGTGCAACGAACGAAACGAACGACATATGCAGGTGAAAGTAGTCAACCGGTCGGCCTACGGGCTGCCGCAGTATGAGACGGCCTCGGCCGCGGGGCTCGACGTGCGGGCCGATATTTCCGAGAGTATCGTGTTGCCGCCGCTGGGCCGGGCGCTGGTCCCGACGGGTCTTTACGTCGAGCTTCCCGAGGGGTGCGAGATGCAGGTGCGTCCGCGCAGCGGACTGGCCGCCAGGCGCGGGATCACGGTGCTCAACTCGCCGGGGACGGTCGATCCCGACTACCGGGGTGAGATCAAGGTGATCCTCGTGAACCTTTCGGACCAGGATTTCGAGCTGGTGCCGGGCGAGCGCATCGCGCAGCTGGTCGTTTCGCGCTTCGAGCGCATCGCGTGGGAGCCGGTCGACGAGCTCTCCGAGACGGGGCGCGGCGCCGGGGGCTTCGGCTCGACGGGCGTGAAGTAGGCCGGGGCGCTCCGGGAGGGACCGTCCCGAATGGACGAGTGCCGCCCTTGCAGCGGGTCCGGGCGGTTGAGGCAGCCGCTTTTCCGGCGGTATGCCGGGATTGATTAACAGGTTAAAACGGAGGAGACGTGCAATTCCGCGATATTACAGGACAGGATGAGGTGAAGCGGCGGCTCGTGCGCAGCGTGAGCGAGGGCCGTGTGAGCCATGCCCAGCTGTTGGCCGGCCCCACGGGGCGCGGCACGCTGGCGCTTGCCGTGGCTTATGCGCAGTATATCAATTGTCCGCACCGCACGGCGGATGATTCGTGCGGCGAGTGCCCCTCGTGCCGGCAGATCGGGGACCTCGCGCATCCCGACCTTCACTTCGTCTTCCCGGTCAATACGGCCCGGGGCAAGTCGGGTTCCGAGCGCCCGACGAGCGACAGTTTTCTTGCGCAGTGGCGCGGGGCGATGGGCCGTACCGGGGGTTATCTCGACGAGCCGGCGTGGTACGCCGCGCTCGAGATGGAGAACAAGCAGGGCCTGATCTCGAAGAACGAGGCCGACGAGGTGATCCGCAAGCTCTCGTTCAAGGCCTTCGAATCGGAGTACAAGGTCGTGATCGTCTGGCTTCCCGAGCGGATGCGTCCCGAAGCGGCCAACGGACTGCTCAAGATCCTTGAGGAGCCGTGGGATAAGACGCTTTTCCTGCTGGTGAGCGAGGCGCCCGACAAGCTGCTGCCGACGATCATTTCGCGCGTGCAGGGCGTCGTGGTGCCCCCGATCGCCGATGAGGCGCTGGCTGCGCACCTCGTGGCGGCCTGCGGGGCCGGCCCCGACGAGGCTCGCACGGTGGCCCGCCTTTCGGGGGGCGACCGCATCGCCGCGGTGCGGATGCTCGGGCGCGACGAGCGCGATCCGGCTTTCGGGCCGTTCGTCGAGCTGATGCGCCTGTCGTACAACGACCGCCACATGGAGCTGCTCGACTGGGCCGAGCGGATGGCTGCCCTGGGGCGCGAGGAGCAGAAACAATTGCTGACCAACTCCATCCGGCTGCTTCGCGCCAGCTATATGCTGCACGCGGGCCTGGAGCGGATCGCGTTCCTTTACGACGAGGAGCTCGAGTTCTGTCGCAAGTTCTCGCCTTATATCGGCAACCATAACGTCGAGCCGCTGCTTGCCGAAATGGAGCTTGCGATCCGTCAGCTGGGTCAGAACGGCAACCCGAAGATCGTCTTTGCCCACTTCGCCCTCACGGTGAGCAAAATGATCGTACGGCGATGAGCGAGCGCGTCGTGTTGTTGACCGGGGGTAACCTGGGCGATGTGGCGGGGGCGCTCGAAGAGGCGCGGCGGCAGATCGCGCGCGAGGTGGGGCCGGTCGTGGCGGCGTCCGCGGTGATGGAGTCCGCGGCGTGGGGCTTCGAATCCGACGACCGTTTCCTCAATCAGGTGCTGGTGTCCGAGACGGAGCTTGCTCCGCATGCTGTACTGGAGCGCACGCAGCGGATCGAGCGCAGGCTCGGGCGTATCCGTCCGGCCCCGGGCCATGCCATGCCGGAACAGGCGCCGTGCTATGGCTCGCGGACGATGGACATCGACATATTGTTTTACGGCAGCCGGGTGATCGCCGAGCCCGACCTTACGATCCCTCACCCGCTGATCGCGGCGCGTGGGTTCGTTCTGAGGCCGCTGGCGCAGGTGTTGCCTGCGCTGAGGCATCCGCAGACGGGGCTCACGCCCGGCGAGATGCTGGCGCGGCTGGCCCAAACGCAGGAGAATGATGAAAAGACAACGAATAACGAATAGCCTGTTGGCCGTGGCGGTGATCGCCGGCGCACTGGCTGTGGGCTGCAAGAAGGTGAAGCTCAGTTGTATGTATGTGGTCACTCCCTACGTTCAGGAGACCAAAGAGGGTACCGACCGGTTGGCTGCGGGTGTTGTGGGCTATGCTTTCTATGCCGATACGAGTGGTTACTACGTGGCGTCGTACGACGATGCCGAGGCGGGCCGGCTGACGGCCCTCGACGAGGGGGGCGCGCCGAAGATCTTCGACCTCAAGGCCGAACAGGGAGCCGATGGCCGGCTGCGCCTGGGCCCGATCGTGCGCCAGCCGGTGCTGGTCGTGCTCTGCGACACCGAGAGCCGGATCTATGCCTGGCGCCAGATCCCGGTCGAGGCCGACCTGCCCGAGATCCTCGTGAATGTCCGCTTCCGCCCGTGGAAGACCGAGCGCGAGTATGTCGAGGCGCGGTGGACGATGGTCAACGAGACGCCGCCCGGGTCCGATCCTGAACCCGACCCTGACCCTGGATCCGATCCCGACCAGCCGGGCGACGGCGGCGAGTAGGGCGTTTCGCAGTTTGCAAAGTTTCACTACCTTTGCTGCGTTTGAGGGCGAGGAGGAGTAGGGCCGGAGCCGGATGCGAAGGCCGTTGCCGCGGGGTGCGGCCGGGCCTGCCTCGTGACAGGCGGAGATAATACAGAATGAAGGAACAGATATGATCTCGATACGGAATATTGTTGCCCGATGGATGTGGCCGACGGCCTTGGCGCTGTTTTTCAGCATGGGCCTTTTCTGCCGGTGCGCCAACTTCGCGGCGCCCCAGGGTGGTCCGCGCGATACGATCCCGCCCAAGGTGATCATGATGACGCCCGAGTTCGCGACGACCGGTTTCAAGAGCAACCGCGTCTATATCGAGTTCAACGAGTACGTGCAGATCAATGACCTGATGAAGGAGTTCTACACGTCTCCCTTCATGGACAAGAAGCCGACCGTGACGCTGCGGGGCCGGGGGATCCAGATCGACATGAAGGAGCAGCTCAGATCTGACCAGACCTACTCGCTCAACTTCGGGTCGAGCGTTTCCGATAATAACGAGGGGAACCCCTACGTGGGGCTGCGCTATGTTTTCTCGACGGGCTCCGACATCGACTCGCTGTTCATGTCGGGCTATACGGCCAATGCGTACAACGGCGACAGCGTGGCCAACACGTTCATTTTCTTCTACGACGAGTCGCTCGACTCGGTTCGCCGCAGTACGACCCATCCCGACTACGATTCGACCGTCTTCACGCTGCGGCCCAATGCCGTGGGACGCAGCTACCCGAGCGGCATCTTCATCGCCGAGAACCTCAAGCCGGTCGACTACCGTATCTATGCCGTCCAGGATAACAACAACAACCAGCAGTACGAGCCCGGCGTTGACGGGATCGGCTTCCTCGACAGCACTTATAACCCGTCGACGATGCCGCCGTTCGAGATCTGGTACGACTCGATGCGGATGTACCTGCAGGCTACTCCGCAGCTCTATTTCCGGATCTTCACCGACAAGCAGTTCAAGCGGCAGTACCTCACCGGGCAGGAGCGTCCGGGCCGGCAGAAGCTGTTCCTGACCTTCGGGGCCAAGAATCCGCGGATCGAGCGCTTTAAGCTCGAGGGGATCGACTCGTCGCAGCTCATCTCCGAATACCTGACCCCGGGCCGCGACTCGGTCGTGCTGTGGCTCGATGTTCCCCCCGAGCAGTTGCCCGACACGATCCGTGGCGAGATCACCTACTACCGGCACGACTCGCTGAACGTGCTGGTGCCCTCCACCGAGCGCCTGCAGTTCGCCTGGAAAGCGTTCGTTTCGAGAAAGGACCGCCGCGAGGCCGAGAAGGCCGAGCAGGCGGCCGAGGAGGGTAAGGAGGAGAAGAAGCCCAACCCGTTCAAGGTGACGGTGAGCGCCTCGCGCGAGATCACACCGATCGACGAGCTGGCCTTTACGTTCGACTACCCGCTGCGGCGGATGGACAGCTCGCGGATCACGCTGAGGAATCTGCGCGACGAGGAGCATCCGGCCGATGTGAAGTTCCATTTCTGGCAGGATACCGCCAATGTGCGCCGCTGGGTGCTCCGTGCTCCGTGGGCGGCCGAGACCCCGTACGAGCTGCTCATCCCCGAGGGGGTGTTCGAGAATATTGCCGGCGAGCGGAACGATACGCTCAAGGCGTCGTTCACGGTGCTTCCGCCCGACGATTTCGCGTCGGTCGCCCTCAACGTGAGGGGCAAGACCCCGGCGAGCCGGTATATCGTCCAGCTGACCGACGAGAACGGACGCGTGCTCCGCGAGCAGCAGGGTGCGACCACGGGTAAGTATACCTTTACCTACGTCAAGCCGGGTACGGTGAAGATTCGTGTGATCGAGGACGCCAACGGCAACGGGCGCTGGGATGCGGGCGACATGATCCACCGCCTGCAGCCCGAGCGTGTGGCGGTCTATATCACCGATAAGGAGGAGGATGTGCTTTCGCTCCGCGAGGGCCGCGAGGTCGAGGTCGACCTCGACATGAACCGGCTGTTCGCTCCGGTGACGATGGAGTCGCTCAGCGAGGAGCTTGAGCGGGCCTACCGCATCAAGGTGCGCAAGATGCTTGAGTACAAGGAGAAGCAACGCCGCGACGCCCTTCGCCAGCAAGGTCCGGGCCGCCGCCAGCAGGACCAGGACAATACGGTTCCGGCCTGGCAGCAGGGCCAGGGGGTCGGTACCAATAACAGCGGCCTCAATATGAATGGAATGTTTAACCGCAACCGCTGATGAGAAAGCTTTTTTTGCTCGGATCGATGGTCGCCCTGGCCCTGCTTGCCGCGCTTCCCGCGGCAGCGCAGCACTATATCGGCGTGCGCGGCGGCTACGGGGGCGGTTCGGCCCGTTTCGAGCCCAAGCGGGAGACCTTCCTGACCTGGGGGATGTACTCGGGCGGCCTCTCGTGGAAGTATTACAGCCCCGAGAAGTATGTCGGCGCCGTCGAGGTCGACCTTGAGATGTTGCAGCAGGGCTATGCGTACGACCTGCGCAAGGACGGCGACTCGTCCTACCGGCGGTCGATCAACTCGGTCACGCTGCCCGTGATCTGGCAGCCCCATTTTTATCTGTTCCGCCGTTCGATGCGCGTGTTCCTCAATCTGGGCGTCACGTTCTCGTACAACTTCAACTCGCGCTACGAGTACGTCTCGAAGATGAACGGCGTGTACGAGGAGGGGAAGTACGATATGGAGCTGATCCGCGACAACCGGTGGGGCTACGGGCTGGTGGGCGGCTTCGGGCTGAGCGTGCTCATCGGGCGTGTCGAGGCGGCCTTCGAGGGCCGCTACTATTTCGGCTATGCCGACATCCTGCGCAATCCGAACAAGTATCCGGGCAACCCGCAGCGCTCGCCGCTCGATAAGATCAATATCTCGATGGGGCTCTACTACCGGCTCGGCAAGGGCGGTATCCTGGCGCCGCTGAGCAAGCGCGCGGCGGCTAAGGAGCAGGAGCGGCTTGAGGCGAGGATGTGGGCCGAGGAGGAGCGCCGTGCCGCGCGCGAGGCCCGTGAGGAGGGCGACGTAGAGGAAGAGGCCGTCGCCGCACCCGCCTCGGGCACGGTTTCTGATCCTGTCCCGGGTCAGGGCGGCCGGCGTGCGCGGAAGAGGGAGCGCGCGCAGCACGAGCTGAAGCCGGCCGGGGCGCCGGTCCCGGATGCCGGGGCGGACTCGGAAAGCGACGGCCGGGGGCCCAAAACACATAACGAATAATGCGATGGAAACGACAAGACAACAGAAGATAGCCCGGCAGATACAGCGGGACATCAGCGATATTTTCATGCGCGAGGCGGCTGCTCTGCTCCAGGGCGCGATGGTTTCGGTCACGGCGGTCCGGGTGAGCCCCGACTTCGCGCTGGCCAAGGTCTACCTGAGCGTCTTCCCGTTCGAGAAGAAGGACGCGGTGCTCGCTGCGCTCGACAAGAACAACTGGATGGTCCGCAAGGCGCTGGGCACGCGCATCCGCAACCAGCTTCGCATCGTGCCCGAGCTCGTTTTCGCGCTCGACGATTCGCTGGAGTACGTGGCGCATATCGACTCGCTGCTCAAGTAGATGCGGGATCGGTGCGGCCTTTGTGCTGCCTGTCGCCGCCCGGCAGCGTACGGCTGCTGTGGCCGGAAGATCAGGACCCGGAACTTTGATCCTGTACGGTCTTTCCGGGCGGATGTTCCGGTGTGCGGTTCCTGACTGCGGGCCGCCGCGAGGACGGGGAGGCGTTGCCGTCCGTCCGTCGGTTCTCCGCGCCGGGCTGCGCCAGCCGTACGCTGCCGGGCGGCGGATACGACAAGGATACTAACTGCATATAACGAAGACTGTTCAGCGGAATATGAAGCGGCTCGCGCTATTTTTTGCCCGGAGGTACCTGTTCTCCCGGAAATCGCACTCGGTGATCAACATCATCTCGGGGGTGAGCGCCGTGGCGATCGCAGTGCCGGTGGCCGCCATGGTGATCCTGCTGTCGGTCTTCAACGGTTTTTCGGGGATCGTGCGCGATATGTACCGGGGCTTCGATCCCGACCTGGTGGTGCTTCCCGCCGGAGGTAAGGTGTTCGGCGATTCGCTCGTCCGTGCCCGTGTCGGGGCGGTTCCGGGCGTGGCGGTGACCTCGGGCGTGCTTGAGGACAATGCGCTGATCGAGTACCGCGGGCGGCAGTTCATCGCCACGGTGCGCGGGGTCGACTCGGCCTACTCGCGGATCGTGCCGTTCGACGGGCTCATCACCGACGGCGAGGCCGGCCTCTGGTTCGGCGATATGCCGCAGGCCGTGGTGGGGCAGGGCGTGGCCTATGCGCTCGGCGTCCGGACGGCGCTGTACGACCCGCTCAGGGTGTATGCGCCGCGTCGTGGCCGGATCAGCTCGCTGCTTCCGGTCGAGGGCTACCGCCGCCGCGATATCGGGGTCGGTGGCGTGTTCGCGCTCGAAGCCGAGACCGACGGCAAGTACGTGATGGTACCGCTCGATTTTGCCCGGGGTCTGTTCGGTTACGGGGGGCAGCTGTCGGGGCTTTATGTGGGGCTGGCCCCGGGCGCCAATGCCCGTGCGGTGCGCGAGGCAGTGGCTGCAGCCGCGGGTCCGGAGTTCCGGGTACTGACCCGCGAGGAGCAGAAGGCCTCGCTCTACCGTATCATGGTCTACGAGAAGTGGGGGATATTCTTCATCATCCTGCTGGTACTGGTCGTAGCGTCGTTCTCGGTGGTGGGTTCGCTGGCGATGCTGATCATCGACAAGCGCAAGGACATCGCGACGATCATCACGCTCGGAGGCGACGTGCGTTTCGTCCAGCGGATCTTCGTTACCGAGGGGATGCTGATCGCGTCGCTCGGCGCTGCGGCGGGGCTGGTGCTCGGCCTCGCGTTCTGTTGGGCCCAGCAGGCGTTCGGCTTTATCGCGTTGCAGGGGCAGACTTTCCTGCTCGACGCCTACCCGGTCGAGGTGCGTGCGGGCGACGTGGCCGGCGTGATCGTGAGCTTTGCAGTGGTCGACTACCTGATCGCGCGGCTGACCGTCGTGCGGATGATCCCGCGTCGTACGCTGCGCTTAAATAAGGAATAGTATGAAAATGAAGTATGCGGTTCTGCTGGCTGTCGGCGCGCTGTGCCTTGCCGGGTGCAACAAGCCTCGCAACATTTCCGACTCGAAGCTCGAGGACCTGTTCTACGATCTGTACCTGACCACGGCCTATGCTTCGCAGCATACGCTGCCCGACAGCACCGACCTCTACGGTCCCGTGCTTCGCCGGCATGGCTATACGAAGGAGGACCTTTATTATACGATCGGCAAGATCGCCGGGCGTAAGAGCTCGCGCATGTCCGACATCGTCGAGGCTGTCGAGCTCCGGCTCACAGCCGACTACGATGCGCTGGCAGCGCGCCATGCCGTGCGCCTGAAGGCCGATACGCTGGTCGGCGAGCGCTACCGGCGCCGCGTGCTGAGCCGAGACCGGATCGAGGTGCGCAGTCTTTCGGATACGTCGAAGCTTGTTTTCAGCGTGCCGGTCCGTGAGGGGCGCTATGCGATCGAGTACAACTACCGGGTCGACACGGCCGATAAGAACCCGTCGCTGCGGTTCGCGGGTTTCCTGCGCGATACGGCGGGCCGGCGTGCGGTCACGCTGACCTCTGTCTGGCTTTCGCGCCAGCCCGGCCGGGTCTCTGTTTCCACGCCGGTGGGCGCGGCTATGGACGAGCTGGAGTTCCGGGCGGCCCTCTACCCCAGGAGTGCGACGCGGCCGAACCTGCGGATCGACTCGCTCAACGTCTGGTACTACCTGCCGCAGAAGGTGGCGACCGACTCGCTGATGATCGATCTGTTCCCCTATAAATCCACAACCCCTTTTGTCAATGAGCGGCTCTGTGCGCAGGCTAAGCGCCCATCTTACGTATTACGGCTCCCGGCTGGTGCCGAATGCGATTCTGTCCGTTGACGGTCAGGGGCGTATCGCGGGCTTCGAGACGGCGACCGATGTCGACCGCCGGGCTGGCGTCGAGTTTTACAATGGTATCCTCGTGCCGGGGTTGGTCAATGCCCATACGCACCTTGAGTTGTCGTACCTGAGGGGCCGGATCGCCCCCGGCGGCGGCTTTGCCGCCTTTGCCGCGGATATGCACGCCGTGCGGGGCGGTGCCACGCCCGCCGGGCGCGAGGCTGCCGCGCGTTTCTGCGATGCGCGGATGCGGGCCGAGGGCGTCGTCGCGGCGGGCGATGTTTGTAACGGCGCGACGACTTTCGGCCTGAAGGCGCATAGCGCCATCCGCTATCATAACTTTATCGAGGTGTCCGGTATGACGGCCGTGTCGGCGGCCGAAGCGTCTCGCTTGGCCGCACAGGCCCGTGCGGGGGGGCTCGCGGCGGGCGTCACGCCACATTCGGCCTACGCGCTCCGCGACGGTCTGTTCCGCGACACCGTAGCCGCCGATGCCGCAGGCACGTCCCCGCTGTCGATCCATTTTATGGAGAGCCGGGCCGAGCGCGAGCTGTACGACGGGGGTGGGCCGCTGGCGGCGTGGTACGCCCGCAATGGCTGGACGGTCGATTTTGCGGGGTATGGCTCGCCGGCCGGCCGGATCGCGGCCTGCATTCCGCCCGACCGCCCCGTGCTGCTCGTCCATGCAACCTTTGCGACCGGGGAGGATGTCGACCGTATGGCCGACCATTTCGGCGACCGGGCGACCTGGGTGCTCTGCCCGCGGTCGAACCGCCATATCGAAAGCGCCCTGCCGCCCGTGCAGATGCTGCGGCGCAAGGGCGTGCGGATCGCCCTTGGGACCGATAGCCTCGCCTCGAACGCCGATCTGTCGCTCGTCGAGGAGATGAAGCAGCTACCCGACGTGCCGCTCGACGAGCTGCTCGCCTGGGCGACGGCTTCGGGCGCCGCGGCGCTCGGTATGGAGGACGCGCTGGGCCGCTTCGGTGCCGGGATGAGCCCGGGCGTGACGCTCATCGAGGGGATCGACTGGCGCACGCGGACCCTCACGCCTCAGGCCTCCAGTCGCCGGATCGTATAGCGCCGCGTCGTGCTCCCCTCGGTCCTGCCTACCGTTTCTTTGTTTCCGTACCGCTGCCGTACCGTCCCCATGCCGTCGCGTCCGCCGTTCCGGCCGCTCTCCCTTTTTCCGCCGGCCTGTGTGCCGGGGCCTGTCCCGTCCGCGCTTCCCGCGTCTTGTCCCGTCCGCGCTTCCCTCCCCTGCCCCCTACCTGTGGCTACCGGCGTACCGTCGCTTCCGGGCTGCGCGGGCCCGCCGGGGGCCGATGCAAAAAATAGCCCGGCCGGATTTTTATAATCCCTTCTAATTTGCTACTTTTGTGCACGGATTCCGCCGATGTCGGCGGGATGCTTTCGACGATATGGAAGACAACTATACCAGGCAGGAGGTTTTTTCGGAGGAGACGCTCCGCGCGCTCGCCGGGCACTACCGCGCGATCCTCTCCCTGTTGGGCGAGGACCCCGACCGCGAGGGCCTGCTGAAGACGCCCGAGCGCGTGGCCAAGGCCATGTGCTTCCTGACGCAGGGTTACGACCAGGACCCGCGCGAGATCCTGCTCTCGGCCAAGTTCAAGGAGGAGTATAAGCAGATGGTGCTCGTCAAGGACATCGAGCTCTACTCGATGTGCGAGCACCACATGATCCCGTTCTACGGCAAGGCCCATGTGGCCTATATCCCCAACGGGCATATCACGGGCCTGTCGAAGATCGCCCGCGTGGTCGAGGCTTTTGCGCGGCGCCTGCAGGTGCAGGAGCGGCTGACGGTCCAGATCAGGGATTGTATCCAGGAGGCGCTCAACCCGATGGGCGTGGCCGTGGTGATCGAGGCGAGCCATATGTGCATGCAGATGCGCGGGGTGCAGAAGCAGAACTCGGCCACGACGACCTCGGCCTTTACGGGGGTGTTCCTCTCGAATCCCAAGACGCGCGAGGAGTTCATCCACCTGATCGGGACGAGACTGAGATAGACGACGGCAGGCCGCGCTCGATGAGTGCAGCCTTTTTTTTCGGCGGCCGGGCCGGGTATGGACAGTAAACGTATAAACGATTATCTAAATAACAGACCAGAGACTATGAGCGGCTTTTTCGGATGTATTTCCAAGCAGGATTGTGTGGCTGACGTGTTCTACGGCACCGACTATCATTCACACCTCGGGACTAAGCGGGCGGGTATGGCTTTCTACGACGGGGAGTCGTTCCTGCGTTCGATCCACAGCCTCGAGAACGCTTACTTCCGCAATAAGTTCGAAAGCGAGCTGCCCAAGTTCGAGGGCTCGCGCATGGGTATCGGCGTGATCAGCGATTCCGAGTCGCAGCCCATCACGCTCACGGCGCGCCTCGGGCGCTTCTCGATCGTGACGATCGGCCGTATCGACAATATCGCCGAGCTGACGCAGGAGATCCTCGACCGCCAGATCCATTTTGCCGAGCTTTCGGGCTCGACGATCAATCCCTCGGAGCTGGTGGCGATCCTGATCAGCCTCGGGTCTACGTTCAAAGAGGGGATCGAGCTGGTTCAGCGCAAGGTCAAGGGGTCGTGCAGCATGCTGATCCTGACCGAGCGGGGTATCTACGCCTCGCGCGACAAGTTCGGCCGCACGCCGGTCGTGTTGGGCCGTAACGCGCAGGGTTATGCCGTGGCGACCGAGAGCTCGTCGTTCCCCAACCTCGACTACGCTCCGCTGCGCGAGCTGGGCCCCGGCGAGACGGTCTTCATGACCGCCGATGGGCTCGAGCAGGTGACGCCTGCCGGCAGGCGGATGCAGATCTGCTCATTCATGTGGGTCTACTACGGCTATCCCTCGTCCTACTATGAGGGGATCAATGTCGAGGACGCCCGCTATCGCTGCGGGGCCGCCCTCTCGCGCCGCGACGGGGACCTCGAGGTCGATTTCGCGGCCGGGGTGCCCGACTCGGGCATCGGCCATGCGATCGGCTATGCCAACGAGCGCCGTATCCCCTACAAGCGCGCGTTCGTCAAGTATACTCCCACCTGGCCGCGGAGCTTTATGCCGCAGAACCAGAACATGCGCGATCTGGTGGCCAAGATGAAGCTGATCCCCAACGAGGCGTTCACCAAGGGGGCCCGTATCGCGCTGCTCGACGACTCGATCGTGCGCGGCACGCAGCTCAAGGACAACGCCTGCAAGCTGGTCGAGGCCGGAGCCCGCGAGATACATATCCGTGTGGCCTGCCCGCCGCTGGTCTACCCGTGCGTGTTCCTCAACTTCTCGACCTCGCGCTCGACCTTCGACCTCTTTACGCGGCGCATCATCCGCGAGCTGGAGGGGACCGAGAGTTTCAGCGAGGAGCTGCTCCGGGAGTATGCCGACCCCACGTCGGAGAAATACGCCCGGATGATCGAGGTGATGCGCCAGCGCATCGGTGCCGATTCGCTCAAGTTCCAGCACCTGCCCGATCTGGTCGAGGCGATCGGGCTGCCCAAGGAGCAGCTTTGTACGCATTGCTGGGACAACACGAGCTACATGGAGTAACGGCCCGGGCCCCGTGGGGCGGCCGCAGCTGCGGTGTCCTGTTCCCGATGCCTGCCTGTGCCGGTCCTGTGTGCCTTGCCGGGAAGCAGCCTCATGACGGTGCGTATGCTCCGGGACCGGGGCTTTCGGACGGGAGTGGTGAGCCATCCGGTTTTTTTGGCCGTATGGAACTGTGAATATGCCGTATTCCGGATCGCTTCGGCGTACTGTCAAAGTAAGACCGGCCGTCCCCTTTCGGGGCGGCCGGTCCTCTGTTTATGATAAAAACCTGTGAGCGGGATCATGGGCCTGCCGGGAGGTCCATATGCACTGGCGTGCGCAGATAAGTCAGATCAAAGAGAATATGTGTATGAGCACTATTCCAAGGTAGAATAATTAGTTACCTTCACCCGCCCACAGGTTAGCTCTGGCTGCTGTCCTCAAAAAGACAAAATCTGTGCCACGTGCCGGCCATGCGGCCGTTCTTTGCCGGTATGGGTGTCATTCGGTACCCGGGACAAAGCACCGGCCGGCAGATCAACCCTGATCTGCCGGCCGGTGTCGGCTTGTGTCATCCGGTGCCGGTCTGCTATCCCGGTGACAGCCTATTCGTCCTCTCCCCGCGTATTGGTTACATGCAGGGACGGCTGCCCCCTGTCCCGGGGTTAGTGGGCCTTGGCGACACGGCTGGCCGTTTCGAGCAGCATGATGGCACTCAGCTGGGTGCCGAGGCTTTGCGGATTATCCTCCGAAAGCGCTGCGCCCCAGCTCTGTCCGATACGCTTGTCATGCGGGTTGGCGGCCATCAGCACGTCAGCGTTGTGCGCGATATAGTCGAGGTAGAGCCTGCGCTTGTCCTCGGGCAATGCGGGCACGTCGACCAGCTCGCCCAGATAGCGGATCAGGATGCCGCGGAACAGACCGCCGTCGCCGATCCCCTCCCCCTTGAGAAAACCCTCTCGGTTGAAGAATCCGTTGGGTGCCGTGACGAAGTCGGCCGTGCGGATGGCCCGCTCGAGGTAATGCTGGTCGCCGGTGATCCGGTACAGCTCGACGGCTCCGCCGATGTATACGCCCTGGCAGTAGGTGAGTTTCCACTCGGTGTCGATCTTGCCGTCGCCCAGCCGGTTGATGCCGTCGTAGACCTCGCCGGTGGTCGTATCGACCAGGTGCGTTGTCTCCCAGTCGAAGATCTTCGTGGCCCACGCGAGGTCGTCGGGATTGCCGAAACGTGTGTAGAGGCGTGCGGCGAGGATCACGGCCGGCATATTGGCCGGCGTGTTCTTATAGGCCAGCTGATCCTTGCGCCAGGCCATACCGCCACCGCAGTTGTCGTTCCATGCGGTCTTGATGTCGGCCCAGACGCTGTCGGCCGTGGCCCGGTATTTCGGGTCGTTCGTTACGTCGTAGGCGCGCAGGAATGCGAGGCCCACCCACTCCATGTCGTCGTAGTAGACGTTCGAGAAGGTGTTGCCGTTCATCCGGTACATACCGCCGTGCAGCGCCGCGAGCCGGTCGAGATAGCGGTTGTCGGTCGTGCGCAGGTAGCCGTCGACGAGCACGTCGGCCGCATGGGCATTGCGCCAGTAGTGAAAGTCGGGATCGTCGGGCCGTACCTTGACATCGATATAGTAGTTGTCGCCGGTCATCCAGAGCGAGTCGAGGGCCGCCTGGGCCTCGTCGGCCGCGCGGTCGAGCGCAGCTATGCGCGCACTGCCCTTCGGGGCGGTGCAGCAGGCAAGCAAAGCGGCGGTAAGCAGTACCAGGCCGCATGTAAGGATCGTGCGAATGTGCATGAGCATAAGATTAGGTTTGATGAAAGCGGACACCTGTTAGCGGATCAGCTTGGGATGTTCCTTGGCCACTTTGATGATCAGCTCGCCGAAGAGCGTGTTGGCCCAGGCGAACCACGAACGCGTGAACTTCGTCGGATCGTCCTTGTCGACCGTCTCGTGCATGAAGCCGGTGTCGGCATCGACTTTCGAAAGCGTGTCGATGCACCATCCGATCTCCTCCTCGTCGGACGAGGTGAGCGCATAGAGGATCAGGCTCATCGGCCATACGTTGTCGAGGCCCTGGTGCGGGCCGCCGATGCCTCGGATAGCCTTGCCTTCGAAAAAGTAGGGGTTGTCGAGGCTCCAGATCAGGCGGCGGGTGTTGAGGTAGAGCGGGTCGTCGATCGCGCAGTAGCCCAGGTAAGGTGCGGCCAGCAGGCTCGGCACATTGGCGTCGTCCATCAGCATATATTGCCCGTAGCCATCGACCTCGAAGGCGTATACGGGGCCGTATTTGGGGTGTTCGATCACGGCGTGCTCCTTGATCGCCCGGTCGACCTCGTCGGCGAACCGTTCGCACTGGCGTGCGAACGCCGCGTCGCCGATCACCTCGCGGTAGATCTCGGCCATCTGGCGCAGCGAGACCACCGCGAACATATTGGACGGAACGAGGAACGAGAAAAGCGTCGCGTCGTCCGAGGGGCGGAAGCTCGATACGATCAGTCCGCAGGGGCGGATCGGATTACCGTAGCCGTTCAGGGGCACCGTGTCGGTCTGGGTCGGAGTTTCGCGGCGGAACGTGTACGGGGTGTCCTTCGTGCCGCCCAGGCGCTGCTCCTGGCGAAGCGTCTTATAGACGAGCTGCATGGCCTGCTGCCATTCGGCGTCGAAGATCGACGTGTCGCCCGTGGCTTTCCAGTAGTGGTAGGCGAGGCGCACCGGATAGCAGAGCGAATCGATCTCCCACTTGCGCTCCCAGATCTCGGGTTTCATCTCCGTCAGGTCCTCCTGGTGGCCCCGGCCGTTGGCCTCGCGGTTGAAGGCGTTGGCGTAGGGGTCGATCAGGATGCACGAGGTCTGGCGGCGGATCACACCCTGCAACAGCTCCTTGAGCTCGGGGTCCTCGGCAGCCAGCGGCAGGTAGGGGAAGACCTGGGCCGACGAATCGCGCAGCCACATCGCGTCGATGTCGCCCGTGATGACGAAGGTGTCGGGGTGGCCGTTACGCCTTCCGGGGTATACGGTCGTGTCGAGCGTGCACGGGTAGCAGTTGGCGAACTGCCAGGCCAGCTTCGGGTCCTTGATCTGTGCGGCGGTCGCGGCGATCGTCTCTTCGACCTTCCGGCTGGTGAAGTGGCGGTCGCCCGGCAGCGGACGCATGCTTTTATAAGAAACGGGTTTGTCTTTCTTGTCTGCACCCATCAGTGCATTGGGGACGAGCGAAGGGGCGGCCAGGAGCCCGGCGCCCACGAGCAGCGAACGCTTGAGGAAGTCTCTTCTCGATAACTGGTTTTTGTCGTTCATTATGTGTGTTTTAAGTTGTTTAGAAACGATGGTTGGGCCATGGTGACAGGCCCGGATAGCGTAAAGGACCGGGGCTGTGGCGTGGCCGCAGGCGACAATGCGGGATAAAAATGCGAATTTTTTTTGAATTTTTGATCGTCGCCGGGCGGTTGAGGAGAAAGGGGCATAAGATTTTCAGGGTCGGGAGCGGTAAAGGGTCAATCGGTCAGTACGATGCTTTCTTCATCGAAAAGCGGGGCTTCCTGTCCGATTTCAACGAAAATGGCCTTATCCGGATGGTTGTCGTGCATCTCGAAATAACGGATTCCGCTATTGCCGATCCCCCAGCCGCCACAGGTTGTCGGAATAGGCTCCGACTGCCCCTGTTTTTGCAGTTGGTCGGCATATTTCCCGCTCGGCGTCAGATAATAGCGGCTTACTCCTTTGCGTCCGGAGGGCTTCGGCTGAAATGTACAGGTGATCGTGTCGTTCCAGTCCGGCGTCTTTTGCAAGGCCGTCAGGACATCCTCGATTTGTCCGTGGGGTAGCGGGAAGATCCGCAGGATCATTTTACTGCCTGACCGAACCGGTGCGCTCCATACGATCTTGGCCCCGGGAATCCGCGGATCTGTTTCCAGATGGATCTCCGGGTTGCGCTGAGCCCAGAATTTCAATCCGGCGCCGGCGACGATCTCCCATTGAAAGCCCTCATAGGCCTCCCGGGTCGGCTGTTCCGGAAATGCAGGCCCTCTCGTGGCGGTTGAGTCGCAGCCTGTTAAAAATCCGGCACAGATCATTAATATAGGGATGAATTTCATAAGCTAAAAGTAATTATATTTTTTAGTCAGGGCTGTTTCCCCGGGATGCCGGAATACGGCAGGTGATCAGACCCGGGGGAGGGGATGCGGACGATCGGCCCGGATCTCGGGGCTGTTCTGCGCGCATCGCGTGATCGGATGGCGGCGATTCGCCGAATCAGCATTTCCCGTCCGGATGTCCGGCGTGAAGATCGAGAACTGCGGCGACCTGGGTGTCGAGTGGGGCGGTACCGTCGATCCAGTGGATCGTGGCGCCGCGGCGCTCCATGCCGCGGAACCAGGTCATCTGCCGCTTGGCGAACTGGTGGATCGCCGTTTCGAGGTCGCGCGTCATCTCGTCGCGCGTGCACTGGCCGGTCAGGTAGCGCGTGACGAACTTGTATTCGAGGCCGTAGAAGTACATGTCGTCGGGCGTCAGGCCTCCGGCGAGCAATGCCTCGACCTCCCCGATCAACCCTCCGGCAAGCCTGGCGCGGAGCCGGGCGGTGATGCGCGCGCGGCGCACCTCGCGCGGGAGGTCGATCCCGATGTAGAGGTTGTCGATCGTGGGGTATTGGCGTTCGGGTAGCGGGTGATCGCGGTAGAAATGCTCGATCTCGATGGCACGGATGATCCGCTTGCGCGTATCGAGGTCCGTGTCGTTGTGGAGCCGCTTGATCGAGGCGAGGTGGGCGATGAGCTCGTCGGTCGAGCGCTGCTCGAGCTCGGCGCGCAGTGCCTCGTCGGGCGGGACCTCGCGCAGTTCGTAGCCCCGGACGACGGCCTCGACGTACATGCCGCTGCCCCCGCAGAGGATCACCTTGCGACCTCGGGCGGTGATGTCGCGGTAGGCGGCGAGGAAATCGCGTTGGTACTCGAAGACATTGTAGCGGTAGCCGGCCGGGCGGATGTCGATCAGGTGGTACGGGATTTGCCCTCCATCGAGGGTGTACTCGTCGAGATCCTTGCCGGTGCCGACGGTCATGCCGCGGTAGATCTGCCGCGAGTCGGCCGAGATGATCTCGGCGCCGAGTGCGGCGGCGGTGCGGACGGCGACGGCGGTTTTGCCCGAGGCGGTGGGGCCCAGTATCGTGATCATACGGTGCGGGGTTTAGCAAAGGCAAAAATAGGACTTTTGAATTAATTCCCTAACTTTGTACGCGATGGAACACCCGAAGCCGGGCGTGTCCGCACGGCGGCCGGTTGGTGGCGATAGGGCGCGTGCGGGATGGCATGCCCGGGTAATAGGCTGACAGACCAGATCATGACCGATTATAAAAATATCAATATCCGTAACAAGCGGGCGACGTTCGACTACGAGATCCTGGACACCTACGTGGCCGGGATCGTGCTGACCGGGACCGAGATCAAGTCGCTCAGGCTCGGTAAGGCGTCGCTGGTCGATTGCTACTGCTATTTCGACCGGGGAGAGCTCTATGTGAAGGGAATGAATATTGCCGAGTACCATTGGGGAACGTACAATAACCATCAACCGAGGCGCGACCGCAAGTTGTTGTTGCAGGCGCGCGAGCTCGCCAAGCTGGAGCGCGCGTTGCAGGACAAGGGGCTTACGGTGGTCGGTATGAAGCTGTTCATCAACGAGCGCGGACTGGCCAAGCTGCAGGTCGGGTTGGCCCGGGGGCGCAAGAATTACGATAAACGGGACTATATCAAGGAGAAGGATGCCCGGCGCGAGATGGACCGCGCGATGAAGAAATAGCCGGGTGGCCTGTGCCGGGCAGTAAGGCCCGGGACGACGGCGGGAGTGGGCCTGCGGCGGGATATATATGAGGCGGATGCGATAGCATCCGCCTTTGCTTTGCGTGGCGCCGGTGTGATCGGGCCGGACGGTGTATGCAGAAGGCATGCAGGCTGTATACGTCAGGCGGGGTCGGCCGTTCGGCGGTCGAGTGCGGGCGGGCCCGGAAAATAGCGAAGCACCCCGGCTGGGGTGCTTCGCTATTTAATTTATAAGTTCATTGCGGCTATTTGTTACCCCGCCGTATTTTGCCGCCTTTCATCAGCTTGGTCGCTTTCTTGTTGGCGTGCTTCTTCTTGTTCTGTCGCTGGGCATTGCCTGCCGGCAGCATGGCGCCCTGTTTGTAGTCGCTCTTGAGTGCCGTGAGCGCCGTTTCGTCGACCGTGATCGCGTTGTCCGACATCCGCTTGATATCGTTGATGATGATCTCGTTCATCGGGTGCTCCTGGTTGTACTCGTACGACTTGGCGCGCATGAACTTGGCGATGTTGCTCACCACGGCGTCGCGGCTCTGCTGGTCATCGCTCTCGCGCAGCGAGCGGATCATGTTCTCGATGTGCTTGCCATAATGCTTGCGGGCTACGTTGTGGACCGGATAGGGCAGTCGTGCGGGCTTGCAGAACAGCGTCTCCGGATCGGGCATCGGGTAGGGCGAGTCGACGTCGAGACGGAAGCCCGACATGATGAACAGGTGGTCCCAGAGCTTGTGCGCGAAATCGGCCGTGTCGCGCAGCGTGGGGTTGAGGTTCCCCATAACGTCGATCACGGCCCGGGCCTGACGGTTACGCAGTTCGCGGTCCTCGATTCCGAGCAGGTAGTCGACCATCTGGTGAATGTGGCGGCCGTATTCGGGCAACATGAGCTTCTGGCGCTCGTAGTTGTAGTTCTTATCCATAAAAGAAAGTTCGGCAGAAATGCGGCAAATGCGCTCCTTGGTCGTTAAAATGTTCTGATCGGGCAGATTTGAAACAAAGAGACCGGTATTGGCGTATATCAGGAGCAGCTTCAAAGAGAATGGATGGCCGCAGAGACGGCCTCAGCACCCTCAGGAAAAGAGGGTACGCGTGAAGCATCCGCTATCTGGTGACAAATATATGTTATTTTATTGAAGTTTCAAAATACAAGAGCGGAAATTTTTCAAAATCAATAACGAATCGGGCTATGGCAAAAGTATTGGTGATTAACGGGGAGCGCAGTGTGCGCAATGCATTGAAGGAACGGTTGGGCTATGAGGGCCACCAGGTGGATATGACCGAGAACCTGCAGGACGGAATGTTGCTGTGCGAGCAGACGCCGTTCGATATCGTATTCTGCGACCATGCGCTGATGGAGGCCGGGCGGATCGCCTCGGACCTCGTGAGGCTCAAAGGCAAAGGCCGTGCCGCAGTGATCATGATCGCCGCTCAGGCTTCGATGACCGATGCCGTGGAGTATGTCCGTAACGGAGCGTATGACTTTCTGTCCAAGCCGATCGACATGAACCGTCTGTTCGAGTCGGTGCGCCGTGTGGTGGCCGAGCGCGAAGAGGGGGTGGTCGACCGTACGGCCGCCTGCACGGCGGCGGGTGTTTCGACGCGTACCGTGTCGCGCCAGCGGGTGAGCCGGGTCGAGGAGATCGTGGGCGCGTCGCAGCCGATACAGCATGTCAAGAACCTGATCGAGAAGGTCGCCCCGTCGTCGGCCCGCGTACTGGTCACGGGGGCCAACGGGACGGGCAAGGAGCTCGTGGCACGCTGGCTGCACGAGAAGAGCAACCGGGCCAACGGTCCGTTCGTTGAGGTCAATTGCGCGGCGATCCCGGGCGAGCTGATCGAGAGCGAGCTGTTCGGTCACGAGAAGGGCGCCTTTACGTCGGCGGTCAAGCAGCGTAAGGGCAAGTTCGAGCAGGCCCATGGCGGTACGCTCTTCCTCGACGAGATCGGCGATATGAGCCTCTCGGCGCAGGCCAAGGTGCTGCGCGCACTGCAGGAGAACCGCATCAGCCGCGTGGGCAGCGACAAGGACATCGAGGTCGACGTGCGCGTGGTGGCCGCGACCAATAAGAACCTGAAGGATGAGATCGCGAAGGGGAACTTCCGCGAGGACCTTTACCACCGTCTGAGCGTGATCGTGATCCATGTGCCGTCGCTCAACGACCGTGCGGACGACATTCCGTTGCTCGTCGACCACTTTGTCGACAAGATATCGGCCGAGTACGGCGTATCGCCCAAGAAGGTCGATCCGCAGGCTGTGGCCGAGCTGCGCAGGCTCGACTGGACCGGAAATATCCGCGAACTGCGCAATGTGATCGAGCGGCTGATCATCCTGAGCGAAAAAAATATAACTTTGAACGATGTTAAGGTGTATGCCGAAGGACTCGTTTAAAGTGGATAAGTAATGGTTGCAGGCAGGGAGAGCAAGCCGCACATAGGAATATTCGGCCGGTGCAACGCCGGTAAGAGCTCGCTGCTCAATTTCATCACGGATGCCGATGTGGCCATCGTCTCGCCTGAGGGCGGCACGACGACCGATCCGGTCGCCAAAAGCTATGAGATACTTGATTTCGCCCCGGTCGTATTGATTGATACGGCCGGGGTTGATGATTTCAGCCCCCTGGGTCGCGAGCGGGTGCGCCGGACGATGGAGGTGATCCCGCGGATCGACCTTGCGCTTGTCGTCTACCGCACGTGGGGCGACCCCGAGCGCGAGCTGACCGGGCGGCTTGTCCGGTCCGGCGTGCCGGTGATCGCCGTCCGGAACTGCCAGACAGGGGAGGTCGGTCCGGCGGTCCGGCCTTCGTGGGACGGTACGTCCGGTAGTGTTCCGGCCGGGGACCCGCAGGGTGTGGACGATCTGCCGGACGGGGTGTTCCGGATCGCCGTGCCGGCCGTTGGCGGTGACGCTTCGCAGCGCGATGCGCTGCTCGCGATGATCCGGCGCGTGCTGCCCGAGAAGTCGTACAAGGTGCCGTCTATGTTTGCCGGGCGCGTGGCGGCCGGCGACCGCGTGCTGCTGGTCTGCCCGGTCGACAGCGAGGCCCCGGCCGGGCGGCTTATTCTGCCCCAGGTACAGGCGATCCGCGAGTTGCTCGACCTGCATGCCGTAGCCCTTGTCGTACAGCCCGGCGAGATCGGCCGGGTGATGAGCGGCGGCGATGCGCCGCGGCTGGTGGTCACCGACAGCCAGCTCTTCGGCGAGGTGACGCGCGAGGTGGCGGGCCGTGCCGAGGTGACCTCGTTCAGCGTGCTGCTGGCGGCGGCCAAAGGCGATATGAAGCTCTACACCGAGGGGCTGGCGGCGGTCGACAGGCTGTGCGACGGCGACCGGGTGCTGGTGGTCGAGAATTGTTCGCACCAGGTGAGCTGTGAGGATATCGGCCGGGTGAAGATACCGCGCTGGCTGTGCGGGTATACGGGTGCCGCGCTGGAGTTTACGACGGTGGCCGGGCTTGCGCCGCTGCCCGACGACCTGGCCTCGTATGCGCTGATGGTGCAGTGCGGGGGGTGCATGGTCACGCGCAGTCAGTTGCAGAACCGCATCCGGCAGGCTGCGGCGGCCGGGGTGCCGGTAACCAATTACGGCATGCTCATCCGGAAGTTGCAGGTGGAGAAATAAGACGCTCCGCTCCGGCGGGAGGCGCGGATCCCTTCTTTTGTCCTGTGTCCTGCGGCCGTGCGCCGACCCTGCGGAGTGGGGACCGCTCCGCGAACTCCGGTGCGGCAAGCTGTCCGAATGGAACGGGTTTGCTGCCCGGCCGGGCGATATGCGGAGGGGCGGACGGGAGCGTGTTTGCCCGCCGCGGCGGGCATCGGATCTCCGGGGACGCCCGAGCTGCCGGGATCTTGATTTTTGTGTCTCGATACATGAGGAATAGAGTGGCCGATCCCGTGTTTTTGGCCGGGGGCCGAGCCGCCCGGTCAGGGTCTTTCCGTCGTTTTTCTCAGCGCCGGAGCGCTGCGGCTTGCACCGAATCGGATAAAGCGCTATCTTTATGATCAAAATCGACAAACCGTATGGCGACATTTGAAGTGTGCGGGGGCCGGCCCCTGCATGGCGAGATCACCCCGCAGGGGGCCAAGAACGAGGCGCTGCAGATACTCTGCGCCGTGTTGCTCACTCCCGAGAAGGTGACCGTGCGCAATATTCCCGCGATCGTCGACGTGCTGCAGCTGATCGAGCTGCTTGCGAAGATGGGCGTCGCGGTCGAGAGGATCGACGAGAGCACCTATACGTTCGAGGCGCGCGACATCGACCTCGAATACCTCAAGACCGATGATTACCGGCGTCGCGGGGCGCGCCTGCGCGGGTCGGTCATGCTGATCGGGCCGTTGCTCGCCCGCTTCGGGGTGGGCTACCTGCCCAAGCCCGGGGGCGACAAGATCGGGCGCCGCAGGCTCGATACGCACTTTATCGGGTTCCAGAGGCTCGGGGCGAAGTTCGATTTCGATGCCGGGGCCAACTTCTTTTCCGTCTCGGGCAAGCCGCTTCGCGGGTGTTATATGCTGCTCGACGAAGCGTCGGTGACGGGGACGGCCAACATCATCATGGCCGCGGTGCTTGCCCAGGGCACCACAACGATCTACAATGCCGCGTGCGAGCCTTATGTGCAGCAGCTCTGCCGGATGCTCAACCGCATGGGGGCCCGCATTTCGGGCATCGCGTCGAACCTGCTCATGATCGAGGGGGTCGAGAGCCTCGGAGGGGCCGAGCACACGATGCTGCCCGACATGATCGAGGTCGGGAGCTTCATCGGGATGGCCGCAATGACCGGCTCGGAGATCACGATCAAGAATGTCTCTTACGACAACCTGGGGATCATTCCGCAGCAGTTCAGCCGCATGGGGGTCAATTTCGAGCAGCGGGGCGACGACATCTTCATTCCGAAGCACGAGAGCTACGAGATCGAGAGCTTTATCGACGGGTCGATCATGACGATCGCCGACGCGCCGTGGCCGGGCCTGACGCCCGACCTGCTGTCGGTCTTCCTCGTGGTGGCCACACAGGCCAAGGGCTCGGTGCTGATCCACCAGAAGATGTTCGAGAGCCGCCTCTTTTTTGTCGATAAGCTGATCGACATGGGGGCCCAGATCATCCTTTGCGACCCGCACCGTGCGGCGGTGATCGGTCACAACCGGCAGATACGGCTGCGCGGTACGCGGATGACCTCGCCCGATATCCGGGCCGGTGTCGCGCTGCTCATCGCGGCGCTTGCCGCCGAGGGCCACAGCCAGATACAGAACGTCGAGCAGATCGACCGCGGCTATCAGGACATCGACGGCCGTCTCAACGCGCTCGGTGCCGACATCCGGCGCATCGAGTGATCCGTCCGGCGGCAGGATGAACGAAGCGGGCCGCCCGACGGCGGCCCC
>JAFQJK010000033.1 GCA_017415005.1 Rikenellaceae bacterium
AAAACACAGCAGGAGCACAAAATATATAAAAAGCAAAAACGACACATGGAATAAAAAAAGGGGAGGTATTCCAGACAGCAGGCCAAACCGAAGCGTGAGGTTTACGGATCCAATTGGCGTTTTCGATTTATAGAGGAAAGTGGTTGAAGTACCCAATATATTCGAAAGTGCTCTCTACAATGAGAAAAAATATCCGAACTACGAACAGCAATTCGAGATATAACCAGAAAAAAACGAGGGGGCGAGCGCAACTCTATGTGCATTTTCGTAAAGCGATATTACGAAAGGTAGTTACAAAGCGTTAGTCCTCAGTATTATAAAAGACACAAAGAATCGGGATAACCTTAAGGTTATCCCGATTCTTTAATTCATTGTAAACCGTCAGTAATCTATAATCTGATCGGAAGAAGGCAGGATACGAATACGGCCTTCCGGGGTGATCTGGAAAGCAGTAAATAACAGCTCGTAAGGTTTGTTCCCAGGTCTTTTCAGCATAAAAAGATTCTTGCCAAGACGATAAGTCATACAGACGAAATAGGGTTCTATTCCACCGGGAACCATACTTGTTGTTTGTAATCTAACCAGAGAAATAAGATGGCCGTCTCTAATGTTGACCAGAAATACTCCTCTCTTTCCATAATATGACAATGGGTCGTCATCCGGGGTTTTCCATATCCCATACATAAGATGAGTCTGGCACTCGTTGACAACAGGCAAACTTCCTTTCCAAAACAGCGACACAACATACTGATTATCGCAAAAACTGGCTATAATCCGATTCTTGCTGAGAGCCTCGACATTCGTAGCAGACACAGGAATAAGCGGTTCTTGCTGATAATTGTCTGGAAATCCCATAAAACCATACACAGAGTCCAGTACGGGTAATTCTTGTGAAACAGACATTAAGGGCCTACGTTTTGGGTAGTCAGTCTGAATCCACCGTGATAACTTATCGACATAATGTAATTGGGGCGCGGGAGCAAAAATGTACTCTGGCGGCCAATGACGTACCAATGATTCGATCAAAGCCGAGTCCTGTGTCCATTCCCCGGGAATAAAATCCTGAACCTGTGCGTATGCCTCTATAGGCATAATTTCCCCGAAGGATTTACGGTTACCGTGACATACAAACGACAGGCACATCATGATCCCAAGCGAATAATATATAACTCTGAATTTTCTCATAATCATATACGTTTATTAACCTGTCCAGATTGTTGTAATTGTGTGCCAGCCCGAACGGATAGTGGTCGGTCGACTGCATCGAGTAGAACTGCTGCCCGCCCGACATCCCCGGACCCACGGAGAGCAGCTTTCGTGTACTTCCCGTGTGGTCGGTCTTGAAGTAATTGTAGGTATACATGCCGTTCGCCCAGGTGATCGTCCCCTCGGGCTGGAAGATCAACTCCAGTGCGTTACCCTGATAAACCATCGGGCCCCGATAGTAAGTCAAAGAACCGCCCGCTTTCTGGGCCAGCTTGGTCCCGGTGGCGTCATAAATATACTCAACGCTGCCCGAATTTCCAACGATCCGGGATGGTAAATTCAGGTCGTTGTATGTGATATTGACGCCGGTCCGTCCGTCTTTGGTCATATTGCCGTCCATCATACAGATAGGTCGCCGGCCTTCCCGTTATCCGGGTTGCCGCCGCCCAGCATGTGAGGGAGCTGACCGACCCGGCCAGCAGGAGGACGAGGTACTCGCGCAGGTCGAACAGCGGAGTGAGCAGCACGGCGAAGAACAGGTCGCCCGTCCCGACGCAATCCCGCATCCCGAGCCCCTGTTTCCGTTCCGGGACCCGCAGCCGGTCGGTAACCGTGCGTATCACCTCGCTATCGTAGCGCCTCGGATCGGCCGTCATGAACCATACCTGCGGTATTACGAAACCGAAGCCAAGTTTGTCAGGGGGCTACATTCCTGAAGAATAGCGGAGTATGGACGGCAAGGGGGGCCTGGGCTATGCCTGTGGAGGCTCCGAATATATTCCGGAGCAGGAGGCGGGCAGCCGGTCGTCCGAGGCGGGCCCGAGGTTGGCTCAGACGGTCCCGGTTTGCCTGGAGTACCGCGATCGATCCGTCGGCAGGTATGGGTCCATTGCGGTCTTCCGGACGTTTCGGTCGTTGTCGCAACGGGCGCTTTCTGCCGCCCAAACTTGGTGCGTTATCCCTAAAAATAGGTATTTTGCGCCCGCACCCGGTACGATAATCGCTGCTCAATGCTTTTAGGTTCAGTGTCTTGATCTTTGGGTGTTAGTTTTTTTGCATATGATCTTATTGTTGTATAATAAAAATTATTTATGTAATTTGCGCCCGGAATTTAACGAAGACTATACAGGCTGTCGTTTCCCGGAATAGGTCCCTGAAATACCGGTCTTTATGTCGCGTCCTTTGCATTAATCGGATCTCCCGCTATGAAAAAGCGACTTTTGCTGCTGACCCTTTTTGCCGCTTTACCGTTTGTAATCTTTGCCCAGAAATACACGATCTCGGGTACCGTCCTGAATCGGAAAGGTGACGTGCCGGTCGAAATGGCCGTCGTTGCGCTACCCCTGAGCGATCAGTGGGCCGTTGCCAGCGACAAGGGTGTGTTTTCCATCCAGAACGTCGCCGGGGGCAAGGTTCAGATCATGGTCACCTGTCTGGGCTATGTCGATGCCATGTATGAGTTTGATCTGGAGCGGGACACCACGGGCATGAAGCTCTACTTGCAGGAGGATAACCTTTCGATCGAGAGCGTGGTCGTGACGGCCCGCGAGAATGCCAACAGCGCGACGACCAGCCGCACGATCGACCGTACCGCGATGGACCACATGCAGATGGTCAACGTGTCGGACCTGACGAGCCTGCTGCCCGGCGGTAAGACGCTCAATCCCAACCTGGCCGGGGCTTCGTCGCAGCGCTTTGAGATTCGTACGGGCGCCGAGGCCGGCGCCAGCTTCGGCACGGCGGTCGAGGTCGACGGCGTGCGCCTGTCGAACAATGCCGCTTTCAACGAGACGGCCGGTGCCAGTACCCGCAATATCTCGTCGGCCAACGTCGAGTCGGTCGAGGTGATCACCGGCGTGCCGTCGGTCGAGTACGGCGATATGACCAACGGTATCGTCAAGGTCAATACCCGGAAGGGCAAGTCCCCTTATCTGGTTACGTTTACCACCAATCCCAAGACCAAGCAGTTTTCGCTGAGCAAAGGTTTCGAGTTGGGCAAGAAGTCCGGTACCATGAACGTGAGCCTCGAGCGCACGAAAGCGATCAGCAACCTGGCCTCTCCCTATTCGTCGTATGACCGCAATACGGCGTCGCTGCTCTATTCCAATACGTTCGGGCGCGGCAAGCAGCCGGTCCGGTTCTCGTTGGGCCTGGCAGGTAATGTCGGCGGGTCGGATACGAAGGCCGATCCCGATGCGGCGCGCAACACCTATTCGAAAGTCCGTGACAATACCGTGCGGGCCAACTTCTCGGTGGACTGGCTGCTGAGCAAGCCGTGGATCACCAACCTCGAGGTTTCGGGCTCGGTGAGCTACTCGGACCGGCTGAGCGAGAACTATGCGCGAAAATCGGCCGCCTCTTCGAACGGTGCTGCACACGGTACGTCGGAGGGTTATTTTGTAGCTTCCGACTACGATGCCAATCCCGGGGCCGATGTGGTGCTGCTTCCGGTCGGAACGTGGTATGAAAGGGCCTATACCGACAATAAGCCGCTCGACTATAACGTGTCGCTCAAGGCCAACTGGTCGCGTAAGTTCGGCGCAGTGCGCAACAGGGTCAAGCTGGGGGCCAACTTTACCGGCAGCGGCAACCGGGGGCGCGGCCTTTATTACGAGGATATGCGCTATGCTCCGACATGGCGCGAATATCGTTACGACCAGGTGCCGTTCATGAACAATCTGGCGTTCTATGCCGAAGAGAGCGTGACGGTTCCGATCGCCACGACCCAGCTCAATATCGTGGCCGGTGTCCGCTCCGAGCATACCATGGTGCAGAACTCGGGTTACGGCAATGTGAACAGCCTCTCGCCGCGCTTCAATGCCAAGTATACGCTGTTGCAGTACGATGCAGATCGTTTTGTACGCAATCTGGTCGTACGCGGGAGCTGGGGCCTTGCAACCAAGCTCCCGTCGTTCAACATTCTCTATCCCGAGCCGACCTATGAGGATATTCTGACGTTCGCCCCGGGTACGATGGTCGATGGGACCACGTTCTATGCCTATTATATCAAGCCTCACCAGCTCGAGTACAATCCTAATCTGCGCTGGCAGTATAACCGCCAGTCGGAGATCGGCCTCGATGTGGATATCAAAGGTGTTAAGATCTCATTGGCTGCTTATGCCAATAAAACGCGGAACACCTATACGACGCGTGAGCGGTATGATCCCTACAGCTATAAGTTTACGAGCCAGAAGGCGCTCGAAGGGGTGGCGATTCCCTCGGGTGACCGGATCTATACGGTCGATCCGAGGACCGGCGTGGTGACGGTCGGCGACAGAACGGGGGCGCACCAGAGCGTGACGCTGGCTTACCAGACGCGCAATACGTTCATGCGCGAAACTTATGCTGATAATGGTGCGCCCGTCATACGCAAAGGACTGGAGTGGGTGGTCGATTTCGGGATGATCAAGCCGCTGCGGACCAGCGTGCGGATCGACGGATCGTACTACTATTACAAGACGATCGACGAGACGGTCGTGCCTTATTATCCGGGCGGAGCGATGCCCGACGGTCAGCCTTATCAGTATATCGCGTATTTCGCGGGCGGACATAGTGCGTCCAACGGGCGTGTGGCCAAAGATGTCAATTGTAACCTGACGCTCACCACGCACCTTCCCCAGATCCGTATGATCCTGTCGCTGCGTCTCGAGAGCGGCCTCTATTCGTTCTCGCGGAGTTTGTCGGAATGGGGCGGTGGATCGCGCAGCTTCACGGTAAAAGACGAGAGCGACGATCCTGCCTATGGTAAGGACGATCCGGGTTACGGGTATGAGCCGGGCAGTCCGGATATCTATGACCGGGGCAAATATACGATCACGTACCCGCTGTATTTCGCCTCGGTATCTGATCCGACCCCGGTTCCGTTCCAGGAGAGGTTCGAGTGGGCCAAGACCAACGATCCCGAACTGTATGAGCTGATGAAAAAGATGGTGGTCCGGTCCGATTACGGCTACTCGTTCAATACGCGCCGGATATCGCCTTATTTCGCCGCCAACGTGAGCGTGACCAAGGAGATCGGCGACATTGCATCTATTTCGTTCTATGCCAATAACTTCTTCAATAATATGGGCCATGTAACCTCGACGCAGAACGACAATAAGATATCGTTGTTCGGTTCGTCGTACATTCCCAGCTTTTATTACGGACTGACGCTGAGGCTGAAATTCTGACCAATACATAATAACTAACAAGCAATCCTATGAGAAAACTGTTTTACGCTTTGATGGCGGGCGTGGTGCTGCTGGGCAGCTCATGCAACAAGAACGACGATGAGGGATACAAGACGCATGACGTTGCGGTCCGTCTCGTTTATGATGCAGCAGGTAATTTCGATGCCGTTGCGGGTGTTCCTGTTTCGGTGCGGAGCACGATCAACGATGCCACCTACACGGGTGAGACCGATGCCAACGGTGTGGCAGAGATCAAGCTGCCGGCCGGTGTGTACGAGGTGTCGGCGACCGACAAGCGTACGGAGACCGGTGCGATCTTCATCCTGAGCGGCGTTGCCTCGAACGTGACGGTGACCGATGCCTGGTCGGCCGACGACGAGGTGACGGTCAATATGAGCGAGTCGAAGCTGGGTCAGGTGGTGATCAAGGAGCTCTACTGCGGCGGAAGCCCGATCGACGGCGAAACCCGGGTATGGGCGAATGACAAGTATGTGATCCTGTATAACAATTCGGAGGAGCCGGCCCAGTTGGAGAACCTGTGTCTGGCCGTGGTCTATCCGACGAATTCGACCGCTTCTACGAACTACGATTACGTCGATGGCAAGCTGTGGTACGAGGCGCAGCAGACCGTACCGGCCAGCTGCATTTACTGGGCGTTTACCGGCGATGTGACGCTGAATCCCGGCGAGCAGGTGACCGTAGCGCTGTCGGGGGCTATCAACCATACGACTACTTATCCGCACTCGGTCGATCTGAGCGGCGCCGATACCTATGTGACCTACGATGCCAACTTTACCAATACGACGATCCATCCGACGCCGTCGGAGCTGATCCCGACCTCGCAGTGGCTGAAAGCTTACGTCTTCGGTACATCGACCATGTGGTCCGTTGACCGTATGTCGCCTGCCATGTTCATCTTCTCGCCGACCGACGGTACGACGCTCGACGGCTTCCTGACTACGCAGACGAATTACTATCAGGATAGGGTACAGGATGCCCGTGCCCGTAAGATGGTCCCGCAGGAGTGGGTGATCGACGGGGTTGAGGTCTTCCAGGCCGGAAGTACCAAGAACAAGAAGCGTCTGACCGCGGCTGTCGACGCCGGTGCGATCGAAATGACCGCCGGCCAGGGCTACTCGCTGTATCGCAACGTGGACAAGGCGGCTACCGAGGCGATCGAGGCCAATGCCGGCAAGATCGTTTACAGCTATGCCGGCGGTACGACCGATTCGACCGATCCGAGCGGTATCGACGCCGAGGCTTCGATCAAGCAGGGGGCACGCATCGTTTACAAGGATACCAACAACTCGACCAACGATTTCCACCAGAGAGCGAAAGCCTCGATCAAGAATAATTAACAACGATCGGTTATGAAGTTTTCGAAACTGGCTGTATTCGGTCTGATGACACTGCTCGGCGGAGGGTTCTCCGCCCGGGCGGTGGCACAGCCGACGGCTGAGAATTTACGCGATTTCGACTACATCAAGGGGTCGGACGGCTGGCTGACCAGCTACAATGCGGCGGGCCTGTTGTCGCTGCCCGTGACCAGTACGTCGGTCGTCGAGGCGTCGTTCGGTAAGAACAACGGTAAATTCGTCAATTATTACCAGTCCGACGACAGCTATGATTTCGGACTTCAGACCGAGTCCTTTTATAAACTGAGTCCGAAAGTCGCTTTGTACGGCAACGTGTCGTACAACAACTTCCGGGGTCGGAACATGACCGGCTCGTCTTTTGTCGATCCGTATTACAACCTGTTCGATATCGTGGAGGCCGATCCCGGACGTCTCGGGAAGAAGCAGAAAGAGACCTACCATCTTGTGGGAGGGATCGGGTTCCGCGTGTTTCGGGGGCTCAGTCTCGGGGCCAAGGTTGACTACACGGCGGCCAACTATGCCAAGATGCGCGATCTGCGCCACGTCAACTCGCTGCTCGACCTGACATTGACGGCTGGTGCCAGCTATTGTTTCAATAAGGTGGTCGATCTGGGCGTTAGCTATTTTTACCGCCGCAGTGTCGAGTCGGTTAAGTTCCAGTTGAGCGGCGAAGCGGGCAAGCTTTATGAATCGTTGATCAGCTATGGGGCCTTTTACGGTATGTACGAAACGTTCATCGGCGAATCGGGCTATGCGTCGTCGGCAGCACAGCCGATGTTCAACCGTTTCCACGGCGGGTCGCTCCAGCTCAACCTGAGGTTCTCGCCGCGCGTAAGCTGGTTTAGCGAGCTGACCTACAAAGGCAGGACGGGGTACTACGGCGAGAAGTCGTCGAAGACCGTGACTTTTGCCGAGCATGATGCGACGATCTATGAGTACAGTGGCCAGTTATCGGTCCGCAAGGCCGGGACCTTGCATACGCTGAAGGTCGGCGTGGCCTATGAGGACGGGACCAATGACCAGAATATTTATAAGATGACCGACGGATCGTCCGGCGGCGGGAATAGCGTGGTCGAGTATTTCGGCAGTAATGAAGTCGTTTCCCGCCAGACGCTGAATGGCAAGGCGGTCTATACGCTTAACCTCGGCGTGAGGGACTACCAGCCCGCCTGGGTGCTGAAAGCGGGAGCCGACCTGTGGACCCGGGATATGAAGGTCTCGGTGTATCCTTATTACCGCAAGCATTCGACTACGTCGGCCCAGGGCTATGTATCGGCTCTGCGGAATATCATCAGCGGCCGGAATATGTACTCGGTACGCCTGGCCGCAGGCTACGGTTTCGGGAACGGGACGCGCAGCAACGATGGGTTGTATGCCGCGCCGTCCGAATCGCAGAAACCGCCCAAGGAGAGCGCCTACTACCTGAACCGCGAGTTCGAGTACCTGACCGCTTCGCGGGTGAATGCCGGGATAGGCTTTCGCTATTCGCGCTTCTTTAAGAAGGGATTTACCGGCTATGTGGCTGCCGATTATGACTTTACCAAGGCGTTCGATGTTCACTACCTGGGCAGTTCCGCCGGTGTTTTTGTTCTGAAGGTCGGCTGCTCGTTCTAACGCCGCCCGACGGTATATAACAGATGTCAGAAGAGGTCCTCCCGCTGATGCGGGAGGACCTCTTCTGTATCGGTCGCCAGGATCGGCCTCCATACATACAGGGTGTTGACCGTGCGGCATGCCCTCTTGCGAGGCGCGCGGTCGGGCACGGCTCGGGTGGGCGGGTGCCAGGCCTGGGCAGCGCCTGTGCTGTCCGCGTCGGTGCAGTTCGGGGTGGCCTTGTTGTCCATGCTATGTGTGCTGCCGGCGGGCAGATCGGCGCAGGCTTTGGCTTGTGGGGATCGGATCAGGGTCTGTGCCCGGTTGCTTGTACACGTCGCGATATTGTGATCGTTAGTCGGGCGGAGTACCGGTCCGGGGTGTTCTGCGGTTGTTGGCCTGAACATGCGTTTGCCCGGAGGGCCCCTACTGCCGGAGGCGGGGTCCGACGGCGGGGCCGACGGCGGGTCCGGGTTTGCCGTGCAGACGCGCTGGGCTGAAACCGATCTTGCCTGATCTCTTTCGTACCGGCAGGTCTTATCCGCTCGCCCTGCTATGGCTCCATCCTCTTTGTCATCATAAAGACCGGCCCTTGATATTCGCCGGTACCATCAGACGAGTAACGCTTATGAGCAAGCGCCTGGCAGGTCGTTTTCGCGTCATTGGTCGCCGTTGCCGTGTTCCCTGCCTCGCCGGCAGCCGTTGCCTCGCCGTTTTTGCGGCCGCAGCTGCTTTGTCGGTCGCTCATGCCATGCTCTTATCCGCACTCCGGGTTCGATCGTGGCGACCAGCGTCCGGCTCCCGCCCGGGGCAGGGGTGATCGCGATTTCATCGGGCGTAACCCCGGCCACATCGACCGGGTCATCGTCTTGCGGGCAGGTCGCCAGGTCGGGCAGGCGGAGCGCCGCCCCGTAAAGGATGAAAAAAGCCGCCTCATGTGAGGCGGCTTTACTTCGAGACAGTCGGCAATTACTTACCGGCTTTCTTATCGTAATGTTTTTGATAACGGCTCATAAACTTATCGACGCGTCCGGCGGTGTCAACCAACTTCATCTTCCCGGTGTAGAACGGGTGAGAGGTGTTGGAGATTTCCATCTTATAGACGGGATAGGTTTCGCCATCCACTTCGAGCGTTTCTTTCGTCTGAACGGCGGACCTGCACAAAAACACATGATCATTCGACATATCCTTGAATGCCACTACACGATAATTCTCAGGATGGATCCCTTTTTTCATGGTGTCTAATGTTAGTGTTTGGTGAATACTGCGCGCAAAGGTAGCAAACTTTCCGGGCTTTCCAAAGGTTCGCTTCGATAATCTTGCCCGCAGCCCCGGATTTTGCGTCTACTTATAGCTAATGACCAGGACCTTCGAATACTCCCAGAACTTATTTTTGTCTTTGATGATCAGCGACGAGTAAATGTTGTCGCCGTTCATCACGAACTCGTACGACCCCTCGGGGTGCGAGCTTACGAGCGTCGCCTTTTTCTTGCCGATGATCACCTCGTCGAACGTACGGGCATCGACCTGGATAAAGCTGTCGAGGCTGCGGTTCTCGTTGATCTTGAGCGTACGGCCGATAAAGCCCGACTTGTAGACGATCTCCTTGGCGATCAGGTCTTTCTCGGCACCGATGATATAGTAGGCCACGTTAAGCAGGTCGGTCGTGGTCTTGACCTCGCCCTCCAGCTTGTTCTTGTCGGCTGCAAGCTCGTTCACGGCCGAGCCGTAAGCCTCGACCTTGGTATGCAGGTCGGCGATCTCGATATTACGCTGGGCGAGCGTCTTGCGCAGCGATGCGATCTCCCTGTCCTGGGTCTCGACCTGTCCCTCCAGCTGCTTGATCAGCTTCTCGAGGCCGGCGATCTTGATATTGGCCTTCCGGAGCTGGGCAGCGCTCTGCTCGAGCCGCGCGATCGTCTGTCGGTTGGTCTGCAGCAACTGGTCGATCTGCGCGATATCCTGACTGATCTGGACGGTCGCCTCCTTGCGGATCTCACCGCCGTCGACCTTGGTTGAGATCAGGTTCTCCCGGGTCTTGATCACACTGAGGTTCTCGGCAATGTCGTTGAGCGACGAGAACACATCGCCAATGATCGAATCTTTGGCCGCAACGACCATAGCCAGCGAGTCGCGGTCATCCTGCAACTGGGTTGCGCTCTTTTTGCTGACGCAGGCTACGAGCGGGAGCAGAAAAACGAGCAGGAAAAGAGATTTTTTCATGATAAACAGGAAAGATTAGAATAGGCTTTAGAACACGACACGGATCGAGAACCCGAAGTCGTCGGCAATGAAACGGTTATGCCCGATGATGTTCCAGAATGGCTTGTAGTCGATCGCCAGCGCCAGCGGAATGGGCTTGATCTTGTACTCGAGGCCGATAATGCCGTCGATGCCGAACGTGAATTTGTTCTCGCCGTGACGCCGCCACGACCCGATGTTGGCACCCGCGCCGTAATAGAAGTTGAACCCTTCGGCGATCACCGGAATGTTGCGTTCGTACAGGGCGACAAAGTTGACGTTGCGGGGGATGAGGGCCACCAGGCCTTCGATCGTATTGGCCGGGTCGAAATTGTACTTTACGGAAATGCCGGTACACTCGACACCGCCGCGCACACCGATGCCCCAATTGTAATTCTGCGCCTTGGCCGACATAAGGCCGGCAAACACAAAGACCAGACAAAGCAGGATTTTCTTCATAGGTATCAGTTTTATATCGGCAAAAATAGAAATAATTTACGGATACCGCGCCCGGGCGCCTGCATTTTCACAATTATCGGATGAAATTTTGGATTCTCGGCCGATTTGGCTATTTTTGTGTGCTTTTCTGACGCGCATCAGCGCTTTCAGCAATGGCAGGGGCCCATAGCTCAGTTGGTTAGAGCAGCGGACTCATAATCCGAAGGTCGTGGGATCATGCCCCTCTGGGCCCACATATTGAACGCATCTTTGCCGGTTTAGCGGGGTCCTGCCCCACACAAGCCTGCGCCCGGGAAGTCCAGCGGCCGCCCGGCCGGAACCGGTTTCACTCCTACTTCCATACCCTGCTTCATAGCCGTGAGTCTCACCTTACCGGGCAACGGTCCGGCGCTCCTGCGCCCGCGTGGACCTGACAGCGGCCGTGCCCATGCCGTGGCCCGGGCGGTCACATCTCCCTGTTCGGCATGGCTCCGCGGACAGGAGCGGCGTACCGATACCTCCAGCGCATGGACCCATGGAATAGTATTCGGCCTTTTTTACGTTACATTCCTCACAAATCTACCCGAAACCGTGTCTTTTTTTGCAATTTCGGATATTATGTGTAAATTGTGGGCCGTAAAACCGGGCTTTTGGCCTCGGTCGTACGCGCGCCCGGAATCGGGATTCCCATCCGGATACCACACACATAACCCAATAAATCAAAACAACAACCTGCATGAGATTAGGATTCATTATGTTGCTCTCGGCGCTGATTGTATCAGGGCCGTCGGCCTCGTATGCGAAAAAGAAAACGAAGGAGGCAGAGAAGAAGGAAACCGTCAAGAAGACCCCCTACGAAAAGCTGTTCAAGGACAAGCAGGGAGAGTGCGCTAATGGCATGTTTACGGTCCGCAAGGTGGGCGGCAAGGTCTACTTCGAGATCCCCGCTTCGATGCTGGGCCGCGAGATGCTGTTCGGCTCGACCATTTCGGAGATCAGCGACAACTCGGACGGCCTGGTGGGCGAGAAGCCGGCCAAACCGCTGCTGGTCCGCTTTGTCCGGCAAGATACGACCGTGGTGCTTCAGGAGTTCACGGCACGGGCCTCGGTGATCGACCCGGGCTATGAGAACATCGAGTCGGCCCTTGAGATCAACAAGATTCCGACGACTTTCGAGACCTTCCCCATCAAGGCGTACGCGCCCGACTCGTCGCTTGTGATCGACGTCACGTCGTTCTTCCTCTCGGACATCAAGTCCATGCGTCCGTTCGAAGCATCTTCCGGCAGCATGGCCACCCGTACCGTCAATTTCAAAAAGGACCTGGCCTACCTCGGCGACGTCAAGGCTTTCGAGGACAACGTCAGCGTTCAGTCGGTGCTCACCTACGCGTCGGACATGAAATTGCTCGGTATCCTGACCCTCTACAAGGACAAGCCGACCACGGCCAAGCTGACCCGCACGTTCCTGTTGCTGCCCGAGCAGCCGATGCGCCCGCGCATTGCCGATTCGCGCATCGGAGTCTTCTTCGCCGGCGTCGAGCACTTCTCGAACGACGACCAGGTCAAGGCGCTGTACTATGCCAACCGCTGGAACCTGGAGCCGAGCGACGTCGAGGCATACAAAAAAGGCGAGCTGGTCGAGCCGAAGAAGCCGATCGTCTTCTATGTGGACCCCGCTTTCCCCGAGGCCTGGAAGCCCGCTATCAAGCAGGGTATCGAGGACTGGAACCTGGCCTTCGAGAAGATCGGCTTCAAGCATGCCGTACAGGCGGTCGATTTCCCGACCGACGATCCTGCGTTCGACCCCGACAACCTGAAATACTCGTGCGTACGCTATGCCCCGACCTGGGTGGCCAACGCCATGGGGCCGTCGTGGAAAGACCCGCGTAGCGGCGAGATCGTCTGCGCCTCGGTCTATTTCCACCACAACGTCATCAAGCTGCTCAACAACTGGCGCTTTGTCCAGACCGCACAGGTCGACACTTCGGTCCGTCACAAAACGCTGCCCACTGATGTCATGCAGGAAAGTATCCGCTACGTCACCTCGCACGAGATCGGGCACTGTCTCGGTCTGATGCACAACATGGCCTCGTCGTCCGCCTTCCCGGTAGACTCGCTCCGTTCGGCCACCTTCACCCAGAAGTACGGCACCACGCCGTCGATCATGGACTACGCGCGCAACAACTACATCGCGCAGCCCGGCGACAAGGGGCTGAAGCTCACGCCGCCGCAGTTGGGCGTATATGACCTCTACGCCATCAAGTGGCTCTACACGCCGCTGTTCGTCAGCCCCGAGGAAGAGGAGGCGATCCTCGACCGCTGGATCTCTGAGAAGGCGGGCGATCCCATGTACCGCTATGGCAAGCAGCAGGTCTTCGCGCGTTACGATCCCTCGTCGGTCGAGGAAGACCTGGGTGACGACCCGATCAAGGCCAGCACTTACGGCATCAACAACCTCAAGTATATCCTGCAGAACATGAACGGCTGGCTTGAGGACGAGGACCGCGACTTTTCGCACCGCAAGGTACTCTACGACCAGTTGCTCACCCAGTACCGCCGCTACATCAGCAACGTGCTGATGAACATCGGCGGCCTCTACCTGTACGACGTCAAGGAAGGTGACGCCCCGGGCGTGGCCTACCGTTCGGTGCCCAAGGAGGTGCAGCGCGCTTCGGTACGCTTCCTGCTCGATCAGTTCTACGACCTCGACTGGCTGGTCAACGCCGAGCTGCTGAAGAACCTGCCGCCCGAGAAGCTGACCGCCCGCGATATGCAGATCGGTTCGGCCTCGCTGTTCAAGACCCTGCTCTCGGCCAAAAAGAAGAGTGCAGTGATCCTCTCGTCCGAACGTGCGGAAGACCCGTATACGCTCGATGAATATATCAACGACATCTACCAGACCGTATGGAAGAAGACGATGGCCGGCGAATCGCTGACAGCGACCGACAAGACCTACCAGACCGATTTCATCGTCTCGCTGATGTCGGCTGTCGATGCCAGCGCCAAGGCCGGTTCGGTTCTCTTCACCAATCCCGAAACGGTCCTGAACGGCGGCCCGGGCATCTGGGAGCAGACCTATGCCCCGACGCTGGACGATATTGTGCTGTACGGCCTCGACGAAAGCGGCATGGCTGCCCGTATGGAGGGTACGATCCGCGAGTTGGCAGCCAACATGCCTGCGACCGGCGACATCGAGACCCAGGGCTTCGGCTGGCAGCGCGAGGTCAAGACCGACGATATCTACAATACCAAGGCGTTGCAGTACAGCTACCTGGCCAAGGTGAAAGACCTGATCACCAGGAAGCAGAACACCGGATCGGCCGATACGCAGGAGCACTACAAACATCTGCTGTATAAGCTGAACAAGATGATGGAGACCCAGAAATAATCCGGGACATCACAGAGCGGGCAAGCCATCGTCACACGACGATGGCTTGCTCATTTTTGTGGTTGATTGGTGCGTGCCCGGTTGGGCCGGACACGATGACGGACCGCAGGGGTGTACGGGGACTACGCCCGGGCACTGCTGGTCTTGGCGGGTGTGCGTCCCTGTGGTATGGGCCACGGCAAGGCTTCCCGGTGCGAAAGGGATCAGGCGCGGTTGGCCTCCACCCAGCGCGTCAGCTCGACGAACTCCGCGACGCCCAGTTGCTCGGCGCGTCGGTTGAAGAACGGATGCTCCCCGCCCCCGAAGTCGCCGAAAGCGGCGCGAAGCGCGTTGCGGATCATCTTGCGGCGCTGGTTGAACGCCGCCTTGACCACCCTGACGAAGATCCGCTCGTCGCAGCCGAGCTGTTGCACGCCGTTGCGGCGCAGGCGGATCACGGCGCTCTTGACCTTGGGCGGCGGGTTGAAGACCCCCTCGCTCACGGTGAACAGGTATTCGATGTCGTACCATGCCTGCAGCAGCACGCTCAGGATGCCGTATTCACGGCTCCCGGGGGGCTCGGCGATCCGCACGGCCACTTCGCGCTGGACCATGCCGACCACTTCGGGCACGAGGTCGCGGTGGTCGAGCACGGCGAAGAAGATCTGCGACGAGATGTTGTACGGGAAGTTGCCGATGATGTTCACGCCGTCGGGGAACCGCTCGCGCAGGTCCATGCGCAGAAAGTCTCCCTCGATCAGCCGCGGGGTGAGGGAGGGGTAGTGCCCGTGCAGGTAGGCGACGCTCTCGGGGTCGATCTCGGCGGCATAGAGGGTCAGGTCGGTGCGCTGCAACAGGTATCGGGTCAGCACGCCCATGCCGGGGCCCACTTCGAGCGCCACGGAGCAACGGTCGGCCGTCAGGCTGTCGGCGATGCGCCGGGCGATGTTCTGGTCGGTGAGAAAGTGTTGCCCGAGCTGCTTTTTCGGGCGCACGGCGTCGCTGTGGATATGATCGTTCATTGTGCTGTGTTCGGTGGTGAGTAATGGCGGAATGCGCCCCCGAAGGCCTGTCGGTCCTTTCCGGGCCGCATTCCGCTATTCAGCCCGGAGGCCGGCGCAGGGTAGCCGTGCGCCGACGAAACAGGTGCGGGCCGGGCGTTAGTTGCCCATCTCGCTGATAAACTTGAGGCGTACCAGGCGTATCTCCTCCTCGGTAAAGTCGGGGCCCAGTTCGCGGAGCGCCGCGTCGATCGAGTCGTCCTCAGCGTCCTCCTTGAAATAAAGGTATATCTCCTCGGCTTTGTCCTCGTCGATCGCCTCGTTGATGTAATAGTTGATATTGAGCTTCGTGCCCGAGTTGACGATCGCCTCGATCTCGGTGAGCAGCTCGTCGCCGTCGAGGTCGCGCGCGCGGGCGATGTCCTCGAAGTCCATCTGGCGGTCGATGCTCTGGATGATGAACACCTTGTTGCCGCTCTTGTTGACGACGCTCTTGACGACCATGTCCTGCGGGCGGATGATCTCCTTGTCCTCGACATAGGCCTTGATCAGCTCGATGAACGGCTGGCCGAACTTGCGCGCCTTGCCTGCCCCGACACCGCTGATGTTCTGCATCTCCTCGAGCGTGATCGGGTACTGGATCGACATATCCTCGAGCGACGGGTCCTGGAAGATCACGAAGGGCGGCAGCCCCTGCTGCTTGGCCACTTTCTTGCGCAGCTCCTTGAGCATCGTGAAGAGCTCCTCGTCGGCCGCGCCGCCCTTGCCCGAAGGCGCTGCGGCGCCCTCCTCCTCGTCGGCCTCGTCGTAGTTGTGGTCGAGGGTGATCATCACCGTGGTCGGCTTTTCAATATAGGCTTCGCCTGCGGCATTGATCGAGAGCAGGCCATAGTTCTCGATGTTCTTGTCGACGAGCTCCATGATCAGCGCCTGCCGGATCACGGCGCCCCAGAAGCGGCCGTCGTGGTCGGCGCCCGCGCCGAACCACTCGCTCTTGTGGTGGCCGTACGACTTGATCAGCGCGTTGACGCGTCCGATCAGCACGTTGATCAGGTAGTCGGCCTTGAACTTGTCGCCGATGGCGCGGAGCACCTCAAGCATCAGCCGCATGGCCTCCTTGCCCTCGATCCGGGGCTTGGGGTGCAGGCAGTTGTCGCAGCTTCCGCAGTTCTCCTCGGGGAAGTTCTCGCCGAAGTAGTGCAGCAGCGTCTTGCGGCGGCAGATCGACGACTCGGCGTACGAGACCGTCTCCTGCAGCAGCAGCTTGCCGATCTCCTGTTCGGCCACCGGCTTGCCCTGCATGAACTTTTCGAGCTTTTGGATATCCTTATAGCTGTAAAAGGTGATACACTCGCCCTCGCCGCCGTCGCGTCCGGCGCGGCCCGTCTCCTGGTAATAACCTTCGAGGCTTTTGGGAATGTCGTAGTGGATCACGTAGCGCACGTCCGGCTTGTCGATACCCATGCCGAAGGCGATCGTCGCGACGATCACGTCGACCTCTTCCATCAGGAACTTGTCCTGATTCTGGGCGCGTGTCGCGGCGTCCATGCCGGCGTGGTAGGCCAGGGCCTTGATGTCGTTGGCTACGAGCAGCTCGGTGAGCTCTTCGACCTTCTTGCGGCTCAGGCAGTAGATGATGCCCGACTTGCCTTCGTGCTGCTTGATATAGCGGATGATGTCCTTCGAGGCGTCGAGCTTGGGCCGTATCTCGTAGTAGAGGTTGGGCCGGTTGAACGACGACTTGAAGACTGTGGCGTCGAGCATGCCGAGGTTCTTCTGGATGTCCATCTGCACCTTGGGCGTGGCCGTCGCCGTGAGGGCGATCAGCGGCGCGCGTCCGATATCGTTGATGATCGGGCGGATGCGGCGGTACTCGGGGCGGAAGTCGTGCCCCCACTCGGAGATGCAGTGCGCCTCGTCGATGGCATAGAACGATATTTTGATCTTGCGCAGGAACGAGATATTGTCCTCTTTGGTGAGCGATTCGGGGGCGAAGAAGAGCAGCTTGGTCTTACCCTCGAGCACGTCGGTCCGGACCTTGGTGACCGCGGCCTTGTTGAGCGACGAGTTGAGGAAGTGCGCGATGCCCTCTTCCATGCTGAAGGCGCGCATCGCGTCGACCTGGTTCTTCATCAGCGCGATCAGCGGCGAGATGACGATCGCCACGCCGTCCATCACGAGCGCCGGGAGCTGGTAGCACAGCGACTTGCCTCCGCCCGTGGGCATGAGCACGAACGTGTCCTTACCATCGAGAACATTGCGGATGACCGCCTCCTGGTTGCCTTTGAATGTGGAGAACCCGAAATATTTCTTTAGTTGGTCGTGCAGCGAGGCACTCTCTTGGTGAGCCATGTCTTTGGATGAAGACTTTAAATAATAAGCGAATATAACATAAAGATAGAAAGTTTTTCTAAATTTCGCTAACTTTGTGCAAATATTTTCGGAGAATCTGTCCCGTGCCCGGACACGTGTGCCGCCGGGGCATTTTCATGCCGATCAACCTGATTACGATGAGACTATATACCGAAGATCTGGTCAAGCGATACAAGGCGCGGACCGTTGTCGACCAGGTGTCGATCGAGGTCAACCAGGGCGAGATCGTGGGGCTGCTCGGGCCCAACGGGGCGGGCAAGACCACGACGTTCTACATGATCGTGGGCCTGATCACTCCCAACGCGGGGCATATCTACCTGGAGACCGAGGAGGAGCGCAGGACGCCGGGCGGGGTCGAGGTGGTGCAGACCGTGGTCGATATCACCAAGGAGCCGGTCTACCGCCGCGCCCAGCGCGGGGTGGGCTACCTGGCCCAGGAGGCGTCGGTCTTCCGGCAGCTCAGCGTCGAGGACAACATCAAGGCCGTGCTCGAGATGACCGAGTTCTCGAAGGAGTACCAGCGCGAGCGCCTCGAGAACCTGATCGAAGAGTTCCGCCTGCAGAAGGTGCGTAAGAGCAAGGGTATCCAGCTCTCGGGAGGCGAGCGCCGGCGTACCGAGATCGCCCGCGCGGTGGCCATCAATCCCAAGTTCATCCTGCTCGACGAGCCGTTCGCCGGCGTCGACCCGATCGCTGTCGAGGATATCCAGGGGATCGTGGCCACGCTCAAGAACAAGAATATCGGAGTGATCATCACCGACCACAATGTGCACGAGACGCTGACGATCACCGACCGTACCTACCTGCTCTTCGAGGGTAAGATACTGAAAGCGGGTTCGGCCGAGGACCTGGCGAGTGACGAGATGGTGCGCAAGGTCTACCTCGGACAGGACTTCAAACTGAGATAGCGTATGCAGAAGACGATATATCCCGGGCCTGTGTGCGGCGAGCTGACCGCCCCGGCCTCGAAAAGCTATGCCCAGCGGGCGATCGCCGCGGTGCTGCTTGCCGGGGGGCGCTCCGAGTTGCTCCACATGGGCCTCTGCGACGATACGCGTGCGGCGATCGGCGTGGCCCGGGCGCTGGGCGCCGAGATCGCCGTAGTGGGTACGGCCTGCACGGTCTCCGGAGGCCTCGAACCGCGCGCCTCGACGTTGCATATCGGCGAGTCGGGCCTTGCCACGCGCCTGTTCACGCCGATCGCCGCGCTTTGTTCGCAGCCGGTCACGATCACCGGCGAGGGCTCTATTCTGCGCCGGCCCGTAGGTATGATGACCGCTCCGCTCGAGGCGCTGGGCGCCCGGGTCGTGACGTCGGACGGCTACCTGCCGCTGACCGTGACGGGCCCGCTCCGCGGCGGCGTGGCCGAGGTCGACGGATCGCTCAGCTCGCAGTTCATCACGGGGCTGCTGATGGCCCTGCCGTTGGCTGCGGGCGATACGACGCTGCACGTCGACCGGCTCAACAGCATCCCCTATATCGATATGACGCTTGGGGTGCTCGCGGCGTTCGGCATCGAGGTGAGTCATGAGGAGTACCGCCGCTTCTTCATCCCCGGCGGGCAGAGCTATGTCCCGGCGAGTTATAACATTGAGGGTGACTGGAGCGGAGCTTCGTGCCTGCTCGTGGCCGGGGCGGTTGCGGGAGAGGTGACGGTCACCAACCTCGACACGCTCTCGCTGCAGGCCGACCGGGCGATCCTCGATGCGCTCTCGGCGGCCGGTGCCGAGGTGGTTACCGAGCGTGACCGGGCGACCGTGCGCCGTCGCGGCCTGCGGGCGTTCCGCTTCGATGCCACGCACTGTCCCGACCTGTTCCCGGCGCTGGTGGCGCTGGCAGCCTATTGCGAGGGCGAGACGGTGCTCACGGGGACCACGCGCCTGACCCATAAGGAGAGCGACCGTGCGCAGACGCTCGCCGGTGAGTTCGGCAAGCTGGGCGTGCGGGTCGATATCTCGGAGCCCGACACGATGCGCGTCACCGGGGGGCCGGTACACGGCGCGACGGCCGAGAGCCACGGCGACCACCGTATCGCGATGGCGCTGGCCACGGCTGCCCTCGGGGCCGGCGGACCGGTCACCATCGGGCGGGCCGAGGTTGTGAACAAGTCGTACGACCGGTTCTGGGACGACCTGTCGCGGATCACTGACGCTAAAGATTAAAACAGACATACGATGAATAGTTTCGGACGCAATTTCCGGGTTTCCATTTTCGGCGAGTCGCACGGCGTGGGGCTGGGCGTGGTGATCGACGGCGTGCCTGCGGGCATTCCCCTCGCCGGGGCCGACCTCATGGCCGACATCGACCGCCGCAGGAGCGGCGCGCGCGGTACCACGCCCCGCAAGGAGGCCGACCTGCCCGAGATCGTCTCGGGCCTTTTCAACGACCATACGACCGGCGCGCCGCTCACGATCCTGTTCCGCAACGAGAACACGATCTCGAACGACTATCGCAATCTGGTGACGCATCCGCGCCCGTCGCATGCCGACTGGGTGGCCGGTCAGAAGTTCGGCGGCTGGGCCGACTACCGGGGCGGAGGGCACTTTTCGGGGCGGCTCACGCTGGCGCTCGTGGCGGCCGGCGTCGTGGCCAAGAAGGTGCTCGACGGCGTGGCGATCAGCTCGCGTATCCTCGAGATCGGCGGTTGCACCGATCCGGCCGGTTTTGCCGATGTGGTCGAGGCGGCGCTGCGCTCGCACGATTCGGTGGGCGGTCTTGTCGAAGTGCGCGCCGAGGGAGTTGCGGTGGGGTGGGGCGAGCCGTTCTTCGACTCGGCCGAGGCCTGCATCAGCCACATGGTGTTCTCTGTTCCGGCCGTGCGCGGCATTGAGTTCGGGACCGGTTTCGCTGCGGCGCGTATGCGCGGGTCGGAGCATAACGACCCGATCGCCGATGCGTCGGGTCATACGGCGACCAACCATGCCGGCGGTGTGGTGGGGGGTATCACCAACGGCAACCCGATCGTCTTTCGCGTGGCGATGAAGCCTACGGCGAGCATTGCTGCGCCGCAGCAGACGTTCAACACCGAGACGGGCGGGATCGACGAGCTGCGCATCCGCGGCCGCCACGACGCATGTATCGCGTTACGCGCCCCTGTGGTGCTTGAGGCGGCGGCGGCCATTGCGCTGGCTGACCTGAAGCTGACCGCCCGGACCCGCTAAGGTCCTGGGGGTGCAGCGCATGCCCGGCTTCTGGCCGGGCATGCGCCTTTCCGGCGTGCGGGTGTGCCGGTCGCGACCGCAGGGGGGCCATCATGCTGTTGGCTGCCTATGGCCGCAGGGAGCAATAATTCCCATCCCGGGAACGTTGGAAAGGTGTTGTTTCCCGCTTGCGTTTTCGTACGGGATATTGTGGAATTTGCTATATTTGCAGGATACGGGTTGCGCCTCGGCGATCTTTGAGCGCAGACGCTCCCGATCGCCCGCGGCTTTCGCTGTGTTTGAATGGTATAGGATTCGGTTCGGGCATCTTTGCCAATCAACTTGCACGGTGCCGCTCGGCTTTCACTATATTTGAATAATATAGGCTGCGCCTCGGACAAGTCTGAAAACAGGTTTTCGCCTTGTCGCTCGGCTTTCGCTATATTTGCAGAATATAGGCTGCGCCTCGGACAAGTCTGAAAACAGGTTTTCGCCTTGCCGCTCGGCTTTCACTATATTTGCAGTCGCCCGAGGGTGAAACGAATGATTATGTGTGAGATGAAATCAAGAATTTTGAGACAGGGTTGGTGCCGCAAGGTACTGCTGACGCTGTTGCCGCTCGTTACGGCGGCTGCGGCGCTCGGTCAGAAGACCAGCTTCGAGACGGTGGCCCCCAATGCCGTGGCCACCGACGAGGTGTTCCGGGTCGAGTACGTGCTCAACGCCAAGCCGGATCAGTTCACGGCGCCGTCCGCTTTCGAGGGCTTCGACGTGCTGGCGGGTCCCACGACCTCGCAGAGCCAGCAGATCTCGGTGGTCAACGGGTCGATGACCCAGACGTTCAACTATACCTATACGTACGTCCTCCAGCCGAAGGCCAAGGGGCACTATACCATTCCGTCGGCCTCGGTGACGGTCGACGGCAAGAGCTATACGGCCAAGGAGGTCCCGATCGAGGTGGTCGAGGCCGAGGCGAAGCCGCAGGATGCGGCCGGCGGCGAAGCGAAGCCCCGGGGTGCCGCGTCGATCGGCAAGGACGACATCATGGTGCGCGCGTTCGTCGACAAGACCAACGTTTTCAAGGGCCAGCTTGTCAAGGTCACGTTCAAGATCTTCACCCGGCTCAATATGAGCGGTTTTAAGAGCTATAAGTTCCCTGCATTCAACGGTTTCTGGAACCAGGAACTCAGTCTCGACGGCACGAAGTGGCAGCGCGAGACGGTCGATGGCAAGATCTACGACTCGCGGGTGCTGGGCGAGTACCTGCTCTGTCCGCAGCAGGCCGGCGAGCTCTATATCGAGAAGTTCGAAGCGACGGTCGTTGCCCAGATCGTAACGCAGACCAAGCACCAGTCGATGATCGACGAGTTCTTCAGCGGCGGTGCCCATGTTGAGGAGGTGACCAAGACGGTCTCGACAGCCCCGGTCAAGATCACGGTCAAGGAGCTGCCCTCGGGCGCTCCTGCGGGCTTCAGCGGGGCGGTCGGCAAGTTCACGATGACGGCCGAGCCTGCGTCGACGCAGCTTGCGGCCAACTCGGCGGGGACCTTCACGGTCAGGATCTCGGGCTCGGGCAACCTGCCGCTCATCCACGCGCCCAAGCTGACGTTTCCCTCGTCGTTCGAGCAGTATAACGTCAAGACGACCGAGAGCCTGCGCTATACCTCGTCGGGTATCAACGGCTACCGCCAGTTCGAGTTTCCGTTCATCGCGCGCGCCGAGGGCGACTACCGGCTCGACCCTGTCGGGTTCTCGTATTTCGATCCCGAGCAGATCAAGTACGTGACGCTGGCGTCCGAGGCCTATAACCTGTCGATCCTGCCCGACTCGACGGGTTCGGGCGCAGTCTCCCAGGGGGTTGTCTCGGGACTCAACAAGGAGGACATCAAGATACTCGGCCAGGATATCCGCTTTATCAAGATAGGTTCGGCCGGTTTCTTCTCGCGCCGCGCCCTGCTGATCGGCAGTCCGCTGTATTACGTGCTGATCTTCCTGTTGGTAGCGCTGGCAGTCGTGTCCTATATCTACCTGCGCAAGCATATCCGCGAGAACCAGAACAGTGTGCTGGTGCGCAACAAGAAGGCCAACAAGGTGGCGCTTGCGCGCTTCAAGGCCGCCGCCGGCCATATGGAGGCGGGCAGCCAGCGCGCCTTTTACGAGGAGATGCTCCGCGCGCTGTGGGGTTATATGAGCGACAAGCTCAATATCCCGGTGTCCAACCTCACGAAGGACAATATCCGCGAGGGGCTGGCCAAGCGCCGCATCCCGGCCGACCAGATCGCCCGCTTCATCGACATCATTTCGGAGTGCGAGTATGCGCAGTATTCGCCCTCGGCCTCGGGTCAGATGCAGGAGGTCTATGCCGGGGCGGTCAAGATCATTTCCAAGTTCGAATCGGTTATCAAGAGATAGTATGAGAAAGTTTGTGTATATCCTGATTGCGGGTATGCTGGCCGTGTCGGGCGTCCGGGCCCAGGACAGCGCAGCCGCGGCGCCGGCGCCTCCCATGCCCGACGCCCCGCTTGCCGCGCCTGCCGTACCGGCCGATCCCGACGCGCAGTGGGACGCGGCCAATACAGCCTACATCAACGGCAACTACCAGCGGGCCATCGAACTGTACCAGGCTCTGGAGAATACGGACCATGTCTGCTACAAGCTCTATTATAACCTCGGTAACGCCTATTTCAAGGATAGCCGGATAGGACCGGCGATCCTTTATTACAACAAGGCGCTGAAGCTGGCGCCCAACGATGCCGATGTGCGCTACAACCTGGCCGTGGCGGGCAGCTATACGAAGGACCGGATCGAGAGCGTTCCCCAGTTTCCGCTCAAGACATGGATGATCGGGCTGCGCAATAGCCTGAGCAGTAACGCCTGGTCGATCCTGAGCCTGGTGTTCCTGGCCGTCGCGCTGGCCGGCGCTGTGGCTTATCTGCTCGGACGGCGTATCTGGTTGCGTAAGACGGGCTTCTACCATGCCGTTCTGTTCTGTCTGCTGTTCGTGATCTCGGTGTCGTTCGCCGTTTCGCAGCGCGACGGTTTCCTGCGTCCCGACGATGCGATCGTGATGGCCGGCGCCGTCCCGGTCAAGAGCTCGCCCGATCAGAACAGCCGCGATATCTTCGTGCTGCACGAGGGGACCAAGGTCCGGGTGCTGAGCCAGCTCGGCTCATGGCGCGAGATATCGATCGCCGATGGCAAGAAAGGGTGGATGGCGGCCGACGCCATCCGGATGATCAATTAGCCTATGTCGCAATTGCTCGATAACGTGGTGGGCGAGCTGGCCAAGCTGCCCGGGGTGGGGCGGCGTACGGCGCTCCGCCTGGCCATGCACATTCTCCGCATGGACCCGGCCGAGGTGGGTGAGATGACGGCAGCTATGTCCGATTTCCGGAATCATATCCGCTACTGCGTCCGCTGCAACAACCTGTCCGATACGGAGCTCTGCCCGATCTGCGCCGATCCCTCTCGCGATCGCTCGACGGTCTGCATCGTCGAGCAGGTCAAGGATGTGATCTCGATCGAGAACACGCGCCAGTACAACGGGGTCTACCACGTGTTGGGCGGCGTGATCTCGCCGATGCAGGGTATCGGACCGTCCGACCTGAAGATCGACCTGCTGCTCGACAACATTGCCCGGGGAGGGATCAAAGAGGTGATCCTTGCGCTCAGTACGACGGTCGAGGGCGAGACGACGGTGTTCTACATTTCGCGCCGGCTGGCCCAGTGCGAGGGCGTGAAGGTCTCGACCATCGCGCGCGGCATCGGGTTCGGCGACGAGCTCGACTATGCCGACGAGCTGACGATCGCCCATGCCCTGCACAATCGCACGGCGGTCAAGTAGACCGGGGGCGGGTGGCGCATGCAGCCGGGCAGCGCGCAGGCCCGGGCCAATCGATCGTATTTCTTTCCAATTCCCTTTCGGGCAATTACTTATGTCATTGCCGCAAAAGTAATCCCAAGATCTGCCGCTCATAAAACGTGGCTGAAATCGGGTGACCGTCCGGGCGACGGCTAACTTCTCCTTATGGTCCGTTCGCGCGCCAGAAGCGCGCTTCCGTCCTAACGTTCGTCGGGCAGCAGCCGTCGCTTTCGCCGTCCGGCCTCTCCGGTTTCCGGGCGCCGGTTTTATCAGGCGGGATTTATAGCCGTCGATTTTCCGGCAGGTCGTCCGGCCCTGCGGCAGGCGCGGGGCACCCGCCCGGCGAAGGGCGCAGCCCAGAGTCGCAAGCAGTTTGAGCCGTAAGGCGGGTTTTTGCGACTCAGGCGCCCGAGCCGCCCAGCGGGTCACGCCCGGCCGCCCGTCCTTGATCTTTTGTTTCTTTTGCTTCTTTTGCATCAAGGCAAAAGAAGAATACCTGTTTCCGCTGTCGGCGTAGCGACCTCTTTGTGTCAAGACAAAAGGGGGGGCATCCCGTTTTGATAGCTGGCATGGCAGCGGATTAAACGATGGAATAAGCCCGGGAATATCCCTGGCTTCGTTATAGGCTTGCCATTCCAGAACATCCGGGGCGGGCGCCGCTTCCGGGTGGGTGCGGTCCTGACCGCCGTTAGTCCTCGTACTTGTATCCCACGCCCTTGACCGTGACGATATGCTCGTCGCCGATCTTCTCGCGCAGCTTGCGGATGTGGACGTCGATCGTACGGTCGCCCACGATCACGTCGTTGCCCCACACGTTGGAGAAGATCTCGTCGCGGGTGAACACCTTCTGGGGCTTCGAGTAGAGCAGTTCGAGCAGGTTGAATTCCTTGCGCGGGAGCACGAGTTCCTGCCCCTCCCTGATCACCAGATGACGCTCATGGTCGATCGTGATGCTGCGGGGATCGGCCGCCTGTGCGCCGCCTTGCGCGCCCTCGATCCGCTTGAGCATGGCTTTGAGGCGGCTGACGAGCACCTTGACCCGGATCGGTTTGGTGATGTAGTCGTCGGCCCCGGCCTCGAAGCCGGCGATCTGCGAGTAGTCCTCGCCCCGCGCCGTGAGGAAGGCGATCAGCGTCCCGGCCAGCTCGCTGTGCGAGCGTATCTCGCCGCAGGTCTCGATCCCGTCCATCTCGGGCATCATCACATCGAGCAGGATCAGGTGCGGCCGCACCTCGAGCGCCTTGGCCACGGCCTCGCGCCCGTTGGTGGCCGTATAGACCGTATAGCCCTCCTTGACGAGGTTGTAGCTGATGAACTCCAGGATGTCGGGTTCGTCGTCGACCAATAACACGCGGTAACTCATAGGCTTAACGTTTTGTATTACGCAAAGTAAATGATTATTTGTTAATTAAACGTTAATTCGCATCCTTTCGGACCCTAAATCCGGCGTTTCGCGACCGGGGGTGTCCGATTTGGCATTTTTCGGGATCAACCCTATGTTTTTCCCGAAAAATGCCCTACATTTGTGGTTTAGCCGCCCGTGTGGCGGAGGCTGTATTTCATTCACCCCAAAAGGTTATTGGCATGAAAACCGAAACGTCTGTTCCTGAGGAACAAGTCAGCGCCCCCATCGCTGAAGCTACGCAAACGAGCACACCCGTCGAGGCATCCGTCGCGTCGGAGCCCGAGCCCGCAGTTCAGGCTCCCGAAGCCGCTCCGGTCGAGGATCGGGCCGCTGTGCCGGCCGAGCCCGAAGCTCCCGCCGCAGCCAGCGCGGAGCGCACGTCGCAACCCGAGCCCGAAACCCCGGTCGCGGCGGCCGCAGATGCCGCTCCGACGGCAGGCGGCGATGAGGCTGTGCAGTCCGAGCCCGTCGATTTTTCCGATGAGGAGGCATCGCTGGCCGCTGCCGCCCCCGAGTTCGACCTGGGCGATGACGACGAGCACGACGAGGCGCAGGACAACGAGTCGGCCGGTACCCCGCAGGCCGATTATTCGGGCATGACCAAGGCCGGTCTGGTGGCCGCTTTCCGCGCGTTGCTGGCCGAGAAGCCCGTGCAGACGCTGCGCCGCGACGCCGAGGCGATCAAGGTGGCGTTCTATAAGCTCCATCGTGCCGAGGTCGACCAGCAGCGCAAGGCGTTCCTGGCAACGGGGGCTGCGCCTGAGGAGTTCGTCCCGGTGGCCGATCCTGCCGAGCAGCAGCTCAAGGAGGCCTTTGCCGAGTACCGCAAAAAGCGCGATGAGTTCATTGCGACGATCGAAAGCCAGAAGGAGGAGAACCTCAAGATCAAACTCCGGATCATCGACGAGCTCAAGGAGCTGATCGACAGCGGCGAGACGCTCAACCATACCTTCACGCAGTTCCGCGAGCTCCAGCAGCGCTGGAAGGAGACGGGCCTCGTGCCCCAGAGCCAGGTCAAGGATGTCTGGGAGACCTATAATCTGTACGTCGAGAATTTCTATAATTTCATCAAGATCAATAAGGAGCTGCGCGACCTCGACCTGAAGAAGAACTACGAGGCGAAGCTGGCGCTCTGCGAGGAGGCCGACGCTCTGTTGCTCGAGCCTTCGGTGGTCAACGCGTTCCACAAGCTGCAGAAACTGCATGAGCAGTGGCGCGAGACGGGCCCAGTGGCCAACGAGTACAAGGAGCAGCTTTGGGAGCGTTTCCGCGAGACCAGCTCGAAGATCAACCGTCGCCACCAGGAGTATTTCGAGAGGATCAAGGAGGAGCAGAAGCGTAACCTCGAGCTCAAGAGCGAGCTCTGTGCCAAGACCGAGGAGCTGGCAGCCGCCGCCCATCTCACGCGCAAGGAGTGGAACAAGGCGTCGGACCAGCTGATCGAGATCCAGAAGGTCTGGAAGACGATCGGTTACGCCCCGAAGAAGGATAATACGAAGATATACGAGCGTTTCCGCACGGCGTGCGACGCGTTCTTCGAGCAGAAGCGCAAATTCTATCTCGAGATCAAGGCCGAGATGGAGCACAACCTCCAGCTCAAGAACGAGATATGCGCGCAGGCCGAGGCGCTGCGCGACAGCGACGAGTGGAAGAAGACGACAGATGAGCTGATCGACCTTCAGAAGAGATGGAAGGAGATCGGTCCCGTGTCGCGCCGCCATGCCGATGCGGTCTGGAAGCGTTTCCGTGCCGCCTGTGACGCGTTCTTTGCGCGCAAGGCCGCCCACTTCTCGACGGTCGATGCCGAGCACGACCAGAACCTGGCCCGCAAGCGGGAGCTGCTGGCCGAGATCGCTGCCTATGAGGTCGCCGACCGCGAGCAGGGGTTCGAGGCCGTCAAGGATTTCCAGCGCCGCTGGGCCGAGATCGGTTTCGTGCCCATCAAGCAGAAGGACGCGATCAACACCGAGTACCGCCAGCTGATCGACAACCTGTTCGCCACGCTGCGCGGCAGCGAGAAGGAGCGCCGCATCGAGCGTTTCCGCGGTAAGGTCACCACGATCAAGGAGGGTGGCGACAGGCGCCTGCGCTACGAGCGCGACCGGCTTTACAACAAGGTCAAGCAGCTCGAGGCCGACATCGCCCTGCTCGAGAACAACATCGGCTTCTTCGCCAGGTCGAAGAACGCCGATGCGATGATCCGCGACGTGCAGGCCAAGATCGAGCGCGCCAAGGAGGAGATGGCCACCACGATCGAGAAGATCAACATCCTCGACGCGCAGGGCGAGTAGTCCTGCCGTGTTCCGGCCCGTCGCGCGTACGTGCGGAAGGCCGGCGGCCGGGCCGTAAGGTGCTGCGGGAGGGTCCCGGGCGCCGCAGTGAACGAAGAAGACAAACGGAATATAAATTTTTTAAAAGCGTTACAAGATCATGTCTGCAACAACGACAAAGAAGGCGAAATATATTTTTGTAACCGGTGGCGTCGCCTCGTCGCTGGGCAAGGGAATCATCTCGGCCTCGCTGGCCAAGCTGCTCCAGGCCCGGGGCTATACGGTGACCATCCAGAAGCTCGACCCGTACATCAACATCGACCCGGGGACGCTCAACCCTTACGAGCACGGCGAGTGTTACGTGACGGAGGACGGTGCCGAGACCGACCTCGACCTGGGGCACTACGAGCGTTTCACGAGCATCTCGACCTCGAAAGCCAATAACGTCACCACAGGCAAGATCTACCAGAGCGTGATCAACAAGGAGCGCCGCGGCGAGTTCCTCGGCAAGACCGTTCAGGTGATCCCGCACATTACGGACGAGATCAAGCGCCGCATCCTGCTGCTCGGCAGCAAGAAGATCTACGACGTGATCATCACCGAGATCGGCGGTACGGTGGGCGACATCGAGTCGCTGCCCTATATCGAGGCTGTGCGCCAGTTGCGCTACGAGCTGGGCTACCAGAACACGGCCATCGTGCACCTGACGCTGATCCCCTACATGGCTGCCTCGGGCGAGCTCAAGACCAAACCGACGCAGCACTCCGTCAAGAGCATGCTCGAGAACGGCTTGCAGCCCGACGTGCTCGTGCTGCGCACCGAGAAGCACATCACCAACGAGGTCCGCAAGAAGGTGGCGCTGTTCTGCAATGTCGACGCCAATGCGGTGATCGAGTCGATCGACGTGCCGACCATCTACGAGGTGCCCCTCAAGATGCTCGACCAGAAGCTCGACCAGGTGATCCTGAACAAACTGGGTCTCCCGGCCGACCGCGAGCCCGAGCTAAAGAAGTGGATCGAGTTCGTCGACAAGGTCAAACACCCCAAGAAGACGGTTCATATCGCGCTGGTCGGTAAATATACCGAACTGCCCGATGCCTATAAGTCGATCGTCGAGTCGTTCGTGCACGCCGGTCCGTCGAACGACGTGAAGGTCAAGCTGCAGTACGTCAATTCGGAGAAGCTCAACGAAGCCAATATCGCCGACCAGCTCAAGGGAATGTGCGGCATCCTCGTCGCGCCAGGGTTCGGCCACCGCGGCATCGAGGGCAAGATCACGGCTGTGCGGTATGCCCGTGAGAACAAGATCCCGTTCTTCGGCATCTGCCTGGGGATGCAGTGCTGCGTGATCGAGTTCGCACGCCACGTGCTTGGCTATGCCGATGCCAATTCGACCGAGATGGAGAGTACCACGCATCCGGTGATCGACCTGATGGAGGAGCAGAAGGGCGTTACGGAGAAGGGCGGTACGATGCGCCTCGGGGCCTATCCCTGCCATCTCGAGAAGGGCACGAAGACCTATGCGGCCTATGGCAGGCAGGATATTGCCGAGCGTCACCGTCACCGCTATGAGTTCAACAACAATTATTACGACGAGTTTGTCAAGGGTGGCATGAAGCCGGTGGGGATCAATCCCGACACGAACCTTGTCGAGGTGGTCGAGCTTGCCGACCATCCGTGGTTTGTCGGCGTGCAGTACCATCCCGAATATAAGAGCACGGTGTCGAACCCGCACCCGCTGTTCGTGGCTTTTGTCAAGGCGGCCATCGACTACTGCGAGGCCAACGGCGGCCATCCC
>JAFQJK010000034.1 GCA_017415005.1 Rikenellaceae bacterium
GCCCAGCGTATACTTCGTGGTCTCGGGATTGCGCACGGCCATCTCAACGGCCTCCGAGATCGCCAGCCCGAGGCTGCCCGAGCAGTTGGGGTCCTTGGCCAGCGCGTGGCGCCCGGCCTCGGTCATCGCGCTCGGCGAGGGCACCACATCGGCCCCCCACGCGTTCATCATCAGCTTGCGGTAGGGCTTCTGGTGGTAGCTCACCTTGACCATGAACACCTTCAGGTCGATGTCGAAGAACTGACTGGCGAAACTGATCGCCGAGCCCCACTGGCCGCCGCCGGTCTCGGTGGTGATGCACTTGATCCCCTGCTTGTGGTTGTAGTAAGCCTGCGGAATGGCCGTGTTGGGCTTATGCGACCCGGCCGGGCTCGTGCTCTCGTTCTTGAAGTATATCTTGGCGGGCGTGTCGAGCGCCTTCTCAAGCTCATAGGCACGCACGAGCGGCGTCGAGCGCCATATTTTATAGAGGTCCTGCACCTGGTCCGGGATATCGATGTAGCGCTCGGTGCTCATCTCCTGGTCGACGAGCTCCTCGGCGAAGAGCATGCACATCTCCTCCTTGGTGACGGGCTTCTTCGTGCGCGGGCTGATCGACACGCCGGGCTTGTTCTTCATATCGGCAATGATATTATACCATTGCGTAGGCATCTGTTGTTCGGTTAGCAGAAATTTCTTGGTCTTGCTCATCATATTGTTTTTAGAGTTGTTCGGACAAAAAAGAACGACCTGTTGTTCGGGTAAACAACAGGTCTTCGAAGATTATGTGCACACGCACCGAGGCCGCATCATTGCTTACCGGAGATATCCAATGTGCGCCACCACCAGTTATGTGAGGCAATACCCGTGCGTGTCATGCTTTTCGGTTTTGACAGCCACAAACTTAAACAATTATCGGCAAAACACAAAATGAGCGGAAAACTTTTTCCGCTCATTTTGTGTCAACGGCAGCCGCAGCCGCCTTAGAAGTTGTACTGGATCATGGCCTGCACGCGGTTGGCGTGGTTCTTCGCGCCGCCCATGTTCTTGCGCGTACCGTAGAGGTACTCGATGGCCGTCTGCATCGACGGTGTGATCTTCCAGAAGATGTTGCCGAAGGCATAGTTGGCGATCCGGTAAACATCGGCCGCATGATAATCATTCCGCTCGTTCACGCGCACCTGCGAGAATCCGCCCGAGCAGAAGACCCGGCGCGAGAGGTTGATCTGCGCGGCGGCGAACCAGCCCATCATCGGCAGCGTCTGCAGCTTGGACATATTATTGGGATTGGGCACCAGGTCGAGCCCTGCGCCGGTGATGTCCTGCAGGTAGGGCGTGATGCCCTGCCCGTAGGTGAACTGCGAGAAGAGGATCACCCGCTTATTGATGTTCACGTTACCGCTGAACTGGACGCCCCAGCCGAAGGCCGACTCGTTCTTGTTGGTCGCCAGGTCGTGGTAATAGAGGTCGCGGAAGATACCCGACACGCGTACGTGGCTGCGCTTTCGGTTCCAGCTAAACTGCGCGTAGACCGGCAGGTCCGGCAGGCGCTGCGTCGTACGCACCAGGTCGCGCGTCTCGGTGATACTGCTCTGCGGCATCTCGAGCGCGGCTCCGATCGTCCACTTGTCGCCAAACGTGTGCGTGTAGCGGATCATCTGGTTGAAGTTGAAGTTATAGGCATTGGGCCCCTGGAAGTCGATGGTCGTCGGGCTGGCGTCGAGGTCGCAGAAGGTCGTCACGTTGCGGCCGAACAGGAACCCTTTGAACGAGATATAGGCCTGACGCAGGCGCAGGTTTCCGTTGGGCGTGCCGCGGAAGTCGGTCTCGATGTAGGTCACGATCGGGCCCAGCTTGCCGACATTGGCGATCGCCTTGAAGAACAGGCGCGAGGTGCTGGCATCCATGAACAGGTCCTGGCGCGTACGGTAATCGCCCGGGATCGGGATGTCGAACGTTTCGAAGTCGAGGTCCTGTACAGCGCCCTCGAAGTCATAGGCGGTACGGAAGTTCACGAAACCGCCGATGCCCAGCATGAAACGGTGGTCCTGGCCGGTGATCACGAAGCGCGGCATGCTCGACTGCTGGAAACCGGTCACGTGCGTACGGTAATAGTAGTCGATCGCCCCCTCGATGATCATATCGGCGGCTTTCTCTCCGGCCTTGCCGGTGATGATCACGCACGGGCGGTCATCCTGCGGACAGACGATCACCTGCCCCAGCGACGGCAGGGTACAGACACAGGCCAGTGCAGACGCAAATAGGAGTCTAAATACTTTCATAGTTGTCGGTTTTGGTGAATGATTGATTGTCATATCTATATTGATAGCCGGGTGGAAAACCTGCGGAAGAACGGCATACGAAGAAGTGGGCCAGCAGAAGTGGGCAGCCAATCAAAGCGGCCTGCATGCCGTCCGTCGCATACCGATTCAATTCCTATGCCAAGCAGGTACCGCGCGGGTGGCGGAAAACGAACCGCCGCCCCACCCGCGGCCGGCGCACGAGCCGCGCGCCAGACGCCCGGCGAGAGCCGCGACATCCGCCGCCGCAAAATCCGGATCATTTTCGTATCTTCGACGCTGTCTTGGATAGGATGCGCCTCAGCAATCTTGCGCGTGCGATCCCGCACGATTGCGCCCGGCTTTCACTATCTTTGACTCTGCCTTGGATAGGATGCGCCCCGGACAAGCTCAAACAAGTTTGGCTTGCCGCTCGGCTTTCACTATCTTTGCAGAAAACAGGATGCGGTTCGGCAATCTTTTGGGAAACAAGCTTCCCTCCGATTGCTCTCACCTTTCACTATCTTTGACTCTGCCTTGGATAGAATGCGCCTCGGACAAGCTCAAACAGGTTTGGCTTGCCGCTCGGCTTTCACTATCTTTGCAGAAGAGAGGATGCGGTTCGGCAATCTCCTGGGAAACAAGTTTCCCTCCGATTGCTCTCACCTTTCACTATCTTTGTACGGCGACCGCCGCGCCGGACGCGGAGGATCGCACCCGGGCAGAGGCCTGTGCCTCCGCATCCCCGGCCCCGCAGGCCGGGGTACGGTATTTGAGTGACGGACCCGTAAACGACACCTGACATGAGATACGTGCTGATTCTCTTCATGGCGCTGCTGGCGCTGCTCGTCGACTGGTACATCTGGCGGCGCGTAGTGTGCCGCCGCTTTCCCCGGCGCTGGTTCAAGGCCGCCTACCTCGCCTCGGTCGTCCTGATCGACCTGGGCGTGGTGATCGCCATGCTGATCTATAAGTTCGGCGCCGAGCGGCAGTCGGCCGGCATGATGGTGGCCGTGATGTGGACGATCTGCGTCTTCTTCCTGAGCACGGCGCCCAAGATCACCTACGCAGCCGTCTCGCTGCTCGACTACCCGGTCCGCTGGATTACCCGCCGGCGCTCGCACATCTTCGGCTACCTGGGCACGGCGCTCGGCCTCGCCGTCTTCGGCGTCATGCTCTACGGTGCCACCGCCGGACGCCGGACGATCCGCGTCGAGCAGGTGACGGTCTGCTCGGCGAAGGTCCCGCCCTCGTTCGACGGCTTCCGGATCGCCTTTTTTTCGGACACCCATATCGGGACGTTGCGCCCGCACAGCGTCCTCGTCCGGCGCATGGTCGAGACGATCAACGGGCTCGACCCCGACCTGGTCGTCAACGGCGGCGACCTGGTCAACATCCAGTCGGACGACCTCACGCCCGGCTTCGCGGATCAGCTCTCCGCGATCCGGAGCCGCCACGGCGTCGTCTCGGTGCTGGGCAACCACGACAAGGGCTACTACATCTTCGACACGACACGCCTCTCGCCCCGGCAGTCGATCGCCGAGCTGGCCGCCAAGCAGCGCAGGCTCGGCTGGACCCTGCTGGTCGACAGCGCCGCGTACATCGTACGCAGCGCCGACAGCATCGCCGTATCGGGCGTCGACTACGAGCGCTGGACAGGCGACAATACCGGCAATGCGCGCCGGATCGGTGCCGGGCTCGACAGGGCCTGCGCCGCCATCCCCGACTCCGTGTTCAACCTGCTCGTCTCGCACTCGCCGCTCATCTGGGACCAGGCCGTAGCCTCCGGCTACGGCGACCTGATGCTGTCGGGCCACGTGCACGCCATGCAGATGAAATTCCGCCTCGGGCGGCTCGTCTGGTCGCCGGCCGAGCTGATCTATCCCGAGTGGAGCGGCCTCTACGAGCGCGGCGGCCGCCGCCTCTATATCAACGACGGCATCGGCTGCGTGATGTTCCCGATGCGCATCGGGGCGCGCCCCGAAGTCACGCTCGTCACGCTCTGCCACGAAAAGCAATCGACACGGTAGTCCGACCGCACCGGACCGCCGCCCTATTAATATGACTGTATGAAGATCATCGTTTCCGCCGCCGTCTCGATCGACGGCTACCTGGACGACGCCTCGCCCGAGCGGCTCGTCCTTTCGAACCGGGAAGACTGGGACGAGGTGATGCAGCTCCGCGCCCAGTGCGACGCCATCCTGGTCGGTGCCTCGACCCTGCGCAGCGACAACCCCGCCCTCGTCACCAAGAGCGACGAGCTGCGCCGGCTGCGCGTCAACAACGGCAAGGCACCCGACCCGGTCAAGGTGACGATCACCGGCACGGGCGACCTTGATCCCGGCCTGCGCTTCTTTACCGAGGGCGACGGGCGCAAGATCGTCATCGCCAATGCCGAGGCCGACACGGTGAAGCTCGCGCGCCTCTCTCCGCTGGCCGCCATCAAGCGTCTCGACACGATCACCGCGCAGGGCGTGGCCGACTACCTCCACCGCAAGGGCATATCGACGCTGATGGTCGAAGGAGGCAGCCAGACCCTCACCATGTTCTTCTCCGAAGGCATGGTCGGCGAGCTGCGGCTCGCCGTCGCCCCCTTCTTCGTGGGCGACAGCAGCGCGCCGCGCCTGGTCGGCAACGGCATCTTCCCGTTCAACCCGCAACGCCGCATGGTCCTCGCCGGAGTCCGCAAGGTGGGCGACATGGCGGTCATGCACTACCGGCTCGGCGATGAACGGTAGCGAAGACAAGGCCCTGCTCCGGCAGGCCATCGAGCTGGGACGGCTCTGCACGCCCTCCGGCGGGGCCTACTCCGTAGGTGCCGTTATCACGACACGAGACGGTCGGCGCTTCACCGGATATAGCCGCGAGAGTGGCCCGGCCAACCACGCCGAGGAGGAGGCCATCGCCAAGGCGGTCGCCGCCGGGGCCGACCTGTCGGGCGCCACGATATACTCGTCCCTGGAGCCCTGCTCGACACGCAGATCGAAACCCCGCTCGTGCTCGCGGCTGATCCTCGACCACGGTTTCGGCCGCGTCGTGTTCGCCATGTACGAACCGGTGCACTTCGTCGACTGCCGGGGTGCCGAGATGCTCCGCGAGGCGGGGCTCGACGTCACGGTCATCAAAGAGCTCGCCCCCGAGGTGGAGGCGGTCAACGCTCACATTCTGAAAAGCGGGAAATAACCAAAAGCCGGGAAAGCCGGCCGCAAACGGCCGCGGTCCGGACAGCAGAGCCGCCACGCCGGATGCCGCCCGAGCGGCCGCCCGATCCGGGCGGGCACCGGCAAACCGGCTGACGGCCGGCCTGAGTCAACGCGCAGCCCGCGCTCCGCACAGTCACCTCCTGACCGGCGTGCGCCCACTTCCCGTCGTGTGTGCCGGATACCCGGC
>JAFQJK010000035.1 GCA_017415005.1 Rikenellaceae bacterium
AGCGGCAAGAAACACCAGAAAGACCGAGAGCTCGGCAAGATGCTCAGGCAGTTGCGCAGCGGCGACACGCTGATCGTGACCGAGCTGTCCCGCCTGAGCCGCACGCTCACCGACATTATGGCCATCATGGGACGCTGCCTCGAGCGGAACATCACGCTATACAGCACCAAGGACGGCTACGCCTTCGACGACAGCATCAACAGCAAGGTGCTCTGCTTCGCCTTCGGGCTCGTCGCCGAGATCGAGCGTAACCTGATCTCGATGCGCACCAAGGAGGCCCTGGCGCTGCGCAAGGCCGAGGGCGTCCAGCTCGGACGCCGCAAGGGCAGCTACACCAAACTGCAGATCCTGATCGACAACCGCTTCGAGGTGATCCGCATGATCAAGCGCGGGTACCGCATCTCGACGATCTGCCGTCATTTCGGGGTTTCGCGCGACACCTTCAATACGTTCCGCGAGCGTTACGCATCGGTAGGCCTGCTCTTCAAAGACCGCGACAGCCTGCCGGCCTGCTGATCCCCAACCTCCCGGCACGGTCGCCTGACAGGATTCCAAATCGAAAAACCTGTCCTTTCCCCGTTCCCTGTGGCACCAATCTTGATCGGGTCTCCCCGAAGAACATCAACCACACACTACCATGGGGAAAAAAGTAGCCGACCAGCTCATCGAAACGATCGAACAGGCCGGTATCAAGCGCATTTACGCCGTCACAGGCGACAGCCTTAACGAAGTCAACGACGCCGTCCGGCGCCACCAGACCGTCCAATGGGTCCACGTCCGCCACGAGGAGACCGGGGCCTTCGCCGCCGGGGCCGAAGCCGAGCTGAACGGCATCGCCTGCTGCGCAGGCAGCAGCGGGCCGGGCCACGTCCACCTCATCAACGGCCTCTACGACGCCCAGCGCAGCAATGCACCGGTGCTGGCGATCGCCTCGACCTGCCCCTCGTCCGAGTTCGGCACGGGCTACTTCCAGGAGACCGACACGATCCGGCTGTTCGACGACTGCAGCGGCTACAACCAGGTCGCCACCACGCCCGTCCAGTTTCCCCGCATGTTGCAGGCGGCCCTCCAGCACACCCTGCACAACAAGGAGGTATCGGTCATCGGCCTGCCGGGCGACCTGGCCGCGGCCGACTGCGTCGCGAGTCCTACCGCCTCGTTCGTCCCACCCTCACGTACGGTCTGCCGCCCCGCCGACGACGAGCTGCACAAGCTGGCCGGGATGATCAATGCGGCCGGGCGCGTCACGATCTACTGCGGCATCGGGGCTCGCGAGGCGCACGACCAGGTCGTCCGGCTGTCCGCGAAGATCAAGGCCCCGGTCGGGTACAGCTTCAAAGCGAAAATGGCCATCCAGTACGACAACCCCAATGAGGTAGGCATGACCGGCCTGCTCGGCCTCCCGTCGGCCTTCGCCGCGATGCACGCTGCCGACCTGCTGCTCCTGCTGGGCACCGACTTCCCCTACGAGTCGTTCATGCCCGACGAGTGCCGCATCGCCCAGGTCGACATCCGTCCCGAGCGGATCGGACGCCGCGCCAGGGTCGACCTCGGGCTGGGCGGCGATGTGCGGAGCACGCTCGAAGCGCTCCTTCCGCTCGTCGCCGAGAAGACCGACGACCGTTTCCTGCGCGACCAGCTCAAGATATACGATAAGGTGCGGGAGAACATGGCCTCCGTGGCCGAAAAGCGCGGCACGGAAGACAACATCGCCCCCGAGTACGTCGCCTCGCTCATCGACCGCCTGGCGGCCCACGACGCGATCTTTACCGTCGACACGGGAATGTGCTGCGTCTGGGGGGCCCGTTTCCTCACGGCCACCGGCCAGCGCGAGATGCTGGGCTCGTTCACCCACGGTTCGATGGCCAACGCCATGCCGCAGGCCATCGGCGCCGCCTTCGCCCGCCCGGGCCGGCAGGTCGTGGCGCTCTGCGGCGACGGCGGACTCTCGATGATGCTCGGCGACCTGGCCACCATCGTCCAGTACAAGCTGCCCGTCAAGCTCGTCGTCTTCGACAACCGTGCGCTCGGTATGGTCAAGCTCGAGATGGAGGTGGCCGGCCTGCCCGACTGGCAGACCCATATGCTCAACCCCGATTTCGCCGCCGTAGCCCGCGCCATGGGCATGGAGGCCTTCTCGGTGAGCGACCCCGACCAGGTCGAGACGACGCTGCGCGAGGCACTCGCCACCGAGGGCCCCGTGCTGGTCAGCATCAAGACCGATCCCAACGCGCTGGCCATGCCTCCCCGGATCGAGTTCAGCCAGATGAAGGGCTTCGCCGTGGCGATGGCCAAGCTGATCCTCGCGGGCCGCGCCGACGAGGTGCTCGACACGGCCAAGAGCAATATCAAGCACATCTGGGGCATCCTTTAGCCCCACCCGTCCTGGCGAGGGCCGGAATCGATCGGGATTCCGGCCCTGCCGTCCGTCGCACACCGTCCTGCGGGCCCCGCCCGGAAGGAGCGCCCCGCTCCGCCGGCCCGGACACGCCCGGTGTCGCCCCACCTGCATATCTCCCGGCGAAGCTTCTCCCAATCCATATCGATAAAACGCTTACAGGTCCCTGAGGTAACGCTCGACATAGGCCAGCCGTGCCGCCCAGTACGCCACCATGCGGTCGATCGCCTCGTCCGACGAGAGCGTTTCGTCGTCGTTGCCGGTGATCGCCTCGCCCGACGCGGTTTCGATCTTCCAGAGCTTCCAGTTCTCGGCGGCCGAGGCCCTCAACCTCTCCTGCTGCGTGCGGATATAGTCGGGCACCGTCCGCAGGAACGGCAGCATTTCGGCAAACCGGGCCTTCACCTTTGCCTTGTAAACCGGGTCGTTCACCAGATAGGGATGCCACACGCTCGTTTCTGCGCGGGGACTCTCCGCGAAGCGGCTGTTGAACGTCGAATAGTCGAAATCCCAAAGCGGACCTGCCACCAGTTTCCCGCCCCGGTCCTTGTGCATATAGTAGCTGAACGGCTTGCCTGCCTCGGTATTGCCGACGAGCAGCTGCACGAGCCAGTAATCGACATACGAATCGACATCGATATAGTCGTACGCCTCGTCGAACCTCCCCTCCGACAGCAGCGCCTCGACCTGATTGACATACCCGGTTATGTAATCGAACTGTACCGGGCCCAGGACATCTTCGTCGGGCTCTTTGACCGTCACCGGATAGCCCATCTCAGCCGTGCTGAACGTATTGATCTCCTCGCCGTTGTACCCGTCGAACTCGAGCAGGTAGCCGCCCGTGAGCGCATCGCCCCCGGTATCGGCCGCCGTCATCTCGGTGATGTTGACCCGGTTCTTGTCGACACGGATCTGCTCGGTGATCTGGTAGTTGCCGACATACTCGCCGTTGAATATCATCTCCGTGTACTGTGCATGCGGGGTCCACCCGAGCGCATCGAACCGCTGCCCGATGTAGAGCGACACGTCGTTGCGCAGCAGCGTACGGTCGCGGTGATTGGCCAGCAGCGCCCAGCGCTTCTGCTTGTTCATCCCGAGCACCGGCTGCTTGGCGCCGAGCCGGATGTTGAACGGCTTCTTGGGCCAGCCGAAGGTCGAGTTGCCACGGCGCTTGATCTCGATCGCCTGCGGGGCGAACGACTCGGAAGCGCCCAGCCCGTCGATGGCCATCGTCGCCGGACACCATATCTCCTTGCTTGCGGGGAGCTTGCCGTCCTCCGTGCAGATCACCGTTACGGGCAGTCCGGTATAGGGCACGAGCTGCACCCGGTACTGCTTCACGCCATTCTCGCCGTATGCCAGCCGGTAGACCACCTCGCGGCTGAAGTCGCCCTGCGTCACGCCGCTCCGTTGCTCCCGGCCGCCGACCGTCAACACATAGTCCGGCTCTCCGGTGACGACGAACGTCGCGACCAGCCTGGTCACGTCAACACCCCTATTGCGCACATAGCCCGACACGATCCCGTTCTCATAGATCTCAAGCGGCAGATCGGCCTCGAGGGACGGATTATTCTTCTTTTCGAACATGATCGCCGTAATCACGGTTTTCTTGTCATTCGGGCCGTCGCCACCCGGTCCGCCATCATGGTCCGGTTTATTCACGCAACCCGCGGCGGCCAGAAGAGCCATCGCGATTCCGGACAATAAGCTCCAATATTTCATAATCATAGGTTTTATACAAATATACAATAATATATATATCCCTGTTTTACTGCATATAATAATCCACACACAGGCGTCCCATAATAACTAAAAAGCATCCTATTCCGAAACATTGTCATATCCGGCCTGTCTCCTTGCGCCGGCACTCGCCTCCGGGAGCAGGGTATCGCCGCGCCCATTCCCGCCCCTTTCTTGTCACGTGGTCCGCACGGCGGTTTGTGACATCAATTCGCCCTGCAGTTGCGCAAATCGCACCGCCCGGCATAAACACCCCCCCGAAATTCCACCCTGCGCACCCTCCATTCGCCGCCCCTGCGAAATCAGAAAACCCCACGGCTTCAAATGCGCATTTATAGGCACCGATTTTTGGATCGCGCGGACTAAGTTTGCCATTGGCGATCCGGGATGGGCCCGGTACGATCCGCACCGCACGCCGCCAGGCAAAACCGCAGCGGACCGCACATCCCACCGGCAGACGATGAGCCCCGGCCACGGCCACGACCCGGCCGTCGCCCCCGATCAACACCGGCCGCCAACCGCTATCCAGAAAACCGACACGATGAAACGATACCTCGCCTGCTTTCCGATCCTGCTCCTCCTGTTCGCGGCCACCCTGGCCTCGTGCGTCAAGGAAGGCAGCAGCGACCCGACCCGGCCCGGCCGGACGGTACTGGCCTACTTCGGAGGCGACAACAACCTCTCGGCCGAGACCCACGCCAAGATCGAGGCGATACGCCGCGGCTGGCGCAGCGGCAACGGACGCCTGCTGATCTACTGCGACGCGGCGGGCCAGGACCCGCACCTGCTACGCCTTCGCGGCGGCTGCAACGCCAACCCGACCCCGTATCTCGAAACGGTGGCCCGGTATCCCGAGGAGAACTCGGCCTCGGCCGACGTGTTCGCCCGGGTGATCGCCGACGTCAAGCGCAGCGACCCGGCCGACAGCTACGGCCTGCTGGTCTTCTCGCACGCCAGCGGCTGGCTCCCTGCCGGAACGCTCCGAAATCCCGCCGGTCCCGCCACCGCCGCTCCCGCTCCGTCCGCCGGGTCGCCGGCCGACGCCGCCCAGCGCCCCGGCACGGCATCGATCGTCATCGACGACACACCCGGACGGCAGGAGATGGAGCTTGCCGATTTCGCAGCGGCCATCCCCGACCGCGCGTTCGACTTCATCATCTTCGAGACCTGCCTGACGGCCGGTATCGAAGTAGCCTACGCGCTACGCAACAAGACCGATTATGTGCTGGCCTCGGCAGCCGAGATCGTCTCGCCCGGCTTCACCCCGGTCTATGCCTCGGCGATCACGGAGCTCTTCGCGACGGCGGCAACGACCGAACGCAACCTGACAGGCTTTGCCAGCGCCTGGTTCGACTACATCACGGCCACCGGCGGCTGGGGCACGATGAGCCTCGTCCGCACGGGCGGCCTCGACACGCTGGCCGGCCTGGTCCGCAAAGCGCTCGCCGCTCCGGGCGGCAGGCCCGATCCGGCCACCCTCCAGCATTTCGACCGGCCCGGCAGCTACGGCGACCGGCCCGCGATCGCCCGCTTCTTCGACCTGGGCGAGTATCTCGAACAGGTCGCCCCGGTCTCCTCACAGCGCGCCATCGCCGACCAGTTGGCGAGGACCGTGGTCTGGAAAGAAGCCACCGCCACCTTCCTGCCGGGCGTCAACGGCTTCACGATCCGGCGCCACAGCGGCCTCACGACCTATATCGAGCAGGAAGCTTTCCCGTACCTCAACGGCTGCTATCGCAGCACGGCATGGTACCTGGCCACCGCACAGCAATAGAACAACACGCACAACACACCTCAAACGTATTCGAACATGAAAACGACCATGCACATTCCGCTGCCGCCCCAACCGACCTAAGCGGGCACGTCCGCAGGAGAGCCTTGTCCCGGGGCACAGCGACCCGCCCCGGGCCGCCACCGGCTCCCGGAAAAGGTTTAATCGTTGGTTTAAAGCACACTACGCAAAATGGCGCCCGGCGAATTGCATGCCGGAGTCAGCCGGGAGTTAATACCCTGATACTGATTCCGTGGGCCATTTTTTTCAAGTGTCGGACAAAAACATTATATTAAAGGCCGAAAACCAACCTAAAAACCGGACTAAAACCAATCTAACGAACTGTACGAAAGAAAATTAAAGTCAATGAAAACCCTCCGGCCGTGACACGGGGCGTGTCACGCCGGGACAACACCGTTTACACATATGGCACTCAAAGGATTTATTCGCTACACCGACGACCACAACCGGCTTAAAGAGATTGCCGAACGCCTGTACGGTCAGGGTCTGACCGACGAAACGATCCTGATCGACACCGAATTCGATCCCTGCAAGATCCACCTCGCCCCGGGCGATGTGATCGTGGTCGACTCGCTTGCCGAGGTCTGCCGCGGGGTCAACAGCCTGCTCACCGTCCTGCTATCCGTGTCCGAGAGAAAAGCCGCGCTGCGTTCGCTCAGCGAGCCGTGGCTCGACATGACCTCGGGCTTCAGCGACTGGACCGACCTGCTGCGCGGGCTCTCGCAGTTCGGACAGCAGATCGTCGCCGACAAGACCCGCATGGGCCTGTCCAAGGCTCGCAAACAAGGCAAGACGCTGGGGCGTCCGTCGGGCACCTCTCCCGAGGTGGCCCGCAAGATACAGACCTGCCTCACGCTCTACCACAACTCCAACCTGCCGGTACGCAAGATCTGCGCGATCTCCGACCTCAACCCGCGCACGTTCTACCGCTACCTCAACAGTCAGAATATCGTCCCCACGCGGCGCACAGGCCGTGGCGACCAGCCCGGGGAGAGCACGCAGGCCGCCAGCCAGGAATAGGCGGCGCCCGGGTGCCTCCCGGCCCCCGGGGACCAGGACAGGGCCGGGGACCCGCCTCCAGCGCGGCCCGACCCATATGCAAAGGACCGGACGGGGATTCCGTCCGGTCCTTTGCATTTCCCTCGGGTCAGGTTAGCTTCGGATAGCTCTTTTCGGCACCGGCAGGACAGGACATATCCGCATCCCGGCACCTGGCGATCACGCATTGAACGCCTGCCGCACATCGGTCCCGCCAGGGTCTGAACTCCCCGCGAGGCATGCGCCGGCCGACCGGACTTGCCGGAAACGCGCAAAGCGCTGGCCGGTCCGGACCGACAACGGGCACGAGCCGTCACAAACCTTCGGCCTCGGCGATCCAGAGATCGGCCACTGCGTCGCTCGGCATGCGCCAGTCGCCGCGGGGCGACAGGCTCACCGACCCCACCTTGGGCCCGTCGGGCAGTGCCGAACGCTTGAACTGCTGCGCGAAGAACCGCCGCAGGAACACGATGAGCCACTTCCTGACCACCGCCGCATCGTACGTTCCGTCGAACGCCCGGCACGCCATCCAATGGAGCTTGGCCGGCCGCGTCCCGAACCGCAGGAAATGATAGAGGAAGAAGTCGTGCAGCTCATACGGCCCCACGAGGTCCTCGGTGCGCTGGGCGATCTGCCCCGCCTCGTCGGGCGGCAGCAGCTCGGGGCTGATCGGCGTGGCGACAATGTCGAGCAGCCACTCGCGGGCCGCCCCGTCCCCGCCGCTTTCAGCCACCCATCGCACCAGGTGGCGCACCAGCGTCTTGGGCACCCCGGCGTTGACGCCGTACATCGACATATGGTCGCCGTTGTAGGTCGCCCATCCGAGCGCCAGCTCCGACAGGTCGCCCGTGCCGATCACCAGGCCCCCCGTCTGGTTGGCGATATCCATCAGGATCTGCGTCCGTTCGCGGGCCTGCGCGTTCTCGTACGTCACGCCGCGATCGGCCGCGTCGAGCCCGATGTCGGCAAAGTGCTGCTCGCAGGCGGCGCGGATACTCACTTCGCGCACCGTGACGCCGAGCGCCCCCATCAGGTTCATCGCATTGGTATAGGTGCGGTCGGTCGTCCCGAATCCGGGCATCGTCACCCCGACGATCCGCTCGCGCGGCCACCCGAGCCGGTCGAACGCCCGCGCCGCCACGAGCAGCGCCAGTGTCGAGTCGAGCCCGCCCGATATACCGATCACGGCCGTCCGGGCCCTCGCGTGCCTCAGCCGCTGTGCGAGCCCCGCCACCTGTATATTGAAGATCTCGGTACACCGCTCGTTCATCCTCGCCTCATCCTGCGGCACGAACGGCCACGGGTCGAAGCGCCTCAGCACAGGCTCCGCCCCGTCGTCCGGGCGCAGCTCCACCGCCACGCGCCGCAGCGCCGGCAACGGCCCGTCGCAGCGGAACGTCGTGGTCCGCCGCCGGATGCCTTCGAGCCGCTCGATGTCGACCTCGGCCAGCACGAGTTGCTCGCCGGGGGCGAACCGCTCCGACTCGGCGATCCGTACGCCGTTCTCAGCCACCATGCCGCACCCGGCGAATACGAGGTCGGTCGACGACTCGCCCTCGCCCGCCGAGCAGTAAAGATAAGCCGACACCGTGCGTGCCGACTGCTGGGCGACGAGACCGCGCAGGTAGTCGTGCTTGCCGGCCATCTCGTCGCTCGCCGACAGGTTGACGCACAATTGCGCACCGGCGAGCACCTGCATCGACGAAGGCGGAACCGGGACCCACAGGTCCTCGCACACCTCGACGCCGAACGTGAGCCCCCGCCCCTCGAACAGCAGGTCGGTCCCGAACGGCACGCGCTGCCCGGCCACGATGGCCTCCGCCGCATCGGCTTCCGCCCCCGGCGCGAACCAGCGCGCCTCGTAAAACTCGGCGTAATTGGGCAGATAGCGCTTCGGCACCGCCCCGTAAACCCGGCCGCCGCCCCAGACGACAGCCGCATTGTACAACCGGTTGCCCGCGGCCAGCGGCATCCCGGCCACACACACCACCGGCATCTCCGCCGTACGCTCCACCAGCGCGCGCATCGCCCGGTCGGCCTCTTCGACGAGCAGCCGCTGCCCGAACAGGTCGCCGCAGGTGTACCCCGTCACACTCAACTCGGGGAACGCCACCACAGCCGCCCCGGCCCCGGCCGCCTGCACGGCCAGCGCCGCCATCCGCTCCGCGTTACGGGCGCATTGCCCCACCTCGACACCCGGCACCGCCGCGGCCACTTTCACATATCCGTATTTCATCGCCAGTCATTTACATTCCTTGCGCCTCGCCCATCCACGGGCCCCGGCGCTCTTCCGCACAAAATTAGCCAAAATCCCCCGCCTTGCGCGCACCGCCGCCGATTTTCCGACACCCCGCCGGCTCCAAACAGGAATCCCCGGGACCACAGCCCGGGGATCATCCCGTCATTGCACAGGCCGCCCGAGACCGCCGCTCCTCGTCCGCCGCCCTCACGACAGCGGCATCGACACCGGACGGCAGGAGACAAGTGCCCACGCCCGCCCTCTGCGACCGGTCCCGGCCTCGCAGCGCACCTCGTCCCGGCATCCGCCCCGCAGGTGCCGAGAACTCCGCCGCTACCGCAGCGGGGCGCGCGCTACCGGACGATCACCGTCGCGATCACGTCCACGCCGACGGCCTCGTTGACCGCGTCCTTGAGCGCCGTGCGCCGCATGAACACCTCGTTGCGCGCCACCGACGAGCTGACATGCACGAACAGCCGCCGGTTGCTCACCTCGAGCCGGGTCGTATACCCGGCAATGATCTCGCCCACGAGCGCAGGCCAGACATCCGGTATCCGGGCCTCGGCCAGCTTGCGGGCAAACAGCGGGCTGGAGGAGATAAAATCCCCCACGACCTCGCCGATCCTGACCGGTTCGCTTCTTCTCATCGTCTATCTTACCATTAGTTAGTAACTCCTCATCATCCCGGGATATGACACCCGGCGCCGTCCGTCCCTACCCGACATCTCCCGCACGCGCAACCGAACCCGCGCCGGACCCGGATCATGCGCCGGCCCGCTCGCCCGCATCGGCCCGCAGGTGTTGCGGCGCCTCGTCTCCAGCCGCCCCGGACAGTCCCTCGCCCTCCGCGGCATCGCACTGCCCGTCCGCAGCCCCCGCATCGTTCGGCACGACCGGCCCCGCAGCCTTTTCCTCGCCATCCCGCACAGCCGCCTTATCGCCGTCCGGACCCTCCCCGGGCCCTTCCTCCGCCCCGACGACCCGACCCGAGCCCGACAGCACGCCGATCTCTCCGTCCGCCACATCAAACAGCGTATAGGCTTCGCCGCAGCGGTCCAGAATACCTTCGAGCCGCACTTTGTTACAGTCCGTGATGAATATCTGCCCGAAGAGCGGCTCGCACACCAGCGCGATCAGCCGCTCGACGCGCCTCATGTCGAGCTTGTCGAATATATCGTCGAGCAGCAGCAGCGGCCGCTCGCCCTGCGCCTCGGCCACGATCTTGTACTGGGCCAGCTTCAGCGCCACGAGGAACGACTTCTGCTGTCCCTGCGACCCGTACTTGCGCAGCGCGTAGCCGCCGATCCGCATCCGGATGTCGTCGCGGTGCACGCCGCTCGTGGTGAACTGCATCACCCGGTCTTTCTCCCTCGACCGCCTGAGCAGCTCGTCCATCGGAGCCTCGTCGAGCTCCGACTTGTACGACAGCTCGATCCGCTCACGGTCCCCGGCCAACAGCGCGTAGTACTCGGCCACCATCGGCGCGATCCGCCCGAGCATCTCCTTCCGCCTGGCATAGATCCGCCCTCCGGCCTCGGCCATCTGCAGGTCGATCACCTCCAGCACGTCGTCCATGCCCGTGCCGTGCAGCTTGAGCAGCTTGTTACGCTCGGCCAGCAGGTGATTGTACCGCACCAGCGCCGCCAGGTACTCGCGGTCGAGCTGCGAAATGAAGGCGTTCAGGTAGCGGCGCCGCTCCTCGCCCGACTCGCTGATGAGCGAGGTGTCCGACGGCGAGACCATCACGATCGGCACGAGCCCGATATGGTCCGAGAGCTTCTCGTACTGCTTGCCGGCCCGCTTCACGACCTTGGCCGCGCCGCGCCGGCAACTGCACACCACGCTCTCGCGGCGCTCGCTGTCCGAGCGGTACTCGCCGTCGACCAGGAAAAAGTCGGCCCCGTGCCGGATGCTCTGCGCATCGCTCATCCCGAACGCGCTCTTGCACATCGACAGGTAGTGCACCGCATCCAGCACATTGGTCTTGCCCGCTCCGTTGCCACCCACGAAGCAGTTGAGCCGCGAGGCGAATTCCATCCGCGCCTCGGCCACGTTCTTGAAGTTAAGCAGCGATAGCCGTTTGAGTTCCATCCGGAGTACCTGATTCGATGACCGGCCGCCATACGCGGCCTTTAGACAAAGGTACGAACTTTCCCCCACAACCCCATCCGCACAGGACAAATATCGCCCAACATCTTATCCACATCCCCGCCGCTGCCACGGCTGCGGTCCGCCCCGCATCCCGCCCCTGCGCCCCGTCCGTTCCGCTTCGCCCCCGCCGACAAGATTTGCACTATTTTTGAAAAGCGAACCTGCAAACGCATACAGCCATGAAACCACTCCGCTACGCAGCCGCCCTGCTGGCCCTCCTCGCGCTGGCCGGCCTCTCCTCCTGTTCTGCCAGCGCCCGGATACAAACCCATCCGCACCAGTCCGGCAAGCTCCCTCCGGGCCAGGTCAAAAAAGCCACGGGCAGCCAGTCCGCTGCGCCCTACGCCCCGGGCCACCGGCGGCACAGGTAGCACGCCGCTGCGCCCCCACCGTCCAAAAGCCCCGGATTTGCAAATAAATGCGGTCCGATGCTTTTATATTAGCCAAAAAGGTTTAAATTTGCATCGAAATTCAAATGAAACCTTTTAGTTATGTCTACGAAAGATAAAGCCAAGTCGGCCATCGACCCCGAGATCGCGATCGAATCGGCCCTCGGACGCACCGAAGAATTCTTCATGCGCAACGGCAAGCTGCTGCTGACCATCCTCGCGGTCATCATCGTAGTGGTCGGCGGTTATTTCGGCTACAAATACCTCTACATCGGCCCGCGCGCAGAGAAGGCAGGCGCAGCGATGTTCGCCGCCGAACAGCAGTTCGCGGTCGACTCGTTCGCGCTGGCGCTCAACGGCGACGGCAGCACCGAAGGCTTCCTGCAGATCATCGACAAGTACGGCAACACGCCGCAGGGCAACATCGCCAGGCACTACGCAGGCGTGTGCTACCTCCGCCTGGGCGACTACGAAAGCGCCCTGAGCTACCTCGGCCAATACAAAGCCACCGAGGGGGCGCCCAACACCGTGATCAACGCCCAGAACCTGGGCTTGCAGGGCGACGCCAACGCCCAGTTGGGCAACTTCGACAAAGCCCTCGATCTCTACACCCGTGCCGCCGGGAAGTTCGACAACGACCTGACCTCGCCGATGTACCTCAAGAAAGCAGGACTGCTCTATGAGAAGATGCAGCAGCCGGCCAAGGCCCTGAAAGCCTACGAACAGATCCGGTACAACTACAGCACGAGCCTCGAGGCACGCGACATCGAAAAGTATATCGCCCGGGCCGAACAGCAAATCTAAGCGCGCAATCTGAAATTATTATAGGATCACCCGGGAGGTTGCCGTTTCCAACAGCGGCAACCTCTTTTCTCATTTTACTCCGACACTATGGCAACCAAGCACAGAAACCTCTCTACATTCGAATCCCCCATACCTTCCGCCGCCGGCATGAAGTTCGGCATCGTCGTGGCCGAGTGGAACCCTCAGGTCACGGGGGCCCTGCTCGAGGGGGCTGTCCGCACGCTGCGCAACAACGGGTGCGAAGAGCAGGACATCATCATCAAGCAGGTCCCCGGCACGTTCGAGCTCACGCTCGGCGCGCAGTTCCTGGCCCAGTACACCGACGTCGACGCGGTGATCGTTCTGGGCTGCGTGATCCAGGGCGAGACGCGCCACTTCGACTTCGTCTGCCAGGGCGTCACCCAGGGCGTCACCCAGCTCATGATCACGTGGAACATGCCGATCTCGTTCGGCGTGCTGACCACCGAGAACCTGCAGCAGGCCCTCGACCGCGCCGGCGGACGCTACGGCAACAAGGGCGACGAGGCCGCCGTGGCCGCCATCCAGATGGTCGCCATGCAGATCGACATGTCGAAAGAGGAAGAGACCGACGACCGCAAGGAGATCAACTAACAGTCCGGACACAACCGTCCAACACCTATGCAGGGAGCTCCGGTACGGGCTTCCTGCATCTGTTTCCTCCCGGCGGGTCCCGCCCTGTGCCGGCATCTTCCCCCATCCCGGCACACATGGCCTCCACGGGGCAACCACCCCCCCCGGTCCAATACCGGGCCCGGGCCATCCCACCGCCCCGGACCATCGCCACGCACCCAGCTTTTCCCGAGCGGCACACCCGTCCGCACCGCACCGCCGCCACGGACACCGTTCCGCGCCACCTCCCGGCACCCATGACCTCCATCTGGCAACCACCCCGCCTCGTTCAATGCCGGCCCGGGGCCCGGAACCATCTATCGCCCCGGACCATTGCCACGCGCCCGGCTCTTCCCGGGCGGCACACCCGTCCGCACCGCACCGCCGCCACGGACACCGTTCCGCGCCACCTCCCGTCCCCAATACCGCCCTCATAAGCCCACGCTATACCTTCATCATTATTTCCGATTTGCACAATCTTTGCAAAACCCCTATTTTAGAACGATCAATTAAAACATCGAAATTATGGAAGAGAAAATTCTGAAGGCCATGGCATCGGGCGATGCCATGCGTCCGGGCGATATTGCCGCCGCTGCCGGTATCGAGAAGGCCGAGGCCGACAAGCTGATCAAGAAACTGGTCAAGGAAGATAAGCTTTACTCTCCGAAGCGCTGTTTCTACGCGATCAAGAAATAGACGCGCGCCTCGATTTTCCCCAAGGCCGTCCGCCAGGCGGACGGCCTTTTTCATCCTTGGTACGCCATCGTCAGCATATGCCCGGGCAAAATCCCAGGCAAGTCTGAGTTTGCCTCCCGGCTTTCACGATCGTTGACGCAGTCTTTGACAAGATGCGCCTCGGACAAGCTCAAACACGTTTGGCTCGCCGCCCGGCTTTCGCTATCTTTGCAAAAGATAGGATACGGTTCGGCAATCTTCCGGAAAGCAGGTTCCCTCCGATTGCTCCTTCTTTTCTCTATCTTTGTAAACGGCCGACAACGGATTGCCGAGGGCCGACGACGAACCTTCCGGCAGCGGACCCGGCATTTGTCGTCATACCCTGTCAGATATCCGGCATTCCATGACAGAACCTGTCCGAGCATGGCACGGACTGTCACCGCCGACAGATCCGGTCGCCCACCTATGAGACGATGAGCAAGCTGTTCCACAACATACTGAAGAAATACTGGGGCTACGACTCGTTCCGTCCCCCGCAACTCGAGACGATCCAGACCGTCGCGGGCGGCGACGACGTCCTCGTGCTGATGCCCACCGGTGGCGGCAAAAGCATCATCTACCAGGTGCCGGGCCTCGCGCTCCCGGGCATCTGCGTGGTCGTCACGCCGCTCATCGCGCTGATGAAGGACCAGACCGACCGCCTTCGCCGCATGGGTATCGCAGCCGTCGCCGTCCACTCGGGCATGACGGCCCGCGAGATCGACATCGCGCTCGACAACTGCGTCTACGGCGACGTCAAGTTCCTCTACATCTCGCCCGAGCGGGCCGGTTCCGAGATGTTCCGCCTGCGCTACGGACTGATGCAGGTCTCGCTGCTGGCCGTCGACGAAGCGCACTGCATCTCGCAATGGGGCTACGATTTCCGCCCGGCCTACCTGCGCATCGCCGAGCTACGCGAGCTGCATCCCGAAACACCGGTACTGGCTCTCACCGCCACGGCGACGCCCGAAGTCGCGGAGGATATCATGCACCACCTCCGCTTCCGCAAGCCGCGCATCTTCCGGGTCAGCTTCGCACGCCCCAACCTGAGCTATGCCGTGCGCCGCACCGAGGACAAGGAAGGCCACCTGCTGCGCATCCTGCACAACGTCCCGGGCTCGGCCATCGTCTACGTGCGCACGCGCGACCGGACCGAGGCCGTCGCCCGACTGCTGTGCGAGAACGGCATCGCCGCCGACTTCTACCACGGGGGACTGGGCTACACACTGCGCGGCCAGCGGCAGGACAACTGGCTCGCGGGGCGCACGCGCGTGATGGTCGCCACCAACGCCTTCGGCATGGGGATCGACAAGGCCGACGTACGCGTGGTGGTCCACTACGACATCTGCGACTCGCTCGAAGCCTACTACCAGGAGGCCGGACGCGCCGGACGCGACGGGCAGCGCGCCTATGCCGTGCTACTCACCGGACCCGACGACCCCGGCAAGACCGCCAAACGTTTCGCACTCGAGTTCCCGGCCCCGGAAACGATCCGCAACATCTATGACAGCCTGTTCAACTACCTGCAGATCGCTATCGGCGAGGGCCGCTTCACCTCGCGCGACTTCAACCTCCCCGAGTTCGCCGCCCGCGCCCGCGTATTCACCCCCACTGCTTTCAATGCGTTGAAAATCCTCCAGCAGAACGGTTACCTGATCCTCACCGACGAGATGGACAACCCGACGCGCATCCTGTTCACCGTGCGCCGCGACGACCTCTACAAGATCCGCATCGACCGTGCCGAGCTCGACCATTTCCTGCGCACGCTGCTGCGCCTCTACAACGGCCTGTTCTCGGAACTGACCCCCGTCAACGAGCAGGAGATCGTGCAGGCCACGGGCTATACGCTCGACCGGGTCAACGAGCTGTTCAAGGTGTTGTGGCAACTGCGCGTGATCCGTTACGTACCGGGCAGCCGCAGTCCGCTGCTGATCCTCACTGAAGAGCGGCTTCCCACGGCCAACCTGCGCCTTTCGCCCGAGAGCTACGCGCAGCGCAAGGAGACAGCCTCAGCACGTATCGAGGCCATGTTCCGCTATACCGAGGAAACGACCTGCCGCACGCTATTCATCCAGCGCTACTTCGGCGAGCAGGCCGATGAGCCCTGCGGCATCTGCGACCTCTGCCTCGCGCGGCGGAAAGCGTCCCGCGACGAGGCCGGCCTCCGGCAACTGATCCTCGAGGCGATCGGCACGGGCCGATACGATATCCGCTCGCTGGCCGCACGCATCAGCGCAGATATCGGGCGTATCATCGCCGCCGTCGACCAGCTCACGGCCGAAGGCCTGATCTCGGTCGATCCCGCGACAGGACACCTGGCGGCAACCCGCCGGTAATCCCGGACCATCATTCTAAGATACAGGAATATATCTATTGTCGGTGCGTACCTCCCGACAGGGCCTGACATGCCCCGACACCCTGCCGGGCATCGAGGAAGGCCCCCAGCAACGCCGGACGGTCGGTGTTGAGATAGTCGATCCCAAGCGCTGCCAAGGCACGCCATGCCGCCTCCGTATCGGGACAGCCCCAAAGGCGCGCGCAGAGGCCGAGAGCCCTGGCCTCGGCAACATAACTGGCGATACGCGCCGAATCGGCAGCGGGCAGCGGGCCGGTACCATCCCAGGTGGAATAGGCAGCCAGCGGCGCGCTCATAAGCCCCACCCGCCGGAGCTGTTCCGGATCGTAGGTCATGCCCGGCCGGCCGTCGAACCAGATCATCGCCGGATAGTCGGCAAACCGTCCGGGAGGCGGCATCGCCCCGCTCACCACTACGCGCACGGCACCGGGATTGCGCTGCGGGTCGAAGCAATCGGCATATTCTCCGAGCTGCGCGACGAGCGCGGGCAGCGTCTCGGGATAATCGGTCTTCAGGTCGATCAATAGCTGCAACGGCCGGCCGTCGGCATAGGGCCGGCCACCTCCGAGCGCCACCTCGCGGGCCACCGGATCGAGGTACATCCGCCGCAACGTCCGCTCGGGCCGGATGTCCTCGCGGTCGTGGGCCACATACAGTTCGCCGTCCACGAGCCAGATATCGGCCTCGATCGAGGTCAGGCCGGCCATGTAGGCCTCGTAGAATGGCACGCGGCGCTCGTAATCGTTATGCGAATGGCCGTACAGCGCGCTTCCGGCACGCTGCGCCGGCCCCGCCAGGGGAAGCAACAGGCCTATCGCGGCCAACCACCAGTATCTCATCACGCACATGTATTTGTTTGAACCCTAAAGATAGCAAAACAAACGACTGATCGGGACACCCGGCCCTCAATTCCTGCCGCCAGGCCCGGCCATAGCTCCGGCCGCTGCCGTGCCTCCACCGCTCTCCTGTCCTTCCGCAGCTTTCAACCCATGCCGCGGTCTTCGGCCCCACAGTAACCTCCGACTCCCGCTGTCGCCCCGATCCGTCCGCTGCTCCGATCCCGTCACAGCTTCCAACCCCTTGCCGGGCCATCAGCCCTCCCCGGCAAACCGCCCTTCCGCCCGCCGTTTTGCCGGTTCCGAAATAAATCACTACCTTCGGGTACTGAAATGAAACCATTCCGCGAAACCATCACCAACGAAGAGCTGGCCGAGCTGCCCATCGCCCGATTCGAGGGGCAGATCACAGTCGTCGACTCCGAGGAGCAAATCCCCGGTGCCTGCGCCTACCTGCTAGGCCAGCCCCGGATCGGTTTCGACACCGAAACACGGCCCTCGTTCAAACCCGGAGCCCCGATGAACCGCGTCGCGCTGCTCCAGCTCTCGGGCCCCGACCGCGCGTTCCTGTTCCGCCTCAATTGTATCCCGTTCCACCCGGCGCTTCTCGAGCTGCTCACGTCGCCCGACGTGCTCAAGATCGGCGCCGCCGTTCCCGGCGACCTGCATGCCTTGCAGCAGGTGCATGCTTTCGTACCCGGCGGCTTCGTCGACCTCCAGTCTGTGGTCCGGACATTCGGGATCGACGAGCTGAGCGTCCGCAAGATGTCGGCCATCGTCCTCGGCGCGCGCGTCTCGAAGGCCCAGCGCCTGAGCAACTGGGAAGCTGTAACGCTGACACCCGCCCAGCAGATGTATGCCGCCACCGACGCCTGGATATGCCTTGAGATCCACTCGCGCCTGATGAGCGCCGATCCTGCGGCCGCCACGGTCATCATGCAGCCCGCGCCGCCTGAGAAAAAGCAGGAGCCCAGACCCCGCCGGCGTCCGCGCCGCAGGGCAGGAGCATCGACCAAACCGGGGAAACCGCAACCGGGAACGGGCGAAAACAACGGTTAGCCCGGCAACGCCCGCTCAAACGGGCGCAAGCCCGTACACAGAACCTCCGGACCGGCCTCCGCAAAACGACAGACACACAGGGAAGACGAAAAGATCAACGCTTTTGTGCCTCCTGCTGCTCACACTTATCCTGGGCGTGGGGGTCGGCTCTTTCGCCGGGAACTCAAGCAACTCCAAGAAACGAAAGATCGAAAAGGCCATCGCCCGGGCAGACCGAAACAAAGAACAGAAGGGCAATCCGCAGGATAGCGTGATCCTGGAAAAGGCGAACACCGGCTACTATACAGGTCGCGGGATATGAGCCCCCTGCGCGGTCTTGACATTCAGGAATACCTCGGCCCGGGACTTCACCTATCCGCCCGATAACCTGAAAGTCGAGGTCATCTTTTTTAATGAGGACACCAAAGAGTAACTGTACGCCAGCACCAAATCATTGGTCGGACCGGTGTCCAATCCGCGCCTGGGAGCAGGCGCCTCCTATCAGCTGCACTTCGTCTCCACGAAAGGCTGGGCCGTCATCCCGTTCGGCACCCGGATCACCGCCAGGATCTACTTGGGGCAGCAGCTCATCAAGACATTAGAGATCAATGAATTCGAGATTTCGTTGACGGGCAAGCGGGTCACCCTGTTCGGAGACGAGGATTTTTAGCGCCTGGGCTACAACCAATAGCGGAAGGGCAGCCCTGCCGACCGTAGCTCGCACACTAACAGCAAGCCATCGCCCCTCTCCTCTCATCGTTTCCCCGGAAACGGCTGCCGGGCGTAGCGCCAGGCATCGGGAACGGCCATTAGCCCGGACTATCCAGCCCAGCGTCTGACCCACATAGAGCGCATACAGATCACCCCATGCTACCTGCCCTCCCCCACAGTCCTGCCACCTCCGACCGTTAACGGCCGGAGATGGACAGGTGACGGATGACGACGAATGCTCACGGGGTAACTCCCCGGAGACTGACAAGCGACAACGGGCGCCAAAAAATGACAACACGGGTGACAAAAGTGACAACGGGAGACAAAAAGCGGCAATGCGGGCGACAACACATCCGACATGCCTATAATAAAAAAAGCCGCTCCCCGACGGGGAGCGGCTCCAGCCTTGCCCGGAGAGGGCGGCTATTTCACTGTTTGCACCAATTTTTCGAATGCCTTGGGATTGTTCATTGCCAGATCGGCCAGAACCTTGCGGTTCAGCATGATCCCCTTGGCGCTGAGCTTGCCCATAAATTCCGAGTAGGTCATCCCGTTGCTGCGGGCGGCGGCGTTGATACGCACGATCCACAGGCTGCGGAAAGTCCTTTTCTTGTTCTTACGATCCCGGTAGGCGTAAGTGAGACCTTTTTCGACCGTGTTCTTCGCAACGGTCCAAACATTTCCCCTTGAACCAAAGTTACCCTTGGCAAGTTTTAAAACTTTTTTTCTTCTGGCTCTTGATGCTACTGCATTTACTGACCTTGGCATAATGGTAAAGTTTTACGGGCGTACAGCGGCGCGATTCTCTCGCACTCTTCGGGGCTGAGCCGCCCTTAGTTAAACATGGCGCGGAGAGACTACTTCACGAGCAGCATCTTCACGTTGGCCTCGTCGGCCGGAGAAACGAGCCCGGCATACGTCAGGTTGCGTTTCTGCTTGGTGGTTTTCTTGGTCAGGATGTGACTTTTGAAAGCATGCTTTCTCTTGATCTTTCCTGATCCGGTGAAAGTAAAGCGCTTCTTTGCACCGGAATTGGTTTTCATTTTCGGCATTTCGAATACGTTATTTAAGGATTAAACAGCCCACAAAGATAAGGAGATATTTCCGAATTAGCAAATCGCGCCGGATTTCGCGGCCGCGCGGAACTGCGGCACACATCCGCGGGCACAAACCGCATGCCGGAGCGACGGCCGTAAACCCTTCCCTGTGGTCCGCCCTATCACAAACGGACAGGCGCGCCGGTTCATTGCACCGGATAAGCGCGAATTTCGTATCTTGCAGCAAACGATCAAGATCACATGACCATGTCCCGCATCCGCCCGATCTTCGCGCTGCTCGGCCTGCTGCTCAGCGCCTGCAAGCCCTCCCCGTCCACGGACGACTACCTGGTCCGAATCACCGCCGGGGAAAACGGATTCGGAGACCCATGCGGCTATGTCGACCGCCGGGGCGACACGATCATCCCTCCCGGACAGTATCTCTACTGCTACACCGACACGCTGCGCACGCATGCCGTCGTCGTGAATCGCCCCGAGCGCAGGGAGAGCGCCTACGACCTCTGCTTAGCCATCGACCGCCGCGGCCGCAAGATGTTCAACGTCTTGTGGTTCGACAACGGGCCCGACTACGTCTGCGACGGGCTGATGCGCATCCGCGACGACGCGGGCCGGGTGGGCTACGCCGACACGCTGGGACGCATCGCGATCGCGCCTCAGTATGCTTTCGGGACACCGTTCGACAACGGCCGGGCCAAAGTGACGTTCACGGGTTGCGAGCGGCCGGTCACCGACGCTCCCGACGAGGAACACCGCTACTGGGACAGCGACCAGTGGCTGGTGATCGACAAGACCGGGCAGGTCGTGGATGAATAAGGGGCCGGCCCGTCTTCGGGGTGAGAGCAGAGCAGCGCCGTCGTCGTGAGGAACGACGCTCCGCGAAAGGCGGCACGGTTATACCGGTCGACAGGGCCGGAGGCCGGAACAAAGACCGGGCAGTACGCGGCTAAGCGAGGCCGGAACAGACCAGCAAAAAAGGCGGCGGGACCTCCCCGGAGCGACCGGACGGCACCCGGCAGACCAGAGCAAACTGCAACAGGACCGAAAGCCGGCATAGAATACGGCGGTTATGGAAACCAACAATAGGTGGTAAATATATGCGTCGGCAGAGGTCGGGCGGCACGGGGAATCTGCATGCGCGACAGAGGCGCCGGGTAGGTCGCGACAGGACCGGAAGCCGGCACAACCTGCGACGGCTTGGAAAACCAACATAGGAGGCGGGGGTTATGCGTCGGCAAAGGTCGGGCGGCACGGGGAATCCGCATGCGCGACAGAGGCGCCGGGTAGGTCGCAACAGGACCGGAAGCCGGCATGGACTGCGACGGCTTTGGGCGGCAGATGGCCAAACACCCACTGAATACGCGACGGCAGGCCGCGACGCTACCGCTTCATACCCATGCGCGGCGCCCGCTTGAACTCCCGGGTCCGGTCGAACAGGTAGCGGTACGTGGTGTGCATCTTGTGCTTGGTGGCGCAGACGTAGTTCTCGACCATACGCATCATCACCGGGTTGAAGTCGCCGATCCAGGCCAGCTCAAGCGTCTTATAGGGAATCTTCTTGCGTGCGATGAACTGCTCGAAGGCGTAGATGATCCCCGACTCGATCCCCTTGCCGTGGAACTCGGGGACCACGCCGAAGATCACGCCGAAAATACGGTCGGCCGCATGGCTGCATTTGAGCAGGTAGAGGAAACGCAGCTTGTTGATGAGGTTCATCTTGCCATTGAACCGGCCGATCACCCGGTTGATGTCGGGCACCATGATAAAGAACCCGATCGGCTCGTCGTTGAAATAGGCAAAGTAGATCAGCCGCGGGTCGATGATCGGGCGCATGCCCTGCATCAGCTTCTGGGCATGCTCGCGGTCGATCGGGTTGACGCCCGAGAACTGCGCCCATGCCTTGTTGTAGATCAGCCGGAAGTCGTCGGCCACCTGCTCGAGGTCCTTCATCCGGATCGACTCGAACCGGTAACCCGGCGTCTCCTGCAGGCGCTTCACGCGCTCGTAGACCGACTCGCCGAACACACCCGCCTCCAATTTGCGCAGGTAGGTGTGCTGGTTGAAATAGTTCTTGAACCCGTAGGCCTCGAACAGCTCTTTATAGTACGGGAAATTATAAGTGTTGGCGTAAAGCGGCTGGTGCTCGTACCCTTCGACCAGTACACCCCACCACTGGTCGCGGTCGCCGAAGTTGATCGGACCGTCCATCGCCTCCATGCCCCGCGCCGCGAGCCAGTCGCGCGAAGCGTCGAAAAGCAGGTCGGCCACCTGCTGATCGTTGACACACTCGAAAAAGCCGCACCCGCCCGTGGGCTGGTCGTTGGCCTCGGCCAGCTCGCGGTTGTAGAACGCCGCGATACGCCCCACCACGCGGCCCGTCGCCGTGTCGCGCGCGATCCAGCGGATCGCCTCGCCGCTTTTGAACAACTCGTTGCGCGCCGGGTCGAACCGCGACTCGATGTCCGCGTCGAGCGGGCACACCCAGTTGCGCTCATGGCGGTACAGCCGCTTGGGCAGGTCAAGGAACGCCTTGCGCTGTTCCCTGGTGATCACTTCTTCCAACTGATAGCTCATATATCTCCCGGCTTTGGCCCGGTTTTTAAGGGTTATGCGTTCGGAGACCGGCGCGGCGTACCGTCTCATTTGCCGGACTCCGAACGCAAAGATAAAAAAATTCGCTTATTTTTGTACGAACACCGAAAAACGGACCGGTGCCGCCGCGCACCGTGCCCACCCTGTCACCGCAAACACACTCCCGCCCGATATGGTCACTCCCGGCAACATCCACGCGATCCCCCGCATCGACTACCACAGCCTGATGCAGCGGCGTATCCGCAAGATCCTGCTCATCTGCAGCAGTTACGACGCCTACATCCTCGAAGAGGACGGGCGCATCGAGTCGCAGATCAACAAAGAGTACATCGACCTCAACCTGAGCAACCCGCCCTCGTTCAGCCGGGTCGCCTCGACCACCGAGGCGCTCGCGCGGCTCGAAACGGAGAGCGACTTCGATGTGGTCATCAGCATGTACAACGTCGGCGAGCTCGACGTGTTCAGCTTCTCGAAGCAGCTCAAGGCGCACCACCCTCACATTCCGCTCGTGCTGCTGACCAACCTCTCGCGCGAGATCTACCGCCGCATCGACAGCGAGGACCACTCGGCCATCGACTACATCTTCAGCTGGCACGGCAACGCCGACCTGATCATTGCCATCATCAAGACGATCGAGGACCGCATGAACGCCGATAACGACATCCTCGAGGTGGGCGTGCAGTCGATCCTGCTCGTCGAGGACTCGATCAAATACTACTCGACCTACCTGCCGGCCGTCTATAAGCTCGTCCTGCAACAGAGCAACGAGTTCCTCAAGGAGGCCCTCAACGAGCAGCAACAGACGCTGCGCAAGCGCGCCCGGCCCAAGATCCTGCTGGCGACCAACTACACCGAGGCGGTGGAGCTGTACGAAAAGTACAAGAAGCACATGCTCGGGGTGATCTCGGACGTGGGCTTCGTGATCCATAAGAACGACCGGAGCGAGGACGAGAAGTTCGACGCAGGCATCGACCTCTGCAAGCTCATCAAGAAAGACGACCCGCACATGCCGTTCCTGCTGCAATCGTCGCAGGAGAGCATGCGCGCGACGGCCGAGGAGCTCGGCGTGGGCTTCATCGTCAAATACTCGAAAACGCTGCTGCTGGAGCTCGGCGAGTATATCAGCCGCGAGTTCGCTTTCGGCGACTTCGTCTTCACCGACCCCGAAACGGGCGAGGAGATCGGCCGGGCCAAGGACCTCAAAGAGCTGCAGCAGCTCGTACAGGAGATACCCGACCGGGTGTTGCTCTACTACACCTCGCGCAACCGGCTGTCAAAATGGATGTACTCGCGCGGGCTCTTCTCGCTGGCCACGATGTTCAAAGCGATGAACAGCAGCAACATGCCCTCGATAGACGATACACGCAGCTTTATCGTGCAGCACATCAACGACTACCGCATCCTGCTCGGGCAGGGCGTAGTGGCACGGTTCGACCCGGAGACCTACTCGGAGTACATCTGGTTCGCCCGCATGGGCGAGGGCTCGCTCGGCGGCAAGGCGCGTGGGCTGGCCTTCATCAACAGCATGCTGCAGAAATACAACTTCTACGACAAGTACCCGGGAGTACGCGTGCTGCTGCCGCGCACGGTGGTCGTTACGACCGACTACTTCGACGAGTTCATCCGCGAGAACGGGTTACAGTATGTCGTCAACTCGGACATCTCGGACGAGGAGCTGCTCTCGGAGTTCGTCTCGTCGCGCCTGCCCGAGAAGCTGGTCGGCGAGCTGCGCACCTACATCAAGTACGCCAAGGGGCCGCTCGCGATCCGGTCGAGCTCGAAGCTCGAGGACTCGCACTACCAGCCCTTCGCAGGCATCTACTCGACCTATATGATCCCGCTCACCGACAACACCGACCAGATGCTACGCCTGCTGGGCAAAGCGATCAAGAGCGTCTACGCCTCGGTCTACTTCGCCGCGAGCCGCGCCTACATCACGGCGACGGCCAACGTACTGAGCGAGGAGAAGATGGCCGTGGTGATCCAGGAAGTGTGCGGCACCGAGGACAGCGGCTACTTCTTCCCCACCCTCTCGGGCGTGGCGCGGTCGATCAACTGCTACCCGATCGGCGACGAGCGGCCCGAGGACGGCGTGGTGAACCTCGCCTTCGGACTCGGCAAGCTGGTGGTCGAGGGCGGCCAGACGCTGCGCTTCTCGCCGGCATACCCGCAGCGCGTGCTCCAGCTATCGACGCCCGAACTGGCGCTGCGCGACACGCAGCGCGAGATGTACGCACTCAACCTGCGCCCTGAGGAGTTCAAGACCTCGCTCGACGACGCGGTCAACCTCCAACGCTTCGAGATAGGCAAGGCCGCCCACTTCCGCAATATGCGCCACGTGGCCTCGACCTGGGACATGGAGAACCAGGCCATATCGGACAGCAGCTACACCGAGGGACGCAAGATCGTCACCTTCGCCCACATCCTCAAGTACGACACCTTCCCGCTGGCCGAGATCGTCCGCGACCTGCTCGCGATGGGCGAAGAGGAGATGCGCTGTCCGGTCGAGCTGGAGTTCGCCGCCAACCTCGACGTAGCGCCCGGAGCCGACAAGGTATTCAACTTCCTGCAGATCCGCCCGATCATCGACGAACGGGGCAACAGCTCGCTCGACTGGGAGACCGTCGACCGCACCGACGCGCTGATCTATGCCGAAAATGCACTGGGCATCGGCGCCGTCGAGGGTGTGAGCGACATCGTCTACGTCCGCACGGCCGGCTTCGACACGGCGCGCACGCCCGAGATCGCCCGCGAGCTCGAGCTGCTCAACCGTCGTATGCGCGACGAAAAGCGCGGCTACGTACTGGTGGGCCCCGGCCGCTGGGGATCGAGCGACCCCTGGCTCGGGGTGCCGGTCAAATGGCCGCACATCTCGGAGGCCAAGGTGATCGTCGAATGCGGGTTGGAAGATTTCCGAGTCGACCCGAGCCAGGGTACCCACTTCTTCCAGAACCTCACTTCGTTCGGCGTGGGATACGTCACGATCAACCCCTTCCTCGGCGACGGCCTGTTCCGCGAGGAACTGCTCGAGGCGATGCCAGCCGTGGACGAGAGCGACCTGATCCGCCACGTCCGCTTCGAGCAACCGCTCTACGTGTTCGTAGACGGGCGGAACAACAAGGCGATCGTAAAACGCTGAGGCCGGTCGGGGCCATGTATACGCATGAGGCCGGCCCCACAGAAGTAGGGTGGCCGTTCTATGGTAGTCGACAAGGGCCGAAGTCGCAGTCAGGACCTCACGCAGAACGTAGCTCTGCCCGTATGATCCGCTCCCGTTCAGGCTCCAGGAAACATCGACCGATGATCGGCGACGGGAATTCAACAGATAGCGGATCCGGGGTCGTTCTCTGCGAACTGCCCGATGTGGGGAACGGGGTACGGTCCCCATACCTGTGTATATACCCGGGCGGGCGGGCTGATGCGGAACACCGCCCGGCAGTCCGTATGAAACTCCGAAAAGAACAGGCCCTCCAATCTAATTTATGTAACTTTTATTACACAAAATTAAATCACTCCCTGTTCGACCATACTGCGGGCCACCTTCATAAAGCCGGCGATATTGGCGCCCTTCATGTAATTGACATAGCCGTCGGGCTCGGTGCCGTACCCGACACACGCGGCGTGGATCGACGACATGATCTGGTGCAGGCGTGCATCGACCTCCTCGCGGGGCCAGTTGAGCTTCATCGCGTTCTGCGTCATCTCGAGGCCCGAGGTGGCCACACCCCCGGCATTGACCGCCTTACCCGGCCCGTAAGGGATTCGCGCCGCGATCAACCGGTCGATCGCCCCGGGCGTACACCCCATGTTCGACACCTCGGCCACATACTGCACCCCGCCCGCGATCAGGCACGCGGCATCGTCGGCATCGAGCTCGTTCTGCGTCGCGCAGGGCATCGCGATGTCCATCGGCACCTCCCACGGGCGACGCCCCTCAACGAACGTCGCGCCCGGGAAGCGGTCGGCATAGGGAGCCACCACATCGTCGTTCGACGCGCGCAGCTCAAGCATACAGGCGATCTTCTCGGCATCGAGGCCGGCCGGGTCGTGAATATAGCCGTCGGGCCCCGAGATCGTCACGACCCTGGCCCCCAGCTCGGTGGCCTTGAGCGCAGCGCCCCAGGCCACGTTGCCGAAGCCCGAGAGGCCCACGACCTTACCCGAGAGCGTGTCGCCGCGCGATTCGAGCATCTGCCGCACGAAATAGACGGCGCCGAAGCCCGTCGCCTCGGGACGCACGAGCGAACCGCCGTAGGTCATCCCCTTGCCGGTCAGCACGCCCGTATTCTCGCGGGCCAGCTTGCGGTACATGCCGTAGAGGTAGCCGATCTCACGGCCCCCGACGCCGATGTCGCCCGCCGGAACGTCGGTCTCGGGACCGATATAGCGCCACAGCTCGGTCATGAAGGCCTGGCAGAAACGCATCACCTCGCGGTCGGACTTGCCCCGCGGGCTGAAGTCGGAACCGCCTTTGGCACCGCCCATCGGGAGCGTGGTCAGCGCGTTCTTGAAGATCTGCTCGAAACCGAGGAACTTGAGGATGCTCAGGTTGACGCTCGAATGGAAGCGCAGGCCGCCCTTGTAGGGGCCCAGCGCGTTGTTGAACTGCACGCGGTAGCCGATATTGACCCGGACCGTGCCGCGGTCGTCGATCCACGGCACCTTGAACGTAAAGATACGGTCGGGCTCGACGATCCGCTCGGCGATGCGCGCGGCCTCGAACTCGGGATGGCGGTTGTACACCTCCTCGACCGACGTGAGCACCTCGCGGACAGCCTGCAGGTACTCGTTCTCGCCCGGATGCTTCTGCTCCAGCGCGGTCATGATCTGTGCGACGTTCATGGCAGTAGGGTTTTAGGAACGCGGTTACGCTACCGGAGGCAAAAGAAGCGCCAAACGCCCGCTTCCGATATGTAACCAAATATAAGAAATTTATTCCATTCCTTAACCTATCCCGGAATTATTTTTACGATCCGAAAGCAAAGGCCCGGTCACGGGTCGCTACCGCCATATGCGGCGGTCGATCCGGCTCTCGACGGCGCGCTCGATGCTGTCGGGAAGCGCTGCAAAGAAATCGAGGCCCGCGGCCTCCTCGGCCCGGTCGACCGGCACCGCATAAGTCATGAAATCGGACACGACGTCCGCGTCGTTCGGAACGAGGAAGGCCACCGCATGATAGGCGCCGCCGATACGCACGAGCACAGCCTTGTAGAACTGGCCGGGAATGGCCACGCGCTCCTTCATCCGCGGAAGGTCGGGGCGTAGCACGCCGCCCGTCACCACGTAGAGCGAGTCGTAGCGGCCGGCCCACGCGCGGACCTGCTCCTCAAGCCGCTTCCACACGCCGCGGTTGAGCGCCGGGAGCTGGGGCGAGATGTTAGACAACAGGAAGGTGGCGTTGTTGGCCGCCTGCGAACCCACCCGGTCGGCCGACGGAAGCAGGTGGCCCCGGTCATACCCCGACCCTGCGTAATCGCGATCGACCGCCGTGGGCCAGCCGCGCCCCACGACCTCGGGATCGCTGCGAAAGGCATTCTTGCGTTTGGCCTCGCGCGCATGCACGTCGGCGCGCGTCAGCAGGTAAGCCACCCAGGCCGCCTGGCGGCAGGCCGTGTCGTAGCACAGCGCATAGCGACCCGCCTCGTTCTCGATCACGAAATCGCGACCGGCACAGGCGGGCAACGCCAGCCGCGGCACACAATTTGAACGCTCAGCATCAGCCGTCGCAGGCGGTCGGGGTTCCATACCGTCGCTCCGCCGCCGGGGTTCGGATACCCGCGCCTCACGGACGGCACCGGCCTTGCCGGACGAGGGCAGCACCCAGCTCCGGCGCGAGAGCCACAGCAGCGCGCCGACAACGACCGCCATCAGCAGGACGATCCTCAGGTAGGTTGCGGGCGACATCCCCGCCGGCTTACGCTTGCTCATACGACAACGTGTTAGACGGACAAAGGTAAAAAATTATTACCTTTGGGCACAAGACGGAACGGTGCGCCCCGGCACAAGCCTCAAACAGGGATACCGGTCCGCCTGCATCAACGTCCCGGCCGCGGACCGCAAAAGACCGTCACGATCGCTGCGGGATGGCATGCCGGCCAAACCCGGGGAAGACCCGGAAAGCGAGGAGAACGCCTGGGCGCCGGACAACGAAATAAAGTAATATATATCACAAATAAACAACTTATGGCCTCATCCAACTTTGTCGACTACGTCAAGATCTTCTGCCGTTCGGGCAGCGGCGGCTCGGGCTCGGCCCACTTCCGGCGCGAGAAGTTCGTCGCCTTCGGTGGCCCCGACGGGGGCGACGGAGGAGAGGGCGGGAGCGTCATCCTGCGCGGCAACAGTCAGTACTGGACACTGATCCACCTCAAGTACCAGCGCCATATCTTCGCCGAGAACGCCGAGAACGGGTCGGGCGCGCGATGCTCGGGCCGTAACGGCAAGGACTCGGTCATCCAGGTGCCGCTCGGCACCGTCGCGCGGGATGCCGAGACAGGCGAGGTCGTGGGCGAGGTGACTACCGACGGCGAGGAGCTCGTACTGCTCAGGGGAGGGCGCGGGGGCCTCGGCAACTGGCACTTCAAGACCTCGACCAACCAGGCCCCGCGCTATGCGCAGGAGGGAGGCCCGGCCCTGGAAGGCACCTTCATCCTCGAGCTGAAGGTGCTGGCCGACGTAGGGCTCGTCGGCTTCCCCAATGCGGGCAAGTCGACGCTGCTGTCGGTCGTATCGGCCGCCAAGCCCAAGATCGCCAACTACGCCTTCACGACGCTCGAGCCCAACCTCGGTATCGTCGAGGCACGCGACGGGCACTCGTTCGTGATGGCCGACATCCCGGGTATCATCGAGGGCGCGCACGAAGGCAAGGGCCTCGGCACACGCTTCCTGCGCCATATCGAGCGCAACTCGATCCTGCTGTTCATGGTCCCGGCCGACTCGGCGGACATCAGGAAAGAGTATGAGATCCTGCTCAACGAGCTGACCATGTACAACCCCGAGCTGACCGACAAGAAACGGCTGCTCGCGATCACCAAGTGCGACATGCTCGACGAACAGATGATGGACGAGATGCGCAGCCAACTGCCCGACCTGCCGGCAGTCTTCATCTCGTCGGTCTCGGGCCTGCACATCCGGGAACTGAAAGACATGCTCTGGCAGGCGCTCCAGCTCGAGAACGAACAGTAAACCCAGGCCCGCCACGGAGGATCGCCCGAAGACCGGAGCCAGGGCGTTTCCCGGGCCGCTCCTTCGGCAATCGCCGGGAAAAAGGACGGCAGGTCTGTCGAAAGTCCATCGACTCCGGAGGCGGCTAACGCCGCCCGAGCCCTGGAGCCCGGGACGCCGGGGCTCTGACCCCCTCCAGACTGCCGGGCATGAGCCGGCGCCACTCCTTTCGATCCCCGGCCTCTCGGCGCCGCTCTATGTATCCGATGCAAAGATATTGCGCGGCAGCCAGTCCGGCTTACGCTGCTGGCATAAAAGGCTCGTTTCCGGCAGGCTGTCTGCCCCCGGATGGCCCGTTCCTCGCGGGGCGACACCCGGAGGCGCATGCCGGCAGAACGAAGCGGATCGCACGGCCCAGACGGCTGAGCGACCCAAGCGCGGAAGGCAAAAACAGGGCGCCGCCATCGTCCGGAGTCGCCGCTGCGCCCTCCTTCTGCGTCAGGACGCGGGAGGATGTTCTTTCTTCCGATCGTTACAACCGCCTTTCACATCCACACAAAAGAAAACAGAAACGGTCGTCGGACAAGTTTCCGGGCTGGGGGGTTCGCCGGCCCGTAACCCCGGCCGAGGGCCTCTACGGGGCGTAAACGGTCATTTCAGCCGTAAAAATGGACGGCTGGCATTTTTTTTGGGAAATTATCGGAGAGGGGGATGCGGATTTGTCGTTTTTTTGACTAAAATTGCGCAGAGATACTACTGCTTTTCAGTTCAACCATTTAAACTTATCAAAGTCTCTTACCACCCATGAAAGTGACCAAGGATTTCCGGAGCGGGCGTGCGCGTGTCCATTCGGAAGACGCACTCCGCAAGGCGGCCAAACTGGAACCGATCCGCAAGAGCGGCAAGGAAAAACGGGCGATGTACAGCGAGCTCGACGAAGAGGAAGGCCTCGATCTCTCATACCGTAAACGGGAATCGGTACTCGACTACTTTGACGACGGGGACGATCCGGAGGATGACCCGGAGGATGACGATACCGATGTGGACGACGACCGGGAGTATGATGAGGACGAAGATGCGGATGGACGCTAACGGCAATCTGTAACTATACAAGGGAATTGAAGGCAGTCCGGGGCCATAGGTCCCGGACTGCCGTATTAAAGCGAGCGGTGAGGCGGCGCTCAGATACTCCGCCTGAGTTAATGATCTAAAAGATGGAAAAGTTTATCCGGGCGGCCGGAGTTGCCATCCGTATTGCGGACAGTGAGAAGAACAGCCCCGCAGTGGTCCTGCTGCACGGTTACCTGGAGTCGCTCGACGTATGGGACGATTTTGCGGCAGGACTGGCACGGCGCTACCGCGTGATCGCGCCCGACCTGCCGGGGCACGGCATCTCGGAAGTGCACGACGAGGTGCATACGATGGAGTTCCTGGCCGGGGTGGTGCGCGGGGCGCTCGACGAACTCGGTGTCGACCGTTGCGTGATGGTCGGGCACTCGATGGGAGGCTACGTGGCGCAGGCCTTCGCCGAGGCATGGCCCGAGCGGCTGCTGGGACTGGCACTTTTCCATTCGACGCCCCTGGCCGACAGCGCGGAGAAACAGGCGGCCCGGCGACGCGAGATCGACCTGATCCGGGCAGGCAAGAAAGACGCGCTGGCCCGCCTGTCGCCCGGCAACGGCTTCGCCCCGGACAACCGCGCGCGGCTGACCCATAAGATCGAGGAGCTCTCGGACCAGATCACACTGACCGAGGACGAGGGGATCGTGGCCATCCTGCGCGGACTGATGGAGCGCCCCGACCGCAGCGCGATGCTCCGGGCACTGAAAGTGCCGGTACTGTTGATCTTCGGACGCCATGACGGATATATTGCACCGGAGATCGCAGAGCAGGTGATCGCCGGACTGCCCGATGCCTCGGCGGTCTGGCTCGAGCACTCGGGACATATGGGGTTCGTCGAGGAGCCCGCGACAGCACTTGCGGCATTGGAGGCGTGGATCGACGCGCTGCCCAAAGGGTAGCGACCGGGGCCGGATCGTCGCCGGCGTCCGGGACCGGATCATCGGTTTCGTATCCAGGAGAGTCGCAGGAGCGTCTTCCCGAGCGGCGGCAGGCTGTTCGGGTACCGTATGATGGATCGCCGCGCTGTCCGGGCAGGAATAGTTTGATCCGGGATAGCCCCGGCGCACGAGCGGTCCGGCGGGATCGCCGGGATCGACAAAGAGCGGATACGGGAGGCCGCCCGGATTGCCCGATCGTCCGCGCTGTCATTTGGCCACCAGCCCGGACACACCCCCATATATATGTAATATATACAACAAAATCGAGTAGATACCGAAAGAGATCCACTCGATTTTGATCGATCGTCCGGCCTTCAGGCCGGAAACCTATGGCGTTTAGTAACGGTAGATATCCGACTTGTACGGACCGTCGACCGCCACACCGATATAATCGGCCTGCGCCTGTGTGAGGCGGGTGAGGTGAACGCCGAGCTGCTCGAGGTGCAGGCGGGCGACCTCCTCGTCGAGCCGCTTCGGAAGGCAGGTCACCTCGACGGGGCGCTGGCCGCGCGTCTGCCACAGCTCGATCTGGGCCAGCGTCTGGTTGGTGAACGAGTTACTCATCACGAACGACGGGTGGCCCGTCGCGCAACCCAGGTTGACGAGGCGCCCCTCGGCCAGCACGTAGATCGAGTGGCCGTCGGCGAAGGTATACTTGTCGACCTGCGGCTTGATCTCGGTTTTGACCACGCCCGGGCACGACTCGAGGCGCGCCATCTGGATCTCGTTGTCGAAGTGGCCGATGTTGCAGACGATCGCCTGGTCGCGCATGCCCTGCATGTGCTCAAGCGTGATGATGTCGCGGTTGCCGGTCGTCGTCACGTAGATGTTGCCCTCGGCAAGCGCCTCCTCGACGGTCTTCACCTCGAAGCCCTCCATGGCCGCCTGCAGCGCGCAGATCGGGTCGATCTCGGTGACGATCACCCGCGCGCCGTACGAGCGCATGCTCGTCGCGCAGCCCTTGCCCACATCGCCGTAGCCGCAGACCACGACCACCTTGCCGGCGATCATCACGTCCGTCGCGCGCTTGATGCCGTCGGCCAGCGACTCGCGGCAACCGTACAGGTTGTCGAACTTGCTCTTGGTCACCGAGTCGTTGACGTTGATCGCCGGGATCAGCAGCTCGCCGCGCTCCATCATCTGGTAGAGGCGGTGCACGCCGGTGGTCGTCTCCTCCGAAACGCCGTAAAGCCCGGCCACCGTAGCGTGCCACTTGCCGGGCTCCTCGGCGAGCAGGATGCGCAGCGTATTGAGGATCACATCCTCTTCGTGGCTCGAGGCCTTCACATCGAGGACCGCGGCATCGTTTTCAGCCGCATAGCCCTTATGGATGAGCAGCGTCGCATCGCCGCCGTCGTCGACGATCAGGTTGGGTCCCAGGCCGCCAGGGAACGAGAGCGCCATG
>JAFQJK010000004.1 GCA_017415005.1 Rikenellaceae bacterium
CCAGTACCTGTATCCCGGCGGCCAGGCGGCTCCCCGTGGCCGTCTCGAAATACGAGGCGATCGCCCCGTACGAGCTGCGCCAGATCACGGCGCTCATCCTGGCCCGCGGCACGTGGTTGTCGCCCCCTTTCTCGACCAGCTCGAGGTAGCAGTGGCCCGAGTAGTTGACCTTCAGCTCGCTGATCTCGGCCGTCACCCAGTAGGGGAGCGGATGCGCGTCGTCGATCCGCGCGCGGACGAGGCGCGCGAGTTCGGAGAGCGTGAGGTATTTGGGTGTATCTTGCGACATGGGCCGGAAAACGGCGGACGGCCGTTCAGGCAAAGGTACGAATTTTCCGGCGACTCCGCACGCGCGGCAACCTGCTGCTGCGTGTGAAATATTCCGGAAAAAGCGTTATCTTTGCGCCAGCGAACCTTTCGCTTAGATAGGCTGCGGCTCGGATAAGCTCCAACCGGACGGGTTTGCCTCTCGCCTCGCATTATTTTTACCCTACACTAAAATTACCGCATATGTCCGAAAACAATATACTTTCGCGCCTCGACGGCCTGAAGATCAAGTTCGAGGAGATCGGCCAGCAGATGACCGACCCCGAGGTGATCGCCGACGTCAAGAAGTTCGTCGCCCTCAATAAGGAATACAAGGAGCTGGAGCCTCTTGTGGCGGCCAGCGAGGAGTACCGCACGGCGCTGGCCAATCTGCAGGAGGCCAAAGACCTGTACGCCACCGAGAAGGACGAGGAGATGCGCGAGATGGCCCGCGAGGAGATCGCGGAGCTCGAGCCCCGCATCGAGCGGCTCGAGGAGGAGATCAAGCTGCTGCTCATTCCCAAGGATCCGCAGGACGCCAAGAATGCCATTCTCGAGATCCGCGGTGGCACGGGCGGCGACGAGGCTGCCATCTTCGCCGGCGACCTCTACCGGATGTACGTCAAGTATTTCGAGCAGAAGGGTTGGAAGTACGAGGTCAACAACGAGAGCCCGGGAAGCTCGGGCGGCTACAAGGAGATCGTGCTCAAGGTGACGGGCGATAACGTGTACGGGACGCTCAAGTACGAGAGCGGCGTACACCGCGTGCAGCGCGTGCCGCAGACCGAGACGCAGGGCCGGGTGCATACGTCGGCAGCCTCGGTGGCCGTGTTGCCCGAGGCTGAGGAGTTCGATATCGACCTGCGCATGGAGGATATCCGCAAAGATACGTTCTGCGCGTCGGGTCCCGGCGGCCAGTCGGTCAACACGACTTACTCGGCCATCCGCCTGACGCACATCCCGACCGGGATCGTCGTGCAATGCCAGGACCAGAAGTCGCAGCTCAAGAACTTCGACAAGGCCCTGGAGGAGCTCCGCACGCGTATCTTCAACCTCGAGTATGCCAAGTACCTCGACGAGATCGCCGGCAAACGCAAGACGATGGTCTCGACCGGCGACCGCAGCGCGAAGATCCGCACCTACAACTACCCGCAGGGCCGTATCACCGACCACCGTATCAACTATACGATCTACAACCTGGCGGCCTTTATGGACGGGGACATCCAGGACTGTATCGACCACCTGATCGTGGCCGAGAACGCCGAGCGACTGCGAGCCAGCGAGGAGTAGCGGCTGACGGTGCAGGTACGGTCCGCATGACCTTCCCCGTATGGGAGAGAGGGGCTACGGCGTACTTTTGTCTGTCCGGTCAAATGGGATTGTAATGTGAACCGGCAGGACTGCATAGTCCTGCCGGTTTATTATTTTGTAAGGTTGTTTTCTTTGACTTTGAGGCAACGTGTTGTTCTCCTCTTTTGGTTGTGACACAAAAAGAGGCCGCTCCGGCAATTTCGGATAATGGGGTTGCGTACTTTGGTATCCTCCGCATTAGCCGTTCGGTCGCCTGAGCTGCACAACTCGCTTCGCTCAGGCAGTGTGCGCCTCCGGACGGCACCCCTCGCGGAGCGGGTGCCCCACGCCGGCCGCAGGGCCGATCGCCTGCCGGAAGAGCGGCTGTCCCTGTGACCCGCCTGATCAAACCGGTGGGAAACCGGGAAGGCCGGACGGGAGCAGCGACGACTGCTGTCCGACGAACGTTAGGCCGAGGGAACGAAAGCGACCGAAGGCCTACAAAGAGGAGTTGGCCGTCGTCTGTCCGGACGACGCGGTCTCAGCCGGGGTTTTATGAGCGGTAGATCTTTTGGTTACTTTTGCGGCAATGGCAAAGATCTGCCCGGAGGACATATGCAAAAACAAGCGCTCACTTCACAACGTGAGCTTTCACAGCCGTCTTCCCGCTCCGGAGCGGACACCGGCTCAACGGGCTATACGTTGTACAGATACCGTTTGATACTCTTTTTGGGCGTTTTCTCGAACTCGTTGGGGTAGAGTACGATGGCCGAAACCTGCTCGTAGGGCGCGACGATCCGGTTGAGCTCCTCGAGGTTCTGGGCCATGATCTTCGAGAGGTCCTCGTGCGGGCATCCGCAGGCGTCGGCCTGGTCCATGTCGGGGTAGACCAGCGCCACGAGGCGCCCGTCGCGCTCGACGATCAGGCTTTCCAGCACGCAGTGCAGGTTGTTGAGCTTGGCCTCGATCTCCTCGGGGTAGATGTTCTGTCCGTTGGGACCCAGCAGCATCGTCTTGCAGCGGCCCCGGATGTAGAGCGTTCCGTCGGGATCCATCGTCCCCATGTCGCCCGTGTGGAGCCAGCCGTCGGCGTCGAGCACTTCGGCCGTCGCCTCGGGATTCTTGTAGTAGCCCATCATCACATGCTCGCCGCGCACGATGATCTCGCCCGGTGTGTGCTCGGGGTCGGGCGAGTCGATACGGGCCTCCATCAGGCCGGGCAGTACGCGGCCGCACGAGGTCGGCTTGTAGCGCGAGGCGTGGGTGTAGCTGATCAGCGGCGCGCACTCGGTCATGCCGTAGCCCACCGTTACCGGGAACTTGATCTTCATCAGGAACTCCTCGACCTCGCGGTTGAAAGGCGCCCCGCCCACGATCACCTGGTTGAATGCCCCGCCGAACGCATCGACCAGCTTTTTACGGATCGCCGAGCGGATCGTGGCGTCGACGCCCGGCACTTTCATCGCGAACCGCACGACCCCCTTCTCGAGCTTGGGCTGTATCTGTTTCTTGTAGATCTTTTCGATCACGAGCGGTACGCTGCACACAAGCGTCGGGCGTACCTCTTCCATCGCTTCGACGATGATCTTGGGCGAGGGAATCTTGCCGAGCAGCGTGATGTGCGACCCGCTGGCGATCGGCAGCAGGAAGTCGAACATGCAGCCGTAGGCGTGGGCCAGCGGCAGGAACGACAGCGCCCGGCTGCCGCGATAGTGGATGTCCTGCGAGATGCCGAACACGACGTTGCTCGTCAGGTTGTTGATCGAGAGCATCACGCCCTTGCTGAATCCGGTCGTCCCCGAGGTGTAGTTGAGCAGGGCCAGCCGGTCGTTGGGAACTTCGCGGTACTTGATGCTCTTCTCGGTGAACCCGCGGCGGTAATGGGCCCGGTAGTGGCGGTTGATCTCGCGCTGGAAGCGGGTGATCGACCGGCCCCGGCGTTCGAACAGGCAGCGGAAGTCGGTGAGCGAGAAGGCCGCCGTGACGTTCTCGATGCTGTCCTCGTCGATGGCATCCCAGTAGGTGTCGCCGGCGAAGACGAGCTGCGAGCCCGAGTGGTTGATGATGTGGTGGACATCGTTGGGGTTGAAGTCCTGCAGGATCGGCACGATCACGGCGCCGTAGGTGATCGTGGCCAGGTAACAGATACACCAGCGCGGATTGTTGCGCCCGATCAGCGCGATGCGGTCGCCGGGCTTGATCTTGCACTCGGCGAAGAGCAGGTGAAGCTTGGCGATCTCCTTGGCCATCTCGAAGTAGGAGAAGGTCTCTTTCTTGAAGTAGTCCGTGAGGGCGGGCAGTTCGCGATTCTCGCGGAAACTCTTCTCGTATATTTTTATCAGGTTTTCAGTCAACATAATAGTATTAGGTCAGGCGAATGCAAGATAATAAAAAAACGAAACCGCCGCAAAAAGCCTGCAATTTCGTTGTTGTGACCCTGTCGGGCCGGGATTATCCTATTTTTTTTCGGACGGGCGTCTGAACAGGTAGGTTTTCGATTCGGTGCCCGTCGCCAGCCGCTTGATGTTCTTGCGGTGGGTGAAGATGAGCAGCGCCGCGATCACGCAGCCGAAGATGATGAGAGGCGGGTAGCTCTCCCGGAAGACGAACACGATGTATACGGGAAACATCACCCCGGCGGTCATTGAGCTGAGTGAGACGTAGTGCGTGAGGGCGAGCACGAGCGCGAACGTGGCCAGGCAGAGCAGTACAGCGGGCGGGTAGACGCCCAGCACGGCGCCGGCCAGCGTGGCCACACCCTTGCCTCCCTTGAAGCCTGCGAACACGGGCAGGATGTGCCCCGTGACGGCGGCGGCCACCAGCGCGATCTTGAGGTTGAAGATTGCGGGCGATCCGGCCTCGTAGGCCGACAGGTGCGAGAGCATCACGGCCGCGAAGCCCTTGAGGATATCGATGGCGAAGACCGGCAGCGCCGCGCGCTTGCCCAGCACGCGCAGCGTGTTGGTGGCTCCGGCGTTGTGGCTGCCGTGCTCCCGGACGTCGATGCCGTAGAAACGCTTGCCGATCCACACGGCGCTCGGGATCGAGCCGAGCAGGTAAGCTACGACGATCAGTGCAATATTCAGTATCATTCCTACATGTGCTGTAACGTAAAGCAAAGGTAGCCCGAAAAATGCAATATCGCAAAATTTCGTTACTTTTGCTCACAAAACCGAACCGCAATGGTCATTCAGACAATCAGGCGCAAGCTACCCCGGGGGTGGTTCAAGTCATGGCTTTCGATCGTCGCCGGATCGCTCGTCCTCTCGGCGGGTTTCGTGCTGTTCATCAACCCGTACCAGATCGTACCGGGAGGCGTCTACGGCATGGGTATCGTGATGCACGCGCTGTTCCCTTCGATCCAGGTGGGTACGTTCGGCCTGATGTTCGACATTCCGCTGCTGCTCATCGGTATCCGGGTGTTCGGGCGTATCTTCGGCGTGAAGACCGTCGTGGCGGCCTTCCTGATCCCGATCTTTATGAACACGATGACCTACCTGATCGGCGAGGACCCGGCCACGATGCTCGGCGGCCATGTCAACCTTGCGAACGACATGATGATCGCCTGTATTTTCGGCGGCGTGCTGGTCGGCGCGGGAGTCGGGCTGATCATCAAGACGCGGGCCACCTCGGGCGGCACCGACATCGTTGCGATGCTGCTCTCGCGCTTTGCCCACATGACCTTCTCGAAGGGTATCCTGCTGGTCGACTCGCTCGTGGTCGTCTTCGGCCTCGCGGTGCTCGGCGACTGGCGCCTGCCGCTCTATTCGCTCATCACGATCTTCGTCTCGTCGCGTGTGATCGACTATGTGATCGACGGCGCGAGCTATGACAAGCTGCTGTTCATCATCTCGAAGAAGCATGAGGAGATCCGCCGCTACATCCTCGAGGACATGGCGCGCGGGGGTACCTATATCAAGTCGACCGGCCTCTATACGCATCAGGACAAGGATATGATCTTCGTGGTGGTGAGCCGGCGCGAGGTCTCGTCGGTCCAGGCGATGATCCGCGACCTCGACCCCGAGGCTTTCGTCGTGGTGGTCAATGCCTATGAGACGTTCGGCGACGGTTTCAAAACCTTCCCCGAGAAAATATAACTACGCAAACGATAATCCGATCCATGACCTTCTCATCCGAAACACTCCGTTCGGTCCGTCCGCTCACCGGAGACGGGCGCAAGCTCTATATCGAAACCTACGGTTGCCAGATGAATGTCGGCGACAGCGAGATCGTGCTCTCGATCCTACAGACCGACGGTTTCCGCCACACGGCCGAGATCGGCGAGGCCGACCTTATCCTGATCAATACCTGCTCGATCCGCGACAATGCCGAGCAGCGCATCTGGAACCGGCTGCGCGAGCTCAAGGCCCTCAAGCGTGCGCGCCGGGGGCTGCTCATCGGCGTGATCGGCTGCATGGCCGAGCGGTTGCGCGAGGAGCTGATGGAGCGCGAGCAGATCGTCGACATCGTGGCCGGCCCCGACGCCTATCGCGACCTGCCGCGCCTCGTGCGCGAGGCCTCGGACGGCGGCCGCGGCGTCAACGTGCTGCTCTCGCGTGAGGAGACCTACGCCGAGATCTCGCCCGTGCGTCTCGACAGCAACGGCGTGAGCGCCTTTATCGCCATCATGCGCGGGTGCAACAATATGTGCTCGTACTGCGTGGTGCCCTACACGCGCGGCAACGAGCGCAGCCGCGACCCGCGAACGATCCTCGCCGAGGCACGGGCGCTTCTGGACGCAGGATACAAAGAAGTGACGCTGCTGGGCCAGAACGTCAACTCGTACCGCTGGGAGCGGGATGGCCACGCGACCGATTTCGCCGACCTGCTTGCGGCCGTGGCCGCGCTCGACCCGCGGCTGCGCGTGCGCTTCGCCACTTCGCACCCCAAGGATCTGAGCGATAGGGTGCTTGAGACGATGGCCGCGCATCCCAACCTCTGCCGCTGCATTCACCTGCCGGCGCAGTCGGGCAGTACGCGGATGCTCGGGCTGATGAACCGTAAGTACACGCGCGAGTGGTATATGG